>CAXBRK010000070.1:0-10696 GCA_963978155.1 uncultured Phycisphaera sp. | reverse complement strand
TGTGCGTCTAGGGGAATCTCGGTGGTTCGAAGAACGCGCCGCAGATTGACAGACTCGCCGCTCAAAACGTTGCAACGACCCAGTTCTTTTTCAAGACGCAAAGATCGCATCATCTCGTCCCAGCGGGCCAATTGGTCAGCATTGAGTACCGAGCGCAAACTGGCGAGGAGCAAATCACGGTTGTCGTGCCATCGGTCTGCTTGTTCGCGGAAAGGACGGAAGACTTCACGAAGCAGTTCTTCTTCGTTCATGCCCTCCTTGACCCGAGCTTGCAAGTTCTCAAAGCTGTCGGTGGTGGTGGTCCGTCCTTGTTCGTGAGAATCCTCGTACTCGAAGTAGAAGGCCTCGAAGACGGCCTGTTGTCCCTCATCCAACTCGAAGATCTCGGTGATGAGTTTGAGATCTCGCCGAAGAAAATACGGATTCATGTATTCGGCAATGCCTGCGGCTGCCCCGATTTGGGCGGAGGCTGTGGGGGCCATAAAAATTATGGCCAGCAGGGAAACGATCAATTGACGTGGAAACATTTGGGACCTCATGTCGTTCTGTAGAACGAACAAAATCGGCTCTGAATGCCAATCTGCGGGATTTTTTCCCTCTTAGGGTCGAATCAGCCACCGGAGCAGGGTGGTGAGCTTGGGCGGGGTGCCACTGGACAGGATTCCCACCCGGAAAACGCGTCCAGCGCCAACCAAGAGGGTTCTGGTGATGGCGGCATGCCACACAAGACCGACCCCAACTTGCCAAACCGGGACGGGGATTTCTCCCGCACTTCGCATGGCCATGATGTAAGGCCCAATGATCGGGGCAAATGAGGCAATGCTGGCGGGCATGCCGTGGGGGGCTTGTGCGATCGGCATGATGAAGAAGACGGGCACCCCAAGCAGCGCCACAATCGGGCCCATGAGGTTGCCAGCTTCCCTTTGGTCATGCACCACCGCGCCCACCGCGGCCAGAATGGCTGCGGCCCCAAGGAACGCCAAAGCAAACCATGCCAGAGGCCAGAGCAACTGTGGATCCAAGATCAAACTTGCTTTTCCGGCGGCGATGAGGGCGCTGATGCCGAGTCCGCCGTAAATCCCGACCGTGGTAAGGGCCACCCCGCTTTGACCGAGAATTTTGCCCATCATGAGGCGTTCTGGAGAAGTGGTACTCAGCAAGACTTCCACCACCTTGTTGGCTTTTTCGTCCAATGTGGTTTGCATGAGTTGCGCGCTGGTTCCGAAGCTTGCGCCCCAAAGCAGGAACATCAATCCCATGGGAATCACCAGGGCTCTGAGCTTGCGTGACTGCGCATCTTCAGCCGTAAGGCCTTGCTCATCAATGCGGGTGGTCATGATGGGTGGGGGGGTGCGCAGCCGGTCGATGAGGGTCGGATCCACTTCAGCTCGGCGTTGACGAAGTTGCACCACCGTGTCTGCCAATGCAGTCTCCACGGCATCCACTTGGGGACGACCGAGGGCATCGTGCAGCGTGAGGAGGATCTCGCCTTCCAACTTCTCCGGGTTCAGAAGGCTGTCAGGAACCGTCGCCACGACCGGGTTTGAAGCGTTCGGAGGATCGGTTCGCGTTCCCGCGGCGACCTCGCCTTCAAAATTCACCGTGACCGAGGGCAAGTCCCCGACACTTTCGGCAGCCACGCCACGTTTCAATCGTTCGGTGAAAGCGGTTCGGAATGCCTCACTGCTCTCGATCCAAATCGTGCCCGACACCGGTGGTTCGGTATGGGTCAGGGCCATCCCAGATGAAAGCACGGCCACAACCACCAACACCAGAGGCATCGCAATCAAGCTGATCAAGAAAGCTGGGGTCAATGCGGTTTCGCGGAACTCGCGCCAAGCAATGGTTCGAAGATCACGCATCAGCATCCTCCGAGAAGAAGTCCCGAAGTTGGCGACCGGTCCTGCGGATTTCTCGAACACCGGGCCACTGCGCGGCCTCGCGGAAGACCTCATCGATGGTGCTGTCTTGGGCTTCGATGATCCAGCGGTCATCCCCGATATTGACCGCATGGGGCGGTGCGGTCTCGGCTCGCAGTTCAATTTTTGGGTTGCCTTGGGCCAAGACCTGTTGGAGTGGTCCTGAAGCCAAGGTCTGTCCTTGCCTGAGCAGCAGCACGTGGTCGCAAAGTGCTTCGGCTTGAGGCAGCAAGTGGGTTGAGAGCAAGATGGTGGCGCCGCGCTCGGAGGCTTCGCGAATCAAGTCCTCAAGAAGTTGCACCGCAACGGGATCAAGTCCACTGAAGGGTTCATCCAAGATGAGCAAGTCAGGTTCGTGTTGCAGTGCCGCCGCAAGTTGCACTTTCTGCTGCATACCCTTGGACAGTTCTCGGCACCGCGATCGTTCCACCCCGGGAAGGTCCACCTTCTCGAGCCAGTGGAGGGCTCGCTTTCGCGCCTCTTGCGCGGTTAAACCTCGCAACTTTCCAAGGAAGCCCAGCCATTCGCCCACCTTGGCTCGGCGGGGGACGCCGCGTTCTTCAGGCAGATATCCCACTCGGCTTCGCGCGGCTTCGGGGCTTTCACCCAAGACACTCACTTGGCCCTCGTCCAGTCGAAGGATGCCGGTCAGCGTTCTGATCAGCGTGCTCTTACCAGCACCGTTGGGGCCCAAGAGCCCACACCGCATGCCCCGTTCCAACTGGAGGTTGACTCGGTTGAGGGCCAATTTGGTGCCGTAGCGTTTGACCCCGTCTTCAATCGTCACCACCGGTTCGGTCATGGCGACTTCGTGGATTGTTCTGGGGCAGTTGGTTGCTCGGGGTCAAGTGGTTTGGGGCCAGGCTCGATGGCCTCTGGCTGTTCGGGTTCGGACGCGACCGGAGTTTGGGTGGCCAGAGATGGCCCGTCGGGGATCAGGACCCGATTCGGGTCCTTGGCGTCCTTGACTTTTTGGGGCACCTCCAAGGCCAGTGGGACTTCCAGAATGGATGCGGCAGTTTTGTTGACCAGGCGGACCTTGCCGTTGATTCCGGTCAGAGTCAGTTGTTTGGGGAGTTTGATGGGGCCGGTGGCTTCCCAATTTTTGAAGTCGGTGATGCGGCGGGCGCCACTGCGTGAGTTCGCCGCTGACTCATGGGTCACAGGCAAACCAGTGATGACAGACAGGTACACGAATTCGGCGCCTTCCTCAAGGAAGGTGGGATCGCTGGATCCCGCGAGGCGAATCCGATAGCACGCCTCATCGCCTCGCATCACCAAGCCCATGGTGCGTCGTTCAGGACGCCGGTTCCACGCATGAAGGAATTCAAGATGGGGTTGGGCGATCGGATCCCACTGATGCAGCCGATCCTGAGAGATCCGAACCGGTGGGATCTTGGTGTGCTGGGGCAGTTGCATCCAGTCAAAATTGGCCGTGTGGAAGAGCGTGAGGTGCCCTTTGCCCTGCTTCACCTTCAACTCATAGGAGGAGTTGCTCACTTTGACCGTGACCTCTTCCTTGGCGGTTGGAGCGGTGCTGGAGTCGGCATCCGGAGCCACTTTGGTCACCGTCCACGAGGTCTGAAGGTTGGTGGCCAGTGCAGCCTCGCCCCCAAGAGCGGCGGTGGCTTTTGCCAGAAGTTCGTCGGGGGTCGGCAGCTCACCGACCAGTCCCATGATCAGCAGAGGTATGGCACAAGAATTCATAACTTAATCATGCCATAAATGGTGAATATGGGCCAATACATGGGAAGCATCCATCCATCCGGATGGATGGACATCAACCTCCTGACTCCCTACCATTGCCCCCAATGCCCACGTTCGCTCATCGTCTGAAACATGATGCTTTGCTCTTGGACGGTGGCTTTGGATCAGCCATTCAGGACATGGACTTGGATGTGGATCGGGATTACCTCTGCCAAGAGAACTGCACCGAGATTCTGGTGCGAAGTCGTCCCGAATTGGTGCAGTCCATTCATGCGTCTTTTCTGGAGAGCGGTGCCGACGCGGTTGAGACCAACACGTTCGGCGCCAACCGTTTGGTGCTTGCTGAATTCGGGCTGGAAGGTGACACGAGAAAGCTCAACCAAGAAGCAGCAGAAATCGCCCGCGCGGCGTGCGTTGCTGCAGGTGGGTCGCGGTATGTCTTGGGATCCATCGGCCCCGGCACGCGCTTGCTGACCTTGGGGCAAACGGACTGGTCAGCGATGCATGACTCTTACCGAACGCAGATTGACGGTCTGCTCGACGGTGGAGTTGATGCCCTTCTGGTCGAAACCTGTCAAGACCCTTTGCAGATTCGTTGCGCGGTCCACGCTGCTTTGCATGCCCTTGAGGCAAGAGGTCTGGGTCCAGAACAATTGCCCATCATGGTTTCGGTGACGGTCGAAACCACCGGGACGTTGCTGGTTGGCTCTGAAATTGCGGCCGTGGCTGCCACCCTGCGGCGTCTGCCCGTGGCCAGTTTGGGACTCAATTGCGCGACAGGTCCGGCCGAGATGACGCCACACGTGGAATGGCTGGCCAAGCATTGGGATCGTCCCATTTCAGTTGTCCCCAATGCGGGATTGCCCATCCTGGTTGACGGCCGGACCGAATACCCATTGCAAGCGGAACCTATGGCGCAACGCATGTCTGGATTTGTCGGAGATCTGGGCGTCAGCATGATTGGCGGTTGCTGCGGCACCACCACGAAGCACATCGGCGCCCTTCGGGGCATGTTGGAGCACTCCGCTCCGGCCTCTCGAAGCCAGGTCTCTTTCGCACCATCCACCAGCTCGGTGTTTGGCGCGGTTGAGCATCGCCAACAGAATTCCGTTCAGATCGTTGGTGAGCGCACCAATGCTTCAGGCTCTCGGGCTTTCAAACGTCTCTTGGAGGCTGAAGACTGGGATGCCATCGTCGAGTTGGCCTCGGAGCAGGCCAGCGATGGCAGCCATGTTCTTGATGTGAATGTTGATTACGCGGGACGCGACAACGAACAGGACATGCGGGAAGTGATTTCTCGTATCGCCAAAGGGGTGGACATCCCTTTGATGATTGACTCAACCCAAATCAAGACCATCCGCGCGGGCTTGGAATCGTGCGGGGGCCGGGCCATTGTCAACAGTGCCAACCTCGAAGAGGGGGAGCCGAAATTTGATGAGTTGTGCCAATTGGCTCGCGAGCATGGTGCGGCCATTGTCTTGGGCTGCATTGATGACGATCCCGAAGAGGCCATGGCTCGAACTGCGGACCGAAAATTGGAAGTCGCAGCACGGATGCACGAGCGTGCCACCAAGGTTCATGGATTCCATGCCGAGGACCTGTTCTTTGATCCATTGGTGCTTCCCATCTCGACCGGGATGGCCCAAGATCGCCGGTCGGGGTTGGAGACCATCGAAGGGGTCAGACGGATTGCTGAAGCATTCCCCGAGGCACAGATCACGTGTGGATTGTCGAACGTCTCTTTCGGACTGAAGCCCGCCGCTCGGATGGTGCTCAACAGTGTCTTCTTGCACGAATTGCAATTGGCAGGGCTGACCAGTGCCATCATGCACGCGTCCAAGATTTTGCCTCGTACCAGGATTGAAGATCAACATTGGGAGATGGCCCTTGATCTGATCTATGACCGATCTCCTTCGAGCCCCGTGGTGTTGTCCGACGGCACTGAGACCGACGATCCACTGGCGATTTTCTCCGATGCCTTTGCCGGACAGACCGTTGCGGCTGAAGTTGAAGTGGAAACCGATCTCCCCTTGGAGGATCGTCTCCGCAAGCAACTTATCGATGGCCGCAAAGGCGGCTTGGAGTGCTTGATTGACGAAGCGCTCGCGTCTATCCCTCCCCTGGACATCATCAATTTGCATTTGCTGGATGCCATGCGGGAAGTCGGCGAATTGTTCGGTGCCGGGAAGATGCAACTGCCGTTTGTTCTCAAGAGTGCTGAAGTCATGAAGGCGGCGGTCTCCCGGATTGAGCCGCATCTTGATCGAGTGGAAGGCACTTCAAAGGGCAGTATTGTGCTGGCGACCGTGAAGGGTGATGTGCACGACATTGGTAAAAATCTGGTCGACATCATTTTGACCAACAACGGGTACACGGTGCACAACATTGGCATCAAGCAGACAGCCGAGTCGATTATGGCTGCGGTTTCAGAGCATCAGCCGGATGCGATTGGGCTGTCGGGACTCTTGGTCAAAAGCGTGATGGTGATGGAGTCTGATCTCGAGACGTTCAATGCCAACGATGTGGCCATCCCAGTTTTGCTGGGCGGGGCCGCGCTTTCCCGCCGCCATTGTGAAGGTCATTTGCGTCCGCTCTACCAGGGTGAGTGCCTGTATGCCCAAGATGCCTTTGATGGACTTCGATTGATGGATTTGATCGTTCAAGGCGAGGTGCAGCAAGAGCGTGAGGCCATTTCTTCTCGCACCGACAAACGCGAGCAGGCGGTGGCCAAAGCGCAAGCTGCTCAAGCCAAGCGTGCAGAGAGTCCGGCAGCAGTCGCGGCCAAAATTCAGCCGGTCACCGCCCCGGCCGCTCCTTTCTTGGGGACCCGCGTTGTTCAAGATCTCGATTGCCGTTCGATCTGGCCCTACCTCAACCGAAAGGCTCTGACCCGAGGGCAATGGCAGATGAAGCGGGGGAGTCGCAGTGAAGCCGAACACGATGCTTGGCTTGCCGAACATGCCGATCCAGTGATCGATCGACTGTCACTGCAATGTCTTGAGGAGAAGATCCTGCAGCCCAAGGTGGTGTACGGCTGGTTCCGCTGTCGTGGCGAAGGCGATGACCTCGTTGTCCTCGAAGAAGATGGCCAAACTGAGCTGGAGCGGTTTTCGTTCCCAAGGCAAGCCGAAAGACGTCGTCTTTGCATCAGTGATTTCTTTGGCGAAGATGATGTCATTGGCATGTCATGCGTGACCGTTGGCGAAGAGGCCACCGCCCGATGCAAATCGTTGTTTGAGTCGGGAGATTTCTCCGAGTATTTGTACCTGCATGGCTTTGCGGTCGAAACCGCTGAGGCTTTGGCGGAGTTGTGGCACAAGCGGATGCGCGCGGAGCTCGGCATCGATGCCGATGATGCAGTAACGCCCGAAGAACTCTTCCGACAGCAATACCGTGGCAGCCGATACTCGTTTGGTTATCCGGCCTGTCCAGACATGGCTGATCAGACGAAATTGTTCCGTCTCCTCCAGCCCGAACGCATTGGCTGCCGTTTGACCGAGAACCATCAGATCGACCCTGAGCAATCGACCAGTGCGATCGTGGTCCACCATCCTGAAGCCAAATACTTCGCTCTTTGAACCGCTTGGCGGTGCTTCAGTTGGCCTCAGCAGTTGTGATCAGCGCCCATCGCGCTGGCCAACCCGGCTTTTCGAAGCAGATCAGCAACCCGATCACGGTCTGGAAGATCACTTTCTTCGATGGTTCGAGCGAGCTTTCTTGTTTCGTCGTCGATCGCGAGGAATTCGATGGCAAAAGCCGGCAGGTGCTCGGCGGGGAGACTCTCCACGGCGTCGGTGCCTTCTCGGTACACGATACGAGCGGCCAAGGCTTTGGCTTTCAGCCATCGCAAATACGCGGCCGGGAGGTCTTCCCAGAGTGCGTCGCCTGCAATTTCCTGAATCACTTCGGGAATGTGATCGGTCACCAAGCGTCGGACCGCCTGTGGTGCTGCTTGCTCAATTTGGTCGAGGCCAATTTCAATGGCATCTGCGACGCGCATCATGACCCGGCTCATGTGGATTGAGATGTCAGGCAGCGTCCAGTCCGGGTGATGCTTGTGCAATCGGTGCAGCAGTTGCACCTCGGCCCGGGCGAATTGGTGCAGGCGGGGGATGACTTCTCCCACGAAGCGGTCTTTGATGGGCATGAAGTCCTGCTCGGAGACGAGCATGTTGGAGCAAATTTCGTAGGAGCTCGTGATGACCCCACACTTGTTGGCACTGGAGTCTTTGAGGATCAAGACGCCTTTCTTGCTGAGCTGTTCCCGAGCTTCGGGCGTCAAGAAGAGGTTGGCGCCTTCGACGATCAGTCGGCTGCTGGGGGTTCCGGTTGGGGTAAGGAAGTCGTCCCAGTTGTTTTCGTTCATGGCCGCTGGTCGCCCCCCGCAAGGGACAAAGGCATCAGCCACCAAGCGGTTGTGAAGCGTGTTCCGCAGGACTGGGCCATCAGGATCATCGAGTGTCACGATTCGACCTTCGCTGGACAGCTTGCTTTGGTCAAACTCGGCGATTGGCAATTCGGCTTCAAACAGGCGAAGAAGTTCCTGCAGATCCAATCCTTGCGGATCTTCGCCACACCCTGATCCATCGGCGATACCGATGATCTTGATTCGGTCTCCGTAGGTGTCCTTGGCGATCCGAATGAAATTGCCTCCGACATCCCCGTCGGGGCCACCGGTCATCTTGACGGTGAAGCTATCGACATCCGGGTCGATGCCAATGGCGGGCAAAGACCCATGCAGGAAGACGTTCACGCCTTCCGAGGTCACGCCGTAATCCTTGTGGTTGATGCCGGCACCAGGCTTCGAAGAAATGAAGGCAGATGCAAGTGGGTAACCCCGCCGCACGGCACGCTTGGCCATCCACACAATGTGCTCCGGAAGGATGTTCTCATCCGGTCCGAGGTACAGGAGTTCATCGTGTCCGAGATGGTCGACGATTCGGTCTTTGGTGTGTGGCTCGGGGGTGATGAGGTCGAGCAGAGAATCCGCGAAGGCTTTCACCACTCGGTTGTGGCGAGCGTACGGGTCTGCCAACACGGCGGCCTTGGCTCCACCCTCCGGGATGTCCTTGTTCTTGAGTTGTTGGGCGAAGGCCAAGTTGAAGGCTTCGTCGTACAAGCGTTCGCTTTCGCGAGCATGGACTTCTTCGGTCCGCGTCCGAATGATTCGGAGGCCACCCCGCGCGATATCGCGGAAGCGCACGTGGAAGCCCGCGAAGTTTCGTCCCCGGACGAAGAACACACCGAAGGGCAGCGCGGGCCGATCCTCGTGGTGCAAGTACGCCGGGTCGATTCGGAAGGCCAGCCCGTAACGTTCGTCGAGGAAGACGTTGGTGCGCCGAACCGCCAACACGGCGTCCAGCATGGCCTGGATGGCAATCCGAGTGTCTTGGAAATCAACCCGTTCCACTTCCTCACGCACATCGGCCAGCCGCAAGGTGAAGTCGGGCTCGGGAAGTGGGTTGTCGGGGTCGAAGCGAGCCAGCAAGAGGTCGGCGATCTTTTGACAAAGCTCAATGTTTTCGCTGGTCCATCGACGCAAGCGGACCCGGCTGTATGCCCAACGGTTGACTTTGACCAACTTTTGGTGGGCCAATTCGATAACCGCATCCAGCACTTCTGCGTGTCGTTGGCCAAGTCCGGCGTGGGTATACGACAACTTGAGGGCGGCGGTGTCGACCCATTTGTTCCGTTGCAGGTCTCGGCGAATGACACGCCAAAGCGCGCTGTCTTCAACGAGGACACCTTGTTCGCGTTGAACGACGAAACCAAGCAGAGTGATCTGACCGTTGTCACCGTCGTCGATGCTGTCGAGATACGCCCGGAAAATATCGATGCCATCAATGGCCAACCGTTCGGCCACACGCTCCAGCATCCTGCGGGTCGAGGCGTTCATCACGGCCACCACGATGCGGCTGTATCGCTCGTCTTTCTCTTGCTCGAGCCGAACAATCGTGCCTTCGGTCCCGGACAGTTCGCGGAAGATTTTGAGGTGTTGGCAGAACCGGAGAGGACTGACCGAAAAGACATAATCAGCGGTGCAGCGTTGGATGAAATCACGCACTTCGTCTTCGGTGATCTCAGGATGGTTTTCCGCGGCAAACGCAACTGCCCGTTCCATGCATGCGGTCTGCTCGGGATCGCTGATGTCGAATCGGGGCTTCTCGCCAAATTCAAAGGTATCGATGGCCAGCGAGGCGTCGTGGGCGGAGTGGATTTTGGCGGAGATCAAAGGTCGATCGTGGGGGAGTTGTCCCACCACTTCGGCCAACAGTCCAGGGTGGTCATTGGGCCGGATAAACGTGATCCGGTTTTCGCCGTCACGAAGGTCCAATGAAGGCAAACGGCCTGAAGCGCGGGCGGCGAGGATGGCACGCAAGTGGGTCAGGCGTTCTTCGTGGGGTGTGTCTTGAAAATAAGACAACGGCATGATGTCGAGGAATCGTGGACCGATGTCCTCCGCTGCGGTCGCGAGGGATTCGCGAAGATCAATGAGCAGCTGCTGGGCTTCATCGGCAGCGAGCGATTGATTGGGGTCGGTTTGCGACATCGTTGGGGCACCTCGCGACTCTGGAGACATCCTATTGTGCCGGAAATGAATCCGCAGCGTGCAATGGTGATCGGAGTGCTGGATGGGGTCCACGTGGGCCACCAGGCCCTTCTGGTGCGAGCCGCCCAAGACGGGTACCGGGTGCTGGCAGCCGCCTTCCATCCGCATCCCAAAACCGTGCTGGGCCACACCACACCCCTTCCCTTGACCACGTGGCGGACCCGTTCTCGAGAACTCAGGAAGCAGGGGGCGCGGGTGATCCGCTTGGACCCTCGTTCTGGTCTGCTGGAGACCCCAGCCTTCGAGTTCATCCGTGATCTGCACGCCCGTCACCGATTCAGCCGTTTGGTGGTGGGAGAGGATTTTCGATTTGGGCATGGTCGCTCGGGAACCGCGACGCTGTTGCAGGATCTGGGACCTCAGTTGGGCTTTGAGGGGCACGTCCTCGAAGATGTGCAAGTGGGAGGCGAACGGGTTTCCAGTTCCCGCATCAGGGCGGCTTTGGCCGAGGCTGCTCTTG
>CAXBRK010000069.1:0-10697 GCA_963978155.1 uncultured Phycisphaera sp. | reverse complement strand
CGATTCCTATGGGATTTTCCGTCACTCCATCTGAAGCCCTTGGTGCTCTTGAGCCCTTGCTGGATGCTGTGCGCCGCAAAATGGATCAAGCCATCCAATCTGATCAACCTGGACTGCGGGAATTGATCCCCTCCGTGTCTCATTTTCGAGGCAAAATGCTTCGCCCTGCACTCACCTTGACGTGTGCTGAAGTTTGTGGAGCAGACCCTCAATCCGATGCTGCACGAGTGTTGTCGGCAACAGTGGAATTGATCCACATCTCAACCTTGGTGCATGATGATGTCCTTGATGAGGCAGATTTGAGGCGTAACACGCCAACCATCAACGCTTTGCAAGGCAATGAAGCTGCGGTCATTTTGGGCGACTGGTTGATTGCCAGTTCCTTCCGATTGATTGCTTCATTGGGTCGGCCTGAGTTTGATTTGGCGCTGGGTGAAGCCACCCGCCGGGTGTGTGCTGGAGAAATTCATCAATTGGTGAAGCGTGGTGATGATGGTTTAACTGTTGAGGAATACCTCGACATCGTCTCGGGAAAAACTGGGGCACTTTTGGTGGCGTGTGCCCAACTTGGGGGAAGTCTCGGAACTACAGACACCACGGTGTTGCAGGGTTTGGGAGACTTCGCCAACCATTTGGGAATTGCTTTTCAGATTCGAGATGACATCTTGGATGCCGATTCTTCTTCCGAAAAAATTGGGAAGTCCGCAGGCCGGGATGCCGCTTTGGGCAAACTCACTTTGCCGGGAATCTTGGCTCGGGACATCTCAGGGGTTGATCTTCCCCTAGGTGATCAGGAGAGACAACAATTCATACTTCAACATGATGGCTTTCAGAAAGCCCATGAGTTTGCATGTGACCACGTGACAAAAGCAATACGGGCTCTTGATGTTTTGGAAGACCACCCAGCTCGAGATCGGTTGATTCAATTTGCGAATCAATCCGTTCTCCGCAAAGCCTGAGTTGGTTATGATTTTGCTCTGATTTCTTGTGCCCTTCGAGGTTGACGCCTCGATCTGGGAGATTCCAAATGCTGCCAAAGCCTCCGCCTCGTGGTCCGCGGACCGGATTTATTTACGAACCCCCCTATCGAATCCAAGGGGAATCTGTGGCCGGTGAACACACGGTGATCCAGATTCCTGAACTTGGTTTGAATTTTGATATGGGGAGTTGTCCCAGATGGGCGCTGGCTGCTGGTGTGACGGCCATCTCACATGGACACATGGATCACATTGGTGGTCTCCCGTACTACTTCAGCCAGCGTCATTTTCAAGGCATGGGGGTTGGCACGGTTGTTTGCCCCCCCTCTTTGGTCATCCCGCTTCGAGACATGATGAAAAGTTGGATTGCGCTTGAACGGCAGAGAACACCTTTCGAGCTCGTGGGCTTGGCCCCGGGTGAAGAATGGGAACTCAAACCAGATGTGTTTTTAAGACCTTTTGAAACCAGCCACACTGTGCCAAGCCAGGGGTATTGTGTGGTGGAAAAAAGAAAGAAGTTGAAGCCAGAGTTCCACGGTTTATCCCAAGAACAACTGAAAGCACTCCGTTCTGGGGGCACCCAAATCACCGACATTCACGAACATGTTCATGTGGCGTACACAGGTGACACCCAATTGTGCCCCGCTTTGATGCATCCTGATGTGGCGACCGCCAAAGTTGTGATCACCGAATGCACATTCTTCGCCGCAGATGAACGCAAGCGGGCGGGGGCCGGAAAACACCTTCATGTCGAAGATCTCCGCACGCTTCTTTCCACCTGGGAATCGGATTGCGTTGTGGCTGTTCACCTCTCAAGGCGCTCAAATATCCAATTGGCCCGCGAAGAGCTGGATCGCATCCCAGAAGGCAAAAAAGTCCACATCCTGATGGATGGGCCACGGAATACCGCCCGATATGAACAACAAATCCACAATGCGGAATCAAGGGAAACAGAGTCTTGATAAAGGTTTGGGATTTCCCCTTGCTGATTTGTAAACATCCACGTACATTCACCACTCGGTCAACATTGTTGGCCGTTCCTGCTCCCGACTGACTGGTTCGCTCCCCATTTGAACCACCTTGGAAGCACGTTGGATCTTTCCCAGGGGTGGGTGGATCCACCCAATTTCGACTGGTTCCTCCAGTCGAGCTCGTGATGGTTGTTTGTTCTGAACAACCTGTGGATATCGCATTCTTCCGTGTGAAGGGTGCCTGGCGTAAGGAGTCAACTGTGGTACGTCCCGACCCCCAATTGAAAGATCGTCTGCTTCAATTCATCAGAAATAACCACACAGAAATGTATCGGCAGTGGTTTACTGATCTTGAGCCCCTAGGTGTTGATGGTGGAGTGTTAACCATCTTGGTGAAACAAGACGTCCACCGCCGCTACTTGGAAAACAAGGCGGTTGATACCTTCCAAGAGGCTGCGCAAGCGGTGACGGGTCGATTGTTGGGTCTGAAGTTTGTCGAAGAGGGGGAATTGGAATCACCGCTTCTCCCAGCGACCAGTATGGGTCAAGAGGCGGTTGTCTTGAGCCCCGACCTGACCTTTGATCAATTTGTCGTTGGATCAAACAACCAGCTGGCCAATGCTGCTTCCATTGCTGTGTGCGACCGACCTGGCCGTTCTTACAACCCACTGTTCCTGTACGCCAATGTCGGTTTGGGGAAAACCCACCTCTTGCAGTCGATCGGGCACCGCTTGAACACAACGAGCTCGCACACGCGCTGGATGCTGACAACCTGTGAGGAGTTTTCTTCGAACTTCCAAGAGGCTTTGATCCACCAAACGGTCTCTGAGTTCCGAGCACGCTATCGCGATCTTGATGTCTTACTGGTTGACGACATCCAAGAACTTGCTGGACGTGAAAAGATCCAAGAAGAGTTCTTTCACACGTTCAACGCCCTGCATCAGGCGGGCAAGCAAATTGTTTTGACCGCCAACGCGGCACCTTCGGATATTCCCCAGCTGGAAGAGCGTCTGATCAGTCGCTTTTCTTCGGGACTTGTCACCCGTATCGAGCCGCCAGAGTTCGAAACCCGGGTCGCCATTGTTCACCAAAAGGCGAAATTGCATGGATTCCAACTCAGCGAAAACGTCGCAGCCTTTTTGGCCGCCCGAGTTGATGGCAATATCCGTGAGCTCGAAGGGGCCCTCACCCGCATCCACTCATTGCATGTGCTCCAGCAGCTCCCAATTACTTTGGACTTGGCGAAAATTGCTATTGGCATTGACGATGGTGACGCGCCAAGATCGTCAACCCCAAGTATTCAAGACATCATGGATGCAATCAGCCACTACTACGACCTTAAATTGACCGACCTTCTTTCCCGCCGCCGGCACAAATCAGTCGCCATGCCGCGACAACTTGGCATGTGGTTGGCCAGGAGATACACCAGATACAGCCTTGAAGAAATTGGGTCGTATTTCGGCGGTCGAGACCACACCACCGTGATGCACGCCGTGAAGGCTGTCACCAAGCGTCGCGAAGAGGATGAAACCGTGGCGAGTGAAGTCCAGATCATTGAACAAATGCTGCTTGGTGAGCAAGAATCTGAACATGCCGCCTGACGGTTTGGTGTGGATAAGTTGCCCTTGACCAGCCACTAGAGAACTTCTTTTGGATCACCAACCGTCAATCATCAAAGATGGGGCTCTGGCGACAAGTCACCACAGGGAAAGAGTGTTGCGTGAACCTGACAAGTTTTCACATTGGTTCACACAGTTTTAAACACAATCTTTCTAAGGTTTTAGGTTGTGATTTAGAAAGGTTATCCACGAATGGTTGGCTCTCTACTGAGAGAGAAGAATAAAGATTCTTTCCTCTCCTACTTGTTGTCTAAGCCCATATTCATCAGCGGAAGTGGCATTGGTGCATCACCATTCATGAAATACAGCTTGGCCGCAGGATCCTGAGAGATGGCCTGGAGAGCATCAAGAGCCTGAAGTTGGATGTATCCGGGTGCGTTGGCCAGGGCGGCCGTCAAGGTTTGAATTTCATACGCCTTTGCTTCAGCAAGCAAGCGAATGGTCTCTGCTTCCTTTTCAGCCGCTTCCAGTTTGGCTTCAGCCTCAGCAACCTTTTGTTCTTGTTGGGTTCGGAATTTTTCCAACTCCGCTTTTTGCCGTTCGACTTCTTGCTCAGCTTCCTTCTTCCGCTCAATTTGCTGGATCAGATTCTTAGGAAGATCAATATCTCGAATAAGAACTTGCTCGACCACCACCCCTTTGTTGCTGAGAGAATCCATCAGTTGGGTCAACACCCCGTTTTGCAACTGTTCTTGGGTTTCTTCGCGGAAGAAATCTTCGGCTCGGGCAATGCTTTTTCCCTGTTCTCGAACGATTGAACGTACAGCCGGTGTGATATGCACCGAAAGCACTTGCTCCGCCAAGCCGGTCTCTTCAAGAATGCGGCCGACCATACCTCCATCAATGTGATACTTGACCGAAACATCAATCTCCGTTGTCAGCTGATCCTGGCTGGGAACGCCAATTCGTTCCTTGTGCTCTTTGTTCCGGATATCGAACTCGGTGAAAGAAAGCAGTGGGTTGACGGGAAAGTGCAACCCAGGTCCATACGTTTCTTTTTGAACCTCACCAAAGAACGTCGCCACCGAGACGTATCCAGGGTCGACCGTTTTGACACAGCGAAGAAGAACAGGACCGACCAAAACCAACAACACAACAAACCCAATAAGTGCTGGGGACACTTGAACTTCTTTTTTACTCATTCTTTTCCATCCTTATCCAGTTGAGGTGTAGGCAATGAGCTTCTCAAGAATCTCTTGGGCCTTCCCACTTCGAATTAAATGACCAGCTTCTTTGACGCCATTTTCAAGTGAATCTGACAAGCCACAGAGATACAGAGACACACCCGAAGACATCATCACCATGTTTCGAGCCGGACCGACCTCTTGTCCACTCAATATGTTCTGCACCAATTCAATGGACTCAGAAAGAGAATTCGTCGTGACCAACGATCGTTCCACTCTTTCAAATCCAAATTGCTCAGGCTCGCAACAGAACGGCTGAACTTCAGTTCCACGAATTTCATACCCCAGCGTTTTTGCTGAAATTGAAATTTCATCCAACCCATCTTCGGAGTGCATCACAATAGAGTGCACGGTGCCAAGTTCTTGAAAAGCTTTGGCGACCGGGGCAAGAAACTGCGCTCCATACACCCCCATAAGTTGTCGCCCGGCTTGAACCGGGTTGGTCAGCGGACCAAGCAGGTTGAAGATGGTCGGAAAACCCAAGGCTTTCCGGACCGGCATGACATGTTTCGTTGCAGGGTGATGGTTGGGGGCAAAACAGAAACACACACCAAACTCATCGAGACATCGGGTTTGCACTTCGAGCGGGGCCTGGATGTTGACCCCCAATCCCTCAAGAAGCTCCGCTGAGCCACGACCAGTCCGAGACTTGTTGCCATGTTTGGCCACGTTTGCTCCACCAGCTGCCGCCACAATGGCGGCCGCGGTCGAAACGTTAAACGTCTTTGGTGCTCCCCCGGTGCCCGCAGTGTCCAAAAGTGAGGTTCGATCAACAGATGTCTCTACTTTGCGGACATGTTTTCTCATGATCGTGGCGGCACCAGCGATTTCATCACCGGTGGGAACCCGGGTGGCCAGAAGGCCTAAGAGTGCTCCGATTTCAGCATGGTGCACTCGCCCCGTCATCATGCTTTCGAACACTTGACATGTGAGTTCGTAGGACAATGTTCCCCCACCAAGCAACTGTTCGGTCGCTTCCCCAATAGAAACGGGCCGGTCGGGGTTTTCATCAAATTCTGCGGGAGGGAAAGAAGTGTTCATGGTCTCGGAGTTAGGATTTCAATCTAGTGCTTGCTGAATCCTACCTACACACACTTTCACCATTTCTTCTGAGAATTTCAGGCGAGATTGGTCTCCGATGGTACGGCCTTGCTTACCTCGCAGGGTTTGTCGTGGCTGGGCACATCATGGGAAAGTTGGTGAAAACGGGGAGAAGCCCCCTTGCCCGACAAAAGATCGATCCAGGTTCTTTACTGACTTCACTCGTTGTTGGAGTCATCATTGGAGGACGCCTTGGATTTGCCCTTTTTTATCAACCTCAAGTTCTTTGGACCTTTGGTTCATCTTTTCCGTTTTGGGAACTGCTTGCCATTCACAAAGGGGGCATGGCTAGCCACGGTGGAATGTTGGGAGTATTGGCTGCTTCAGCCTATTTTGTTCAAAAGAACAAACTGGATCTGTATGACACCCTTCATGTGGCTGATCTGGCTGCATTTTGTGCAACCCCCGGTCTCTTTTTTGGCCGCCTTGCCAATTTTGTAAACGCTGAGCTCTGGGGAGAGCCTGTTGCCACCCGCCCCGCTCCGTGGTGGAGCGTGAAATACCCCAACGAGATGTTGCCTGGTCACCCAGATTCCGTGCCATCTGTGGTGGCCAACGTCGCAGATGCTTTGCCGGGTGAGCCTGCAAACACCATTCACGCGAGATTGATCGAGGGAGATGCAGCCGTTCGGGAAGCCGTCGTTCCACTGTTGACCCCGTATTGGCCCAGTCAACTGATCCAAGCGATGGCGGAAGGGCCATTGTTGGCAACCGTGCTTTGTATTGCTTGGTGGAGACCGAAACAACCAGGAATGATTGGTGCAATTTTTCTTTGTTGCTATGGCCCACTCCGACTTCTTACAGAGATGGTTCGTCAACCCGATGCCGGCATTGATCGAACTTTCGGCCTCTCTCGTGGCCAACTGTTAAGCGTCGGCATGGTCTTGGCCGGAGTGGTGTTGTTGCTTGCGGTTCGAAAATCATCGCGCCGCGAAGGTGGATTGTTCCCCCCGTCAACCTCTTGAGACCAATTCGGGTCGGACCGTCATGGTGAACAAACCTTCTACAGCTTGCTTCCAATTGAGGGTGCCTTGAACCCATTTTCTCGCCACCGTCAGACTCTCGCGAACACCAATCTCTTCCTGGGGTGATTCAAACGCCATTTGGACCACTTCAAACTCGAGGAACTCCAAGAAGAGGTCGAACGTGTCTTTATTGAGACCATCCTTGGAGACAGTCTCATCTCGAACATCGTGAGCGTCTGATTTTTTCTTACTCTCTTTCTCAGTTGAATCAATGTGATCTTGCATGGCTTCAATCACTTTGGTCACGCCCGTGGGATCTGGTCTTCGAGATCGGATCATTTCTACGGAAGCCTCGATTGCTTCTCGCCACGCACCCAAGTTGAGCTTCGAAAGTTCCAAAACCCTCCCAGGTCTTCCATCAGCACGTTCCAGCACCCACCCCCGGTGAGGACTTTCAAAATTAAACCACCGTTCAGCCCAACTGGAAATATCACTCGGCTCCAAACGTCGAAGTCGGATGGTTTGGACCCGCGATCGAATGGTCGCTGGTATGGCTTCTGCGGATCTTGTACCCAAGAGGATGTATGTGTCCTCAGGTGGTTCTTCGAGCACTTTGAGCAATGCGTTTGCGGCCTCCCATTGCAAACGATCTGCTTCAGGGATCAAAAAGACTTTCGATTTTGCTTCTGCCCTTTGAAAAAAGACTGGACCCAAAAAGGATTTCCCCTCGACCTCACCCCCCAACAACCGTTCACGCAGGTAGCCGATGGGGAGATTGACACTTTTCCGATCCCGGAGCGATCGAAAGCGACTGTGCTTCAGATCAACCCTTCGGATGAGGTGCAAATCGGGATGTCGGTGTTCGAGCATCCGTTCCCGTAGTTGACCAGAGGTGTCCGCTTGCCACTGCCCCATCAGGTCTGGACCAGCATCTGGATCCCCAAGGAGCATGGCCAGTTCTATGGCCAAACTTGTCTTCCCCACCCCCTGTGGACCCACGAGCAACAGGGCGTGTGGAACCCTTCCCTGTGCCACGGCATCCATCAAGTGTGATTTCGCAGTTTGGTGTCCAAAGATGCGATCCATACCCCTTAGCGTATCGTCTGCAGGTACCCTGAACCCCTTATGAGATTCTCTCTTTTGCTGTGTTTTCTGGTGTCCTGCGGCGGTCCCGCCCGGGTTCAGATTGAATCCAATCCGGAGGGTGCACTGGTCACGTTGAACGGGGTGGAAAAGGGACGTACCCCAACGGTGGTGCAAGAGAAGTTTCGGGGAACTGCTGATTTGTTGTTGGAACTTGAGGGGTACGAACCCCATCGATCAGCGCTGGATCTTCGTCCAAAGTGGTTTGAGGTCCCCCCTTTTGATTTGGTTATCCCAGCCAAAAACAGATCATTTCAAATTGAAATGAAAGTCGAAAAAACAGACCACGAAGCATTGAAACGTCGAGCTCTCGAATTTCGACCGTGAAAATTTCGCGTAGAAATTGGTATCGACTGCTCGCGGTGGCCATTGTTGTCTTCCTGGTTTACGACCGAGCTTCAAAAGAAGAGCGATTGGATCGCCTAAAAAACGCTATTCAATGTCTTATTGAACAAAATGGTGATGGGGCACGTTGTCCACAGATCTCAATAGACCCCTATTTACAAAAAGGCATTCAAAACAAGCTCGTGAAAGAGTTCAATCAAACTGAACCCACCATTTCCATTTCGCCCCAAAATGGAAATTTCGAAGTTCAAATCCAAACCACAAAAAGTGCCGGAATTGTTCTTAGGGTCACACTACGATCAACCTCTGATTTTCAGGTTGTGGCGTGGAAAGACTTGGAACTGGGAGAAGAGTCATGAAAGTATGGATCAATGGTGATTTTTACGACCGAGACGAAGCAAAAGCCAGTGTGTTTGACGCAGGGTTTCAACACGGTGTTGGCCTGTTCGAGACCATGCAAGCCCGGGGTAATCATGTTTTTCGTCTAGATGATCATTTGCGACGGCTTCATGATTCTGCACGTGAACTCGGACTCACCGAAAGGCTGCAAGAACAACCCTTGGCCGAAGCGGTTCAAAGAACCGTTGAAGAAAACGGTTTCCCAAAAACTCGCGTACGACTCACCTTGACCGGTGGTGACCTCAACCTCTTGACCAAAGACGGCGTTTCCCAAGTCGACCCAACCATCTTGATCGTGGCCCAACCATCCACTCCATACCCGGAAGATTTTTTTCTCAACGGTGTCACCGTGGGTGTGTCTGATGGTCGGTTGAATCCTCTCGATCCCACCTCTGGTCATAAAACACTTGATTACTGGAAGAACATCCGAGCTTTGCAACTAGCTGGGGCTCGCGGAGCAAGCGAATCATTGTGGTTCTCTGTCACCAACCATTTGGCCTGCGGAAGTGTTTCCAACATTTTCTTGGTCCGTGACGGCGTGTTGTTGACCCCTTTGGCCCGTGGTGAAGAACCCGAAGGAGGCCTCCCCTCACCAGTGCTTCCAGGCATTGTTCGAAGAACTGTCGTAGAAGCGGCGGAGAGTCTTGGTTTAACCGTAAAGAAAGAAATGCTCACCATTGACGATGTTCACACTGCAGACGAGATTTTCTTGACCAACTCTGGTTGGAATGTTTTGCCAGTGGTTCAGGTGGAACAGCACCTTGTTTCATCAGGACCTGGGGCCACGACCAAATTGGTGATGCAAGCCGTCAATGCTCTGGTTGAGTCGGGTTCATAAGAAGTCAAAGTTCGCTGCGGCGAACCACCTTCACATTTTTCCGCCCTTGCTGATCTCCGGAAGAGAACAGTTCAGAGAAGAATACGAAGATCCGTTGAATCAACATCACCACGACTGAGCACGCAACTGCAATGGCCAGGGCGATGAGACCCGACAAAATCAACGGTCCCAAGACAAGCAGAAAAAAGACCCCCACCCCAACCCGAAGCGGCAAACTGCCGCCTCCGACAGAACCTCGGAATTGGCTGGCCGACTGACGAACATTTTTCCATTGATCTTGGGGGTCAAACACAGGCCGATTTTACCCTTCCAGAACACCAATCCACATGTCTTGATCAGCAATTCAGAGACATCAATTTCTCCGGGTACCATCGTCCTTTGCATGCCTCAATTCACCCACCTGCACCTTCATTCGGAATACTCCCTCCTGGACGGCGGCAACCGCATGGACCGTTTGTTGGATCAAGTCAAACAGCTTGGAATGGATTCGGTGGCGGTGACCGACCACGGCAACTTGTACGGGGCCGCAGAATTCCAAAAGAAAGCTGCCCGAATGGGGATCAAGTCGATCCTTGGCATAGAGGCTTACGTCGCTCCACGAAGTCGGTCAGAAAAAAAGAAGCAACCTGGAGATCCATACCACGGACACCACTTGGTGCTTCTTGCTGAAACCGATGAAGGGTGGTCAAACCTCGTCAAGTTGTCGAGCAAAGCATTCACCGAGGGATTCTATGGCGTAGCTCGAATGGACAAAGAGTTGCTGGGCACGTGGCGTGGCGGGTTGATCGCTATCAACGGTCACCTTGGATCGTCTTTGGCCTCTTTAGCCCTTCGATATCACCAATCAAGGGAATCCTCAGATTGGGATGCGTTGGTGGAAGAAGCCAAGTGGCACGCTGAGATCTTTGGAGTCAATGCGGATGGAGAACCATGCTTCTTTATCGAATTGCAGCGACACAGTGTTCAAGACCAGTTGGACATCAACCCCCACCTCATCAAACTGGCTCAAGAGTTGAATCTTCCATTGGTGTGCGACAACGATGCTCACTTTTTGCGAGCCGAAGACTGGGATGCTCATGACACCTTGTGTTGCATCTCGATGAACAAAGAAAAACAAGACGCAGGTCGATTCCGCTACCCCAAAGAGTTGTATGT
>CAXBRK010000068.1:0-10708 GCA_963978155.1 uncultured Phycisphaera sp. | reverse complement strand
TACTTAGATGTTTCAGTTCACCAGGTTCGCTCTCAATACCTATGCATTCAGTATTGAGTACCCCGCAGGGTGGGTTGCCCCATTCGGAAATCCCAAGATCAAAGCCTGTTACCGGCTCCTTCGGGCTTATCGCAGGTTACCACGTCCTTCATCGCCTCTCGACGCCAAGACATCCGCCATGTGCCCTTAGGCCCGTGATCATTCCGACCCGACATCGTCGAATCGGCACGAGCCTTTCTCAGGCATGCTCATGTCTCACCGTTCGTGTGCACTTCAACTGAGTTGAAATGGGAACACGAACAAGTCATCTACGCGTTCACGACCTGCCCTCTTGGTGGATCCAAACCTTCAAGCCTCGCAGACCAAATTCCGCGGGGGGAAGGAGGAGTCGACCGGCAGATCGTCTCGAATCATGCAGTTGTCAAAGAGCGACTGGTTGCCCTTTTCCCGCGAGCGGGATGCCACTTGGTTTGCTGAAGTGCAAACGAAGAGGCGAGCCGCGAAGTTTAGCAGAACCCAAGCATCTGTCAATCTGATTGGGGGCTTGTGCACTCTTTTTTTTGCTTTTTTTCTCGACTTGTTCTCGGACCAATGCCTCTCAAATTCCGCAGATTCTCGGACCTTACTGCTCGTTTCATGGGCAAAAAAGAAGCCCGGCTGATGGCCGGGCTTCCAAAAGTATCTGTGGCAAAGTGATTTACCTGTCGCCTCGCCCCCCGCCGGTAGAGCCGCCACCACCGCCAAATCCGATGCCCCCGCCACCACCGCCAGGTGTCGGCGCTTGCGGAGCCCCCTCCTCGTCATCCTCAGATTCGGGTTCAGCCAACGCATCAGCTTCGTCCACCCACTGGGAGAACTGGTCGCGAGAAAGACTCGTGCCATCGAGCCAGACTTTGCGTGACAAAAGAGGGCGAACATGATCACTGACATGCTGCAACCGAACGATGGCCGCTTGTCCAGCTTCGATCTCGTCGTCACCCATGGAATAGTCAATCTCGAGATCCACCGGCATCCAGTCGGTGCCGAAATCGATTTCGACTCGCTCATCACCATTTTGCTTGCGCTGCGTGTCGCCAATTCTGGAACCAAGTTGAAGCCGGTTGTACGTGTGCGACCACCATCGTCCTTCCTTAAAGCAGAACACTTCCGCCTGCATTTTGGAGCCATCGACTTCCCCACCGGTCAAGAAGAACTGGCTGAAGCCAGGGACGGCAACGGTGTCGGTCCAAGATGAAGTCTCTGTGGGCATCGCCATGGATTTCGCCAGATTGATTTGAGCCTCTTGGAGATCGAGTTGCCGCGCAAAAAACGGGTTCAACACGTCAAAGCGAACGCGGTACCGGTACTCCGCACCAGGCTCGACTTCGAGGTCGTGGAACCAAGCCACCGCGAGATCATCGGCCAAGCCACCAAGTTCCACTGCGCCAGCTTGCGAGGGGTCATACCCGAGAGCACGGAGCCGGTCCTGAGCTTTCGAAACGTCCTTCAAAGCATCTTGATATTGCTTTTGCAGGCCCGCCAATTGACGCTGTTTCTTCTCAGGGTCTTCCGGGGCACTTGTCCCTGCGCCAAAGCCACCTGAGCCTGAACTCAAACCCGCTCCTGGTGCTGCACGTTTGCCGCTGGATTCTCGACGCCCACTTCCACCGCCTGATCCACGGTTGCGATCACCGCCACCGAAACCACTCGCACCGGCACCCTGACCTGGTTTTCGCTCTTTTCGGTCAGGCTCTTCTGCTTCACCAGGCGTCCCTCCCAAACCTTCGATCGATGCAGCTCGTCGATTGGCTTTTTTCTGGGCTTCACGAAGCTTTCGTTTCCAGTTGGCAATTTCCCGCCAGTTGTCACCCTTGGATGCGTTGTCTTCCTCTGCCGAGGGAGCCAGAGGCGCGCTCCAACGATCACTCGCCGTGGTGTAGAACTCGGGACGGAGAATGTCTTGCAAAATCGGCGATGGTGTTCGGTCTTGCTCGCGATCCAACCAGAGCGATTCAACAATCGCATCACGATCCTTCCGAGACAAACCATCTTCGCTCAAGTTTTCACGAAGTGACCATCGTGCTGGCATCGTTTGCAGGACGACGGCCGGTGCCCACACCCCATCGATGCGCTGCTGCCGCTCGACCACAATGTCCAAGACATCAATTCGACCGGAATACCAAGCTTCTGGCATGTTTCGATCACCGCCAGGTGCGTCACGCATGGCAGCGTCCATCTCTGCCCAAGGGATCTGAAAGCCGACCGTATTCCAAACAATGTCACCGGGTGAACCGGTCACACCAAGACGCGACTCAAGGGTCGACTCATCGTCACTGGACAATTCGAGATCATCAATCGAGATGGCATCGAAATGAGTTTCAACGAACACCTGAGGCGGCCCCGGCAGCGTAGGGACGTTGTAAGCACCCGCAGTCAGAGTGATACCTCCGGCACCCCCAAGGTCCACGGTGGCTTCTGTCACTTGCACCTTGCGGAAGCCGACGGTCGGAGTCTTGACCAATTCGTCAAACGATGGGCCCACCTCCCCTGAGGCCTCCAAAACTTCCACGCCCGCGGGCAAACCTTCCACTTCGATCGCGGCTTTGAGGCGGCGCGTTTGCTCCTCCAACCGGGCGTCAACGGTTCCGGGGTTGACTTCCCCCCCCGCGGCCTTGGTCGTTGGCGCTTCAGAAAGGAGCTGCATGGCTGCAAATGCAACCGCGAAAACCGCGGCCAACCCGAGAATCCCCTTCTCGATGAAGCGTTCTACGACTGTGATCCCTTTGGTCTTCATGATGCACCTCGGCGCTTAGCGCCAACCCTCCGATCCTGGCCCCGTCATTCCACCATCCATCCCCTGGTCTCCCATCGGGTCGATGACAGGAATACCCAACGCCTTCCGCAAATCGGTAGGCATCCACCAAGAGACTTGAGACCCCACCCCGGCATCGAACTCGTCGGTTGAGCCCGCAGCAGTTGCTTTGGACCGGTCCTGATGCAAGGAACGGAACCACACGGTTTCAAGACGAAGAGCAACGTCAGAAACCGGAGCCGAACCGTAATAACAGCCTTCAGCCAATGCCGCGAATGAATCGACGGGCGTCAGTGAGACATCAAGAACCGTGAAGAAGTTCTCCCGTGTGAGTTCATCAATGACCTCGGGGAGACGAGCAGTCTCCACCACCATCAAGATGTCAACCGGGCGAACATCCCAGACCCCATTGCTTTGACGGCCGGTCAGGGAATACGAAAGATCTTTGGTCATTGGCTGATCAAGCGAATCAGGCCCTCCGCCCATGCCACCCCCGCCGGGAGCACCACCCATGCCCATCCCACCGGGACCAGGCTGGCCAGATCCCTCTTGAAAAGCGGCGATAGGCTCAGGAGCAATTCGGCGAATGCGCTTGACGGGATTCTCGAATACCCCTTCCGGGCGGTTGTTGGCGGTCAAAGCCCGCAGGATGTCTTCGCGGATCCAGTAGTCCCACTGCCACAAATACAACTCGCCCAAGGCGTATGACTTGGTTTGCTCGTAAGCCGGGAAGTCGATGGCGGCGTCATCGAGGTACACCCCGCCTTCCATGGCCCGGTCACGCAATGACGAGACCCTCTGCTCGGACATGGCGACGCGGTAGTCGTCCAGATTTTCCTGTGGGATTTCATCCAAACCGCCCAGATACATGCGGCGACGGGCCCGGAGTTTGTCGACCAACTCTTCTTCGCCAAGCGGCTTGACGGCAGCCACTTCATCTTCCAGTTGAGCGTACGCAGAAGCCATTTGCCCATGGAAGGTCTCGGGGATCACTTCTCGTTTGGAAGATGGGGGTTCCGGGAACAACTCGGTGTTGAACGGCTTTCGATTGCGAAGGTGAAAAGCCTCAGCATCAGCAACAAATGCTTTTGCATAAGCATTGCTTCGTTCAACCTGTGCGTTGACTTCCTCAATCAGTTCGGAAGTGGGCACACCAGAGCCGGAAACGATGTTGGTTCCGGCAATCGAGACCTCAAGATTGCCCCGATGGAAGCCATCCAATTGATTCACGACCTTGGCACGCTCGGCCAAAGTGGATTCCACTTTTTCACGCTCACCGGAGGCCCAGACGACCGCGCCACCGCCGATACCCAACGAGAGCACCAAGGTCAGCAGGGACCAAAGGTTCGCTTTCAACAGTGCGATCACTTTTTTGGTGTTCATGCCTGTTCTCCATTCCACGTCTTCTTCGTATCGCTTGAGTACTCATCAAACTCTGAAGGAGGCGTCGCACCGGATTGGTCCAACTCGACCTCAAAGGTCACCGGGTAGATGTAATAAGTCGTTCCGCCGGGAAGACGAGCAGGCGCGGTTGGCAAGACTGCGTCTTTGAGGATCTCGGCCGCTCCGATTTCGGACGGATCCGATGAATCCTCGTTGCCACGAGGGTTACGAGGAGCACCGAATCCACCGATTCCCCCAAAAGCGCCTCCTGCAGGTGCCGCAGCTTGACCACCGGCTGGTGCGGTGTTGCCACCAAGCCCAGCACCGGGAGCTTGGCGTCCCGCACCTCGTGCGCGTCGCCCCTGGCCTCCCATACCCATACCACCGCCCCCGCCAGCAGGTTGTCCAAGACCCATGCCACCCATACCGGGACGGCTTCCGGAGGATTGACCGGGCGCTGGTGCGGCAAATCCGGCAGAACTGTTGCCTGGGTCACCGGTCACGGTGCCATCTGATTCCACATTGGCTTGGGTCCGCGACGTGGCGTTCAATTGCACTGAATCAGCAACAATGGAGTACGGGCGACCTTCCAATTCTTCTTCAGCTTGCTGGCGAAGCCACGCGGCAACCGTTCGGTTCAAGAAGTCATTGGGGCCATCGTGGGTCACTTCAACATGCATGGTGACCGCAACCCGTTTGGTCTCACCTGAGTACACCCCAGACATGTGACGGAGACGAACAAGCCGTCTTTCCCCGGGTTCAATTGACGAGTCAGCGCCCGCAGTCCGCAACAGTTCACGTTGCGGATCGGAAGAATCCAAAGCACTGTGAACATCACGAACCAGCCAGTTCCAAACGTCACGGTCCTCAAGGAGGCCACGAATGTTGTCGGCGGCCGCACTGGATTGAGCATTGTTTTTTGCCGCATCAAACTGAGACTGCAATGCGGTTGCCGCGCTGGCAGCAGATCGTGCTTGTGACAATGCGGTCTCGCCTTGGAATTGACCTCGCTCGGCGATCGGACCAAGAACGCTTGAGGTCAGCCCCAAGGCGATCAAGACACCAGCCGCCACAAACCACTTGGTCTTGGCCGCCCACATTTGTGTGCGCAGAATGGTCGAAGGGACCAAGTTGGCTTCGACCGAACCGAGGCCGACACCTTGCAAGGCCAACCCGTACGCGGTTCCCAGGGTGACGGTGTGTTCGGCAAAGCTTGCTGCTTCGCGTCCACCCACAGAAATGCGCTGGAATTCGTCCATTCGAACAATGTCAAGTCCGAGTTGGGACCCAAGGAATTTCCGGAGTCCTGCGATTCGGAAGGTTGAACCCAAGCCGACAATCTTCTTGATTTGTGTCCCAGGATTTTGGCCTTGGTAATAGTTGATGGTTTTTTGCAAATCATCGAGCAAATCGCTGAAAACTGGCCGCATGGCTTGCATGATCTGCTTGGTGTATTTGCTGCTGGCAGCATCTTGCTTCAAGCTTTCGGCTTTGGCATACGGCAGATGGAAGGTGTCCTTCACAGCCTGAGTGAAGTGGGTTCCGCCGACGGGGAACGTGCGGATCCAACATCGCCCACGATGGGCAATCACCACATCGGAAGCATGGGTGCCGATATCAAGAACAACCAGTGGCTCTTCTTCATCACGAATGGAAGCGCCACTCTTGTTCAATTCAACCAGACCAGAATCCCAAGCGACCGCATTCAAGACGGCAAGAGGACCAACGGTCAGGGCCTCCGGGGACAAACCAGAATCGGACCATCGCGAAAGGAGATCCTGCACTTTGGCCCGAGTTGTGGCGAAGATGCCAACTTCGATCTCGGGTGAGTCGTCGTCTTGAAAGGCTTGGTAGTCCCACTCCACTTCCTCGATAGGGAAGGGGATCTGTTGCTTGGCTTCATACTCGACCAGGCCGGGAATGGCTTTTGGTTCGGCAGGAGGCAACTTGGCAAAGCGGATCAGCGCATCTTGCCCCGGAAGGTTCATGACCAGAGTCTCGCCTTCGAGTGATTTCTGGCTGATCAACTGGCCCAATGAAAATCGAACAATGGCGTCCGACTCTTGTCCACTGAGTTCAGGATCACCAAGTGTCCGGCTGTGTGGAATCACGCAGAAATCGGATACCGCAACCTGATCACCACTGCGTTCAAGGCAAATGGCCTTGACCGCTGCGACACCGACTTCGATACCCCATGCCCTTTGATTGCCTGCCATGTTGCACAAGCCTCCTTTGGCAGCCGATTGGCTGCTCCGAAGGAACGATCATACCGGTCAGAGCACATTGTGGAGGCGATCGCGGCTCTTTCCCCGTGTGAAGAAGCATGTTCTCGCGGTACAATTTGGGCACCATGAGTGATATCGATCCACAGGCCACCAACGATTTATCCCCCGACCCCTCGGCGGAAAACATCGAGCAGAGTCCCTCCTCCGCGACGCCTTCGGCTGAAACACCGGCAGAGGAGGCTGTTCCCGCCGACTCAACCCCCGAAAATCTGTCCTCGGGGATCTCGGCCGAGGTGGATGCTCTGCTGGCGGACCAAGAGGCTGCATCGGATTCCAAAGCGGCTTCTCCACCGGCGGAAGAGATTGTCGGGAACCCGTCTGTGGATCCGACCGCGATTCTGGATGCCGCTTTGGGTGCAATGAACGCGGCGGACAACCTGGTTGAACTGGCTCCTGGCGCACGGACCACTGGATCCGTTCAATCCGTCAATTTGGAACGAAAAGAAGCGGTGGTTGAATTTGGCCCCAAAGACAGTGGGATCTGCAGCCTCGATCAGTTTGATTCGTTCCCCAACCCAGGTGACCGATTCATTTTCGTTCTGGGCCCCGCCCAAGACGCAGAGGGACTTTGGCCACTCAGGCTTGAGGGTTCAGCCACGCCTGTGAAGGGGCAAACCCTTGAAAAAGGGCAGGTTGTGGAAGCTCTGGTCAAAAAGGCCAACAAAGGTGGGTTGGAACTGTCGTTCAAGGGCATTCGCTGCTTCATGCCTGCTTCCCAAGTTGATGTCGTGCACCACGAGAGCTTTGACAACTTCGTCGGACTCAAACTGGAAGCCAAGGTGATTGAAGTTCGTGAAGGGGGCAAGAATGTCATTCTGAGCCGCCGCGCGTTGCTGATTGTTGCGCAAAGGGAGCGTAGAAAAGAACTTCTGAAGAATCTCACCGTGGGAGACACGGTTGAAGGCACGGTGCAAAGCCTGCAACCCTTTGGCGCCTTTGTGGACCTTGGAGGCCTTCAAGGACTGGTTCACGTCGCCGAATTGTCGCATTCCCGTGTGAATGATCCGGCTCAGGTGGTCAAGGTCGGCCAGTCGATTCGAGTCAAAGTGCTCAAAATCGAGAAAAAGGAAGGGAAAACCAGGGTGGCCCTCTCGCTGAAGCAGACGATGGAAGACCCATTCGTGGCCGCGTCTGGAAGCCTTGAAGTTGGAGCAGAACTTTCTGGGCGGGTCACCAAAATCCTTGATTTTGGCGCCTTCGTTGAGGTTGCTCCAGGAATCGAGGGGCTGGTTCACATCTCCGAGATCAGCAACCGGCGTATCCAGCACCCCTCGGCGGTTTTGAAGCCCGATATGGTCGTCCAGGTCACCATTTTGAGCATCGACGAAGGGAAGAGAAAAGTGTCTCTGACCATGCGATCCGCCGCCGACCGGGAAAAAGACAACCAAAAGAAAGATGCAGACGCGATGCGGGTCGAGGATCCGAGCGTTCGCAAGCTTCTGGCCAAATTTGGCTCAAACCGAGAGTTGCGCGGCGGAATTTGATCCAGGCCGATCAGGTTTTTCCTGAAGAAAACACCACTTTTTAGGAGCCTCGCTGAACAAAAAGCGAACACTGTTTCATGACGTATTTATACGTCTGAACCAGAGGAAGCTTTCCCCCATGATTTTGAACCTGTTGCCGTCTTTTGTCAGTGCTGTTGTCGGTGGAATGGAACCGACTGGGACCTCAATTCAATCGGTGTTTGACCCATCGCTTCCGATCACCATGCAAGCGACCTTGCAAGGTGAAGATGGACGAACGTGGACCTTGGATCTGTATCGCCATTCGGTCCGCGCCGACAACTACCGAGTGCTCGAGCAACAGCGTGATGGCTCCTACGTCGAAATTGAGCCTGGACCCGTCAACACCTATCGCGGCATCTTGGCTGGTCAACCACAGACCCGAGTGGTTGCGGCCGTGGTTGGGGATCAACTTGTCGGAGGCTTCGAAGACGAAGATGGTCGATGGTGGATCGAAGAAGATGGCTTGGGTGGACAAGTGCTCAAGCATGAATCCGAAGTGGAACCTTGCAAAGGCACTTGCGGCACCGACGACCTTCCAATTTTCAGTGACGAAGAGTTCGAAGAAGGCTTTGAAGATCTTCCGGAACTGCCCTCAGGATTCTTGGGGGGTTTGCTCGACGAATGTGAACTGGCATGCGATATGGACTACGAGTTCTATCAGGACTACGGCGGCAATTCTGAAGCCAAAATCAACTCTGACATCAACAATGTCAACGGCTTCAACTACGAGCCTGAAGTCAACGTCACCCACACCATTACGACGATTATTGTCCGAAGCAATGCCAGCGACCCGTACAGCACGAACAATGCTGGCGGCCTGCTCGACCAAGTTCGAAGCCACTGGATTGGCAATCAACAAAGTGTTCAACGGGACTTGGTCCAGATGTTCAGCGGACGCAACCTGGATGGCGGCACCATCGGTGTCGCTTATCTTGACGCAGTTTGCAGCACGAATATTGGGTATGGACTCTGTGAAACAGGATTCAGCACCTCTTGCCAAACCGATTTGATCAGCCATGAACTTGGACACAACTGGGGTTGCCAACACATCGATGACGGCAACACCATGAACTCATCCCTGACCTGCTCCAACACCTTCAGCGCGGGCAGCCGAAGCACCATTGAAACCACCGCCGCCACCAGCGGCTGCATCGGGACGGTCGTTCCAGATGCCGGGGCATGCTGCTTCAACTCTGGGTTCTGCACTGATCTTGATGAAAGCGGATGCGAAGGCAGCGGCGGCTTCTTCTTTGGTCTGGGTGAAGCTTGCCCCGCCGAACAAGGCACCTGTGAAATTCCCGAACCCGAAGGCAGTTGCTGCTTCCCAAGCGGAACCTGCTCCGTGGTTGCGATCTCAGACTGCGCCAATGGCGGTGGGGAATTCCGAGGCGTCGACAGCACTTGCGCTGGGGTCGATTGTCTGGCCGGTGCGTGCTGCTTTGGCGTTGATGCCTGCACCACGACCAATGAAGTGCAATGCAACGCCGCCGGCGGCAGCTTCCAAAACACTGGCTCGGCCTGTGCCACTGTGGACTGCACACCCTCCACCGGCGCCTGCTGCATCGATGGCACCTGCGCGCAGCTCGAGGAGGCTGTCTGCTTGTCGGTGGCCGGCACATTCGGTGGCGCTGGTGTCGATTGTGGCAGCGTCGTTTGCGAACAACCCTGCCCTGAAGACTTGGACAACAACGGATCCGTTGATTTCAACGACATCTTGTCACTTCTTGCAGCATGGGGCCCATGTGGCACCTGCGGTGAAGACATCGATGAGAACGGAACAGTGGACTTTGCCGACCTGCTCGTGATGCTCGCTGCCTACGGTGATTGTTGATCAACACCCTGGTGTCAGCCTGATTTTTCATCAGCTCATAACCCCAAGAAGGTTTCAAACATGCTTTCCATACTTTGCCCAATGCTTCTCACGATCACCGCTGATCAGCCGCCCGCTGGGCACACTGGCCCTTGGCAATATTCAAATGGCCTGATCACTCAGAATGGAGAATTTTGGGCAGACTGGGAGTCGTACTTCGCTCAACAAGAAGATCGAAGTTGGCGATGTGGAACGAAAGACAAAGAGGCCGTTGACCTGGGCCTGCTTGGCGGCTCCCCTTCTGATTGCACCTTCAATTCCACAAACCCCAACGCGGCATACGACCCGAGTGTCACGCTCTACCGCATCCCGTGTGTGGTGCATGTCATCACAAGCGGCTCCCAAGGCAATCTTTCTCCAGCTTGTGTTGAAAGTGGTATCCGTATCCTGAACGAGGACTTCCTCGCGCTTCCAGGCACCAATGGTGCCCCTGGAACCGACACTCAAATTGAATTTTTCCTGGCCGAGGTCGACCCAAACGGCAATCCCACCAACGGAATCACCTACACCAACAACAACAGCTGGTTCAACGACAACGGCAGTTACTGGAACACACTGGCATGGGATCCCGATCGGTATCTCAACATCTACACCAACACCGCAAGTGGTGCACTCGGTTATGTCAGTACGTTTCCTCAAGAAGGTGGGGCAGGCAGCAATTCTGATCGTGTGGTCATCCTGTACACAACCTTCGGAGATTGTGCGACTGAATTCCCATTCAACTTGGGCCGCACCTTGACACACGAAGTCGGTCACTATCTTGGCCTCTTCCACACCTTCCAAGGAGGGTGCGGGGGAAATTGCTCCAATTCTGGCGACCTCATTTGCGATACCAACTCCCAAAGTTTCCCGAACTCTGGATGTGGCTCCCCCT
>CAXBRK010000067.1:0-10800 GCA_963978155.1 uncultured Phycisphaera sp. | reverse complement strand
CTGTCTCGTAGTCGTTCCAACGGACACCAGTCTCACAAGACGAATCATTCCACTGCCTTCGGGATGTTCATCAAGATCAAAGATCATGGGTGGTGAAACGAAGACTGGATCAACATCACCAAAGGCGAAATAGAAGTCTGAGTTGAATCTTGCACCTATGGGTGCAGATATGAACTTCTTCACATTTCTCTTCTTCTCAACTGAAACCTTCCGATCCCGTGGTTGAATGTTGAGGTCATCTCCGATCTCGGGAATGGCATCCCTGTATTGACTCGCTGATGGAGTCACATACTTGGCTTTGCCAGTCGATGGCTGTTTGACTTTTGGTTTGACCTTCTGAGAGCCCTCTTTGAGAAAGCTCTTGAAGGACATCAATCTCCCCAATTGATTGCACGCTAAGTGTTCTTTGGAGAGACACGAATATCCCTTTTCTTGAATCAATACATGGGACTTATGTTTCTTTGGGTGTTCTATGGATCTCATAGAGATATATATGCATCCCTAAAGTCCCTTTAGAGTTCCCCTTATTTCCGAAAGACATTGTATTTAGGTGCGCAATTCACAAATTCACGGAACAAAATTCCAAGATTTCCAATCTTTTTTTTGACCAGCGACATCAGCTGTCAGTCATCACCCTCAGACGAGTTGTTTTTTATTTCATATCTGCCATTCTTCAGTGAATGACTTCAATACCAAGAGTTTGGAAAAGAACCGATTCCAAGATTTACTGGCTCACTCTTCCGAGTGGTGAACGCATCTCGCTCAAGACTCGTCTGCGATCCGATGCCAACAAGATTGCCCTGCAAATCACAAAGATTCTTAGCACTCCTAAAGATTTGGTTGTGCCTCAGTTCTCTACTTGGGCAAGAACACTTCCACACTCTCTTCAAGAGCGTCTGATTGCCCTTTCAGTGCTTCCTAAGGACATTGCCGACTCACGGCTCATCCAAGACCACCTCGCCTCTTGGAAGGCTTCTCTCGACGATTCCGGGGCAACATCATCACACACTTCCGAGTGCCTCAGAGTGGTCAATCAAGTGTGTCAAAAGGCAAAGATTCAATTGGTCGAGGAATTGAGAATTCGCTCAATTGAAGAAGCGTTGTGTTCTCTTGCTGCCGCCGGCGATTGGTCTTCCCGAACCTTCAACAAATACCGAGGCTATCTCATTCAATTTGAGGGCTGGCTGCACGACCGAGACCTCTGTCAGACCAAATGTCTGCAAAAGATAAAGCGAAGAAAGGAAGAGTCCTCGGGTGTTGGTGCTATTGACCCTGAAGCCCTTCAGACGCTTCTTGGGTGGTGCGAGAGTGCCAAGACTCGTTCCGGTCGTGGTAGCTCTTGGTCGCTGTCTGGTTCGGCAAGAAGCCTTCTCTACAGAACCGCCGTTGAGACCGGTCTTCGGGAATCAGAGATCGTTGCGCTTCAGTGGCGAGACATTCACACCGAGTCTTCATCCATCACTCTCAGACCCGAAACCACCAAGAACAATTTTCCAAGAACTCTCCCCATTTCTGACTCGCTGCTCAAGGCACTGGACGCTCACCGAGATCTTGCGTGTCCCGAATCCAACAAAGAACCCGTTTTTCGCATTCCGACCTACTCCCGAGCCTTGTGGAAATATTTGCTCAGAAAGGATCTTGAGGATGCCGGTCTGTCCTTGACCAATTCCAACGGCAACAAATTGGGCTGGAAATCTTTTCGGAAGTTCTATGCCACCGAACTCTCACGCCGGGGCTTGTCCGTCCCCTCCATCCAGCGAGCCATCGGACACGCTTCAGCGAGGACGACGGAGCGGTATCTCGACCCCTCCCGAGACCTCGACCGGAGAGCCTGCTTCTCCGTCCTTCCCCGCCCACAAAACCGTGCGCCAAATCGTGCGCTTTCCTCAGATTCCACCCCAAACCACCCCAAGAAAAAAGCCCTCCTGAGACAGGAAGGCTTCCAAAAGCGAGGCGGACGAGATTCGAACTCGCAACCTCCGGATAGACAGTCCGGAGCTCTAACCAATTGAGCTACCGCCCCAAGTTGTCGCCCTGAGACACAGGGCAGGACGGAAATCGTAGCGTCAAGCGCCGTGGTGTCAAGTCGGGATGGGGGTTCTGGGGGCTCAGAAGCCTTATTTGGCCTCAATCCAGGTGGCCCCAATCGAGGATCCGGCCGTAATCGGCACGTCCAGATCGGGCATGGCCCCCGCCATGGCTTGCACCACGAAATCTCGCAAGGCCTCTGCTTGGCCGCTGGGACACTCCAGCACCAATTCGTCGTGGATCTGCAACAGCAAACGGGCCTCGGGGAAGGCCTCCGGCAACCGCCGATGCACATCCACCATGGCCACTTTGATGAGGTCCGCGGCGGAGCCCTGCACCACGGTGTTGATCGCGTACCGCTCGGCCCGTTGACGCAACATGGGATTCCGCTGGTCGATGCCCTCGATGGGCCGACGACGACCCAAAATGGTTCGCACGTACCCCGTGTCTCTGGCCTCCTGCACGCACGCGGCCAGGAACTGGTCGATCCCCACAAACCGAGCCTTGTAATCGTCGATCACCTGCTGGGCTTCACCGGGCGAAATCGCGTGGTTCAACCGGCGGGAAAGTCCAAAGGCCGTGATGCCATAGACGATGCCGAAGTTGATCATCTTCGCCGTCGAACGCTGGGTGTCGTCCACATCTTCCGGGGCCACATCAAACGTCTGCGAAGCCACCGCGGTGTGGATGTCGGCCCCCAGTTCAAAGGCCTCACGGAGCGCAGGATCACCGGAAAGGTGGGCGAGAATGCGAAGCTCGATTTGCGAATAGTCCGCCGTCACCAACAGGTTGCCTTCGTCGGCCACAAACGCGCGGCGAATTTCTCGACCAACGTCCGTGCGAATCGGGATGTTCTGCAGGTTGGGATCGCTGCTGGACAACCGACCGGTCGAAGCCACGGCCTGATGGAACGAGGCATGGATGCGACCGGTGGCTTCACACACGTGCTCGGGCAAGGAAGCCAAGTACGTGCCCACCAACTTGGTCAGTTGCCGGTACTCGATCACCAAGGCCGGGATGGGCGTGTCGATCTCGGGATCGTCGCGAAGCTTCTCCAGCACTTCCAAATCCGTGCTTGGGGTGCCACTTTTGCCTTTTTTGATGGGCTTCAAGCCCAAGCCCGGAGGGTCCACGTCCACCGCACCAAACAAGGCGGCCGAAAGTTGTTTGGGCGAATCAGGATTGAAGGGATGCGGCGCGTGCGCGGCCACTTCAGTGGCAATTTCTTCAATGCGATCCTGCAAGCGAACTTGTTGCCGAGCAAGCTCTTTGAGATCGACCCCGATACCGTTCCATTCCATCTCGGCCAGCACTTCCACCAAGGGCAGCTCCACATCGTGGGCTAGGCGATCAAGATCCTCCGCCACCAACTTGGGCTGCAACAGGTCATCCAAGCGCAAAGTGGCATCGGCATCTTCGGCGGCGTAATCGGCCGCTTGGTCCAAAGGCACCTCGGCGAAGCCAATCTGGGATTTTCCTTTGCCGATCAGTGCCGAGATCGGCGTCATCTCCATGCCCAAAAGCCCAAGCGACAAGGCATCCAAACCATGGCTGCTTCGGGTGGAATCCAAGAGGTAGGAGGAAATCATGGTGTCACCAAAAGGACCCACCACGTCGAAGCCGGCACCACGCAGGATCTGAAGGTCGTACTTCAGGTTGTGGGCCACTTTGCGAATGCCTTCTTTGGCAAAGACGGGTTGCAAGATCGCCAAGACTTCGGGCAATGCGAGATGCTGCGATGCATCGGGCGAGTTCACCGGGATGTACACCGCCTCCCCCGCCTTGGTGCTGAACGACAGGCCCACCAGTGCAGCCTCTCGGGCCCGCAAACTTGTGGTTTCGGTGTCAAAGGCAAACCGCTCCGCCCCCAGCAGTTCTTGGGCGTACGCCTTGACCTCTTCGGCGGTGCACAAGCAGCGATAGTTCCCCAGAGAGGCTCTCGGCGCTGTGGTCGCTTCGGTCTCCGCGGACCCGAACAACCCACCGTCGATGGGGTCAGGGGCGGACGAGCGTTTGCGTGAAACGGGAGCGTCTTCGGTGACTGCGTTCTCGGGTGTGGATGCTTCCGCACCAGCCAACTCACGGAAGGAACGAGGATACGAGTTGAAGCCCAGTTGCCGGCAAAGACCATCAAGACCTTCGAGATCAATCTGACCGGGATCAAAGTCGGCATCATCGAGATCAAAGCCGGTGTCCAAATCCCGCTTGAGGTCCACCAGTTGTCGAGCCAACGCGGTGGTTTCTCGGTGCTCACCGATGGCCTGCATCTTCTTGCCTTTGAGGCCAGGTAGCGCTTCGTACAAGCCATCCAGATCGCCATGTTCGATGATGAGTTTGGCGGCGGTCTTGGGCCCAATCCCGGGCACGCCCGGAATGTTGTCGGCGGTGTCACCCATCAATGCCAAGATGTCCCCCACCATGTGGGGTTCCACGCCTTCGGTCTTGAAGACATCCGATGGGGTCACCAACGAATCCTTCATCGCATCAAACATGTCTACCCGCGGCGAGCACAACTGGGTGAGATCCTTGTCGCGACTGGCAATGCGGATGGCCAATTCAGCGTGGTCCGAAGCGCACTGGGTGATGATCGAGGCAATGGTGTCGTCGGCCTCCACCCCTTCAAGACCAAACACCGGAATACGCATCAAACGCAACAATTCCAAACACCGTTCCACCTGGGGACCGAAATCCTCCGGGGCTTCATCTCGATTGGCTTTGTATTCGGGATACAACTTCGTGCGGAAGGTTTCGGTATCCCCCGCCGCATCGATCACCACCACCAACTTTGTGGGTCGGTGGGTGCGAATCATGTTGAGCAAGGTTCCGGTGAAGCCGTACACCAAATGGGTCGGCTCCCCCGTCACCGGACTGGTCATGCCTCCACGGATCGCGTGATACGCCCGGAAGAAGGCCGCGTGGCCGTCAACAATCCAAAGTCGGTCCATGGTCTGATGCTATTCGGAGCCCGCCAACCGCGTTCGGCAGATCAAGACCAGTCCGGTCTCTTCAAACCGAACCGCATCCACCACCACGGTCCGGTCGTCTTGCAGGGGGATTGATTGGGGAAAAGTGATCGTGGTTGGAACCTCACCTAAAGAAGAAGCTGGAACAGGCAACAGGCCACCCACCCGGGTTCGTGTCAGCTCCAGCGCCGTGCAGGCCGCACCATCTTGGTGGCCTTGAAGCTCCATTTCCATCCAGCTCCAACCACGGAACCCAAGGATGAGTGCGGGTGGGGAGGCAAGATCCGTGGGCCGCATCCGCATTTGCGGGGTGCCGAGGGCATCCAACATGCCCAAGACACCATTCGACTCGCGTTGCAACCAAGGGCGAAGCCGCTGGGCCAGAAAGGCATTGCACGAGGCAACATCAAGCGGCAGTTCCCACCGCTGATCTTGTTCACGCAGTGTGGTCAGTTGATCCACGACCAACTGCTCGAAGCGTTCACCCGCTCCGGATGCATGCTGGTTGGGTTGGTACCAACCGGGTGGTGTGCGCAGCAACAGCCACCCGGAAACCAGTACCAGCAAGATCGCGCACCACAGCCACCAGCGGCGGCGGGGTGGGCTCACTCGTCGACCACCTCAAGCAACTCAACATCGAAAATCAAGGTGGCCCGAGCCGGGATGCTTCCCGGACGGCCATTTTCGCCGTAGGCGAGACCGTAAGGAATCACGAGTTTGCGTTGACCGCCCACCTTCATGGAGCCAACCCCTTCGGTCCAGCCCTTGATGACTTGGCCCAAACCAAACTCGGCGGGTGTGCCTCGATCGACCGAAGAATCGAACTTGTCACCGTTCACCAAATATCCGGTGTAGTGCACTTTCACTCGAGCGCTGGGTCCACTGGGCATGGGACCGTCGCCTTCGACCATGTCGTAGTAGACCAACCCGGATTCAGTGATGTTCTTCTCCACGCCGCCAAGATCCATGCCCGGCAAGCTGTCGGGAACCATTTCGTAGTCGGGCCGTTCCAAACGCTCAAGGTCGCACACGATCAAAGCGTTGGCCGGAACGTTGATGGAAGGCGCGCCTTGAGGACCAAACGCCTCCGCGGGTGGAATAAAGCACTTCATCGTGGATCCAACCGGCATGCGCTCCAACGCCGTTTGCACGCCAGGCACAAACGAAGACGAAACCGAGCGAAGTGGGAACTCGGGAGCAGCACCGCGCTCACGGGTGTCAAACACCTTGGTGCCGTCGTTCAGATACAGCGTGGCATGGAACGAGACGGTGGTCTCCGCCGTGGGACGCTCGCCTTCACCGGCATTGCCCATGATGAACTTCACGCCGTTGGCCGCGTCTTGAATGTCGCCAGTAACTTCGTTGCCTGGCCAACGTGAAGAGGCCATGGGTGCAAACGGCTCGCACGTCATGGGATTCACTGGCACCACCATCCGGCGCCCATCGGCGTACACCACCACGTCCAAGTGATCGTGGCCTTCGTGCAATGTCCACTTGGCGGAATGGGCAATGCCACCGGTGGCCTTCTCCGCGGCTTGAATCGCGGCGATCAAGGTCGGCTTGCTCCGCAAGTTGGATTCAACGGCGGCGGGGTCTTCGGGCATGGAAGCCCAGTTACGGTGTCCTGAGTGGTCTTGCATCATGGGGGCTACGGCAATGGCAGAGGCGGTCAAAAAAGCGGCGATGGCGATGGGCTTGGGCATGGTTGCTCCTGAAGTTCAGTGGAGGTGAAGGCTAGACCATCTGTACGCCACTGGGGTCTTCTGGAGCGAAGGAAGCAAAAAAAAACCGCGTCGACGAGCGACGCGGTTGAAAAAGCGTTGAAAAAGCAAGTGCTGAAGATCAGCCAGCAGCGGCGGCAGCCATTTGCTCTGCCTTGGCCCGGGCTTCATCCAGGTTGCCGACGTACATGAACGCCGATTCTGGCAAGTCATCGGCTTCGCCGTTGCACAGACGCTCGAAGGAATCAATCGTCTCGGCCAAAGGCGTGGTGATGCCGGGGAATCCGGTGAACTGCTCGGCCACGTAGAAGGGCTGGGACAGGAAGCGTTCAATCTTCCGGGCCCGGGCCACAATCAACTTGTCCTCTTCAGCAAGCTCGTCCACACCAAGGATCGCAATGATGTCTTGGAGGTCGCGGTACCGCTGCAGAATGTTCTGCACCCGGCGGGCGCAGGCGTAGTGACGCTCGCCGAGGATGGCGGGCTCCAGAATCCGAGAGGTCGAAGAAATGGGGTCCACCGCGGGGTAGATGCCCTTTTCGGCGATCCGGCGTTCGAGAACCACGAATGCATCCAAGTGACCGAATGCGGTGGCGGGGGCAGGGTCCGTCAAGTCATCCGCAGGGACGTAGATGGCCTGCACCGAAGTGATCGCACCGGTGCTGGTTGAGGTAATGCGTTCTTGCAGTTCACCCATTTCGGTGGACAGCGTGGGCTGGTACCCCACCGCGGAAGGCATCCGGCCCAAGAGGGCGGACACTTCGGAACCGGCTTGGGTAAAGCGGAAGACGTTGTCGACAAAGATCAGGGTTTCTTTACCGGAGGCATCACGGAATTCTTCCGCCATGGTCAAACCGGACAAAGCCACACGCAAACGAGCACCTGGGGGCTCGTTCATCTGACCAAAGACCATGGCCACCTTGTCGAGCACTCGGACGGTTTGTCCGCTCTCGTCGGTGTATTCGGCTTCGGCCATTTCTCGCCAAAGGTCGTTGCCTTCGCGGGTTCGTTCGCCCACGCCGCAGAACACGGAGTAGCCACCAAAGCCACGGGCCACCCGGGCGATCATTTCTTGGATCACCACGGTCTTGCCCACACCAGCACCACCGAAGAGACCAATCTTGCCCCCCCGCACAAACGGGCAGAGCAGGTCGATCACTTTGATACCGGTCTCGAGGATTTCGGTTTTGGGGTTGAGCTGGTCGAACTTGGGCGGCTCGCGGTGAATCGGAGAGCTCTTGGTGGAGCCGACGGGGCCGGCCAAGTCAATGGGTTCGCCCAACAGGTTGAACACGCGGCCAAGAACTTCTTCACCCACTGGCACCGACAATGGGGCGCCGGTGTCTTCGCAACCGTCACCCCGACGGAGACCGTCGGTGGAAGCGAGAGCCACGCAGCGAACTTGCCCGCCACCGAGGTGTCGGGCCACTTCACCCACCAGGGTGGAAGTCTCGCCCGCGACGGTGACGGAGCACTTCACGGCGTTGTAGATGGCCGGGAGTTGGTCTTCGGGAAATTGTGCGTCAAAGGTCGATCCAATGACCTGAATGATGGTGCCGTTTGCGGGCATGCCTTCCTCCATGGGTTCGGGGTAAGAAGGATATCCAGCGATGGGCGAACGTGCCACCAAACCGTGGGTCTCGGTACCCTGTTTGGCATGGCTTTTTCATTCTTGGATGCCTGGACCTCCGATGGTCCGGATTCGGCCCAGGGATCCCGGCTGCTCCGGCCCGACGAGGACTACCTGGCCGACCACTTTCCGAGCTTCCCCATCATGCCCGGGGTGCTCATGGTGGAAGCCCTCGTGCAGACCGCACGACGGCTTCTGGAGCAGGAATCAGGGGGACACTGGGTCCTCGGAGAGGCCAAAGCGGTCCGTTACGGGGCTTTGGTCCAACCCGGCATGGTGCTCCGGACCTCCATCACCGTCAAAAAACGGGGCCCTGACGGCATCGAGTGCAAAGGTGAAGGCCTCCGGGACGACGGGCAGACGGCTGTCTCCGGACGATTTATCATGCGTCCCTTACGGCCAGCACAATCTGGCCCCAAACCCTGAACACAGGAGTCGAACAATGACCCGCGATGACATCATGGAAAAAGTGGTTGAAGTCTTGGAAGACGCGTTGGGTGCTGATCCAGAAGACATCGTGCCGGCCGCCAGCCTGACCGCCGACCTTGATGCCGAGTCCATCGACTTCCTGGACATCGTGTTCAAACTCGAGCAGACCTTTGGCTTCAAAGTCGCCCAAGGCGAACTCTTCCCCGAGAACCTCACCGACAACGAAGAATGGGTGCAAGGGGATGACATCACCGAAGCCGGAATGGCCATGCTCCAAGAGAAGTTGCCCCACGTGGACCTGACCGCAGTCATCGAGACCAAAAAGGTTTCCAAGTTGGCTGGCATCGTGACGGTTGACTCGATTGTGAACTTTGTCGAGCGTAAGCTCGCTGCCGCAGGCTGATCCAAACATGCGATGGAACTGGATCGACCGAATTCTCCGGCACGATCCGGGAGAGCGCCTTGATGCCATCAAAGTGGTCTCGCTCAGCGAAGATCATTTGCATGAGCATTTTGTCGACGCGCCCTGCATGCCTTCTTCGCTCATGATTGAAGGCATGGCCCAGACCGCCGGAATTTTGGTGGGAGCCATTTCCAATTTTGAACGCCGGGTGATTTTGGCCAAGATTGCCCGGGCGGAATTCCAAGCCGATGCGTTCCCCGGCGATCAGATTCGGTACTCCGCCACGTTGGAACGCATGGCTGATGCCGGCGCGAGCACCAAAGGAACGGTGGAGATCCGTCGGGCCGATGCGGATGCATTCGAGCCGGCGGGCCACGTGGACCTCTTCTTCAGTCATCTCGATGGTGACCGCGCTCCAGAGGATCTGCCCGAGGGCAACTTCGTCTTTTCGGACAACTTCAAAATTCTGCTCGATGGGTTCGCCGAGAATCCCCAGTGCTGACGTCCATCGCAGGCCGTCCGAGAACCGTCAGCCACCATCCATCCACCTCCACGGTGAAGACATGGTGAAAAAAGACGGCCCCGTCGCAAAGCGAGCGGGGCCGATCCAGGGGGGGCAAATGGATCGTCATCTGAAGCCGTTTCAGACTTCCGAGAACGATCTAACATGTCTTCCAAATACCCTTCGACAAGTGAATCTTGGGGGTTTCAAGGTTTTTCTTCAATTTTTCAACAGCGATGAGGGCCCCCAAAATGGACACATTTCCCCGAACGGCGGTGTATCCGGGATCTTTTGACCCCCCCACCAAAGGACACCTCGATGTTCTCAAAAGAGCCACCGGATTGTTCGATCGGGTGGTGGTTGGCATCGGACGCAACCCCGAAAAAGACTCTCTCTTCAGCGCCGAAGAACGGGTGGAGTTGATGTCCAAACTGCGGCCCGAAGGCGTTGATGTTGTGGTCGAAGCGTACGAGGGACTGACGGTGGACTTCGCCAAGAAGCACCAAGCGGTAGCGCTCATTCGTGGTTTTCGGACCATGTCGGACGTGGAAAGCGAGTGCCGACTGGCCATCGCCAACCGCACCGTGGCCGACTTGGAAACCGTCCTCATGGTCGCGGCTCCGGAGCACGCCTTCACCAGCAGCCGTTTGATTCGAGAAGTCGTCGGCCTCGGGGGCGACTTGGAGCGCTTGCGTGCGTTCGTGCCCGAAGAGGTCCTCGACTGTCTGTCCACGAAACAAACCGAACTGCAACAACGGATGGAAGGCTCATGACTTCGCCCCCCGTGCAATTGATTTCTCTCGGTTCGCTCTCGGCCAACTTGTTGTGGAACGAGCAGCATGCGGTCCGAACCGGACACGCCACTTGCAGCGCGATTATTCAGGATGACACCCTCACGCTGGTGAATCCAGGATTGCCCCCCGCCGCCATGGCCTCGCGGCTGCACGAACGAACCGGGCAAATGCCCGACCGCGTGCAACGGGTCTTCCTGACTTCGGTTGATGCCGACCACGCCCGAGGACTCGAAGCCTTCCCCGATGCCACCTGGCTGGCGTTTCCACCAGAACTGGAGGCGGCCCGCGAACGCGCTGAATCAGAACGCGATGCTGCGGTCGAACACGGCG
>CAXBRK010000066.1:0-10852 GCA_963978155.1 uncultured Phycisphaera sp. | reverse complement strand
CCGCGAAGTGGTGGCCGGGCGATTCGATGCCGATCTTGATGGCGGACTCGCCGAAGCCACCGCCGCCCGCCCTTCGCGGATCACCATCACCGAAAGAGCGAACGGAAGAAGTTGGACCGCCGACTCTATTCTTTGGGATCTGGAAGAGGATCGGATTCGGGTGCGCGGGGTTGGGGAGTAAACGCTGATCCAGCCGTGGTTCGAAGGGCTATCATGCTGCCCCCAACAGGAGAATCCCATGCTCGCCACCGGCACCCCCGCCCCCGATTTCACCCTTCCCAATGGACCCGGCACCGAAGTGGCCTTGGCCGACTTGTTGTCCAAAGGCCCCGTGGTCGTCTTCTTCTACCCCCACGCCTACAGCTCGGTGTGCACCGAAGAATTCTGCGGCGTCCGGGACGACTGGTCGGCGTGGAGCGAGCTCAACGCCAGCGTGGTGGGCATCAGCGTGAACACCCCGTTTGTCGTTGCTCAGTGGAAGCAAGACCTTGGTCTGCCTTTTGAATTGCTGAGCGACTTCAATAAAGACACCAGCGCTGCTTACGACGCCATGTACGACGAGTTCTTCGGCCTCAAGGGCGTCTCAAAGCGGTCAGCGTACGTCATCGGCACCGACGGCACCATCACCTATGCCTGGCAATCCGAAGACGCCGGCGTGCAACCTGACATGGATGCGATCAAAGCCGCCCTCGCCTGAATTGAATTGAAGAGGTGAAGCGCTGGTTCCGCGAGGTCAAAGCACTTCGTCGCGGGTGACCACCTTGTACTGCTCACGCTCACCGCGGCCGCGCAAGGGGTAGTCCTTCCGAAGCGGATGCCCTGGGAAGTCTTTCCAGGTCAAGATCCGTCGCAAGTCCGGGTGGTCGGTGAAGCGAATGCCGAACATGTCGAAGACTTCACGTTCCCGCCACTCCGCGGCGCTCCAGAGATCGCAAGAACTCTTCAGCACCAACGCGGGATCTTCTTCAATGCCATCGGTGGGCAAGCTTGGATCCACATAAGTCTTCACCACCAAGTCGGCTTCGGCTTCGAAGTTCCGCAGGATCCACAACACCCCAAACCGACCGGGCTGCGGGGTGGGGTATCCGTCGTAATCCACCGCCGTCACATCGACCAAGAACTCAAAGCCTTGGTGGTCCTTGAGGTGCTGCAAGATGTCATGCAGGTCGGCCGGCTCCACCACCAGCACGGTGCGGTCGCGGAAAGACTGCACCGACAGCTTGGCTTCGGGGAATGCTTCGCGGACGCGGGCGGGATATTCGGCGGCATTCGTCATGCCTACATCGTAGGTTGACCGGCGGGAAAGCGGGACTGCAAGCCCGCAACAAGTTCGGGATCGACCGCGGGCGCCGCCACCCCCGCCGGAGGCTCGATCCAGCGGTCCACCACCGGCGCCAAGAGCTCATGGATGCGGAACATCAGGTCTTCCAGCGGTCCCCCGGTGGGCGCATGGTCGGGGTCCAGCAGCAAGGCCGGGGCCACCGCCAAACCAAACACCCCCATCGCCATGTGGTCCCGGTGCCACGCGATCGCACTCGGGGCGTCCGAGAGAATGTGCCGTGCGTGGGGCACCAGAAGGATTTTCGCGCCCGCCTGCTGCAAGGCCTCTTTTGCCCCCGCACACAGTTCATCCAACTTCGTGCGTCCAGGACGCATCCAGTTCCTCGGGTCAGGAGCCGACAAGTCTTCCGACATCGACCCGCTCCAGGCCAAAGCCGGACCGGCGGATACCGTGGAAGCGGCGAATCCTTCGCCATACACCGGGTTGCCTGGCAGCAGGGGAAGCGTGCTCATGCGGACAGCGTAGGCTCGACATGACCTTTGGCGCCGAGTACAATTCTTGATCACACCTCGCCCAGGTGGCGGAATTGGCAGACGCGCTAGCTTGAGGTGCTAGTGGGAGTAAAATCCCTTGGAGGTTCGAGTCCTCTTCTGGGCATTCTCGCCGGACGGGCCCGATGGCCCGTCCGTCTTCGTTTCGGGAGCCCCGCCATGGCCAAATCCAAAGGCCAGTCCAAAGCCACGAACCACGAACCCGTGATCGAGAACCGGCGCGCTCGCTACGACTACGCCATCTCGGACACCGTGGACTGCGGCATCAAGCTGACGGGCACCGAAATCAAAAGCGTCCGCCTCGCTCGGGTGAACCTCGCCGAGGGCTTTGCCCGCGCCGATGGCGACCCGGCCCAGTTGACGTTGCACAACGTCCACATCGGCGAGTACCCAAACGCCGCCTCCCACTTCCAACACCAACCCGTCCGAGACCGCATCTTGCTGGCCAACCGGCGCGAGATCGACAAACTCGCCCAAGCCGCCTCAGAAAAAGGCGTCACGCTGGTGCCCTTGCGGATGCATTTTGTCTCGGGCCGAGCCAAAGTGGTCATCGGCATTGGCCGCGGCAAAAAGTCCTACGACAAACGCGAGAGCATCAAAGCCCGCGATGCCAAACGGGATATGGATCGCGCCCTCAAGGGCGGCTGAGTTTCACGCCCAGAGCATTACAGCGGCCGGCGCTTGGGCTCGCCATCGCGCCGAGGATAAATCCGCGGCGTAGGCCCCCGCTTTTCCACCACCACGATCGTGCCCGTGTCGTGCCGTGAGGTGCCGACCACCACGCCGCGCAGTTCCCGCAGGGCTTTCTCGGCGGCCTCAATTTCTTCCGAAGCCTTCTGCCCCTTGATCGCCAACAACAAGCCGCCTTCCACCAAGAAGGGAATCGTCAATTCCACCAAGGTGGCCAAAGGCGCGACCGCACGGGCCGTGACCGCGTGATACACCCCGCGGTGATCACCCCGGAAGGCGGCGGCGTTCTCGGCCCGGTCTTGGACCACGTTCACATTGCCCAGACCCAACGCCTGGGCCGTTGACGAAAGAAATTCGGCCTTCTTCCCCGTGGCCTCGAGCAGCGTGAATTGCAGATCGGGCCGAACAATGGCAAGGGGAATCGCCGGAATGCCACCGCCGGAACCCACATCGAGCACCTTGGCTTCGGGGGGCAACTCGCCCAACAGCGCCAGCAGTTGCAGCGCGTCCAAAATATGGCGGGGCCACGCGTCGTCTGGATCCACAATGCGGGTGAGGTTGGTGGTCTCGTTGGCTTCCACCAGCAACGCGAGGTACTGGCCCAACTGGTCCAGCTCGCCAGATTCAAAGGCAATGCCAGCATCGGCGGCGGCGGCCAAGAACGATTCGGTGGGTTTCACGCGTGGTCTCCGGGCAGCAGCAACATCGCGTCGCCGTAGGAATGGAAGCGGTATCCCTCGTGCACGGCTTCATCGTAGAGCTCCCGCAGGCGATCAATGCCCGTAAAAGCAGCAACCAGGGCCAAAAGGGTGCTGCGGGCAAGGTGGAAATTGGTGAGCAACCCATCCGCCCAGCGGAACGTGTGTCCGGGCATGATCAACAAGTCGGTTTCCGCGGACCAATCCTCGGTGGGCAAGGGCGAAGGCAACGACTCCAAGGTCCGGAGGGCGGTGGTGCCCACTGCAATGCGCCGGGTCGCTTGGGGAAGGGCCTCCAACGTGGCGCGCGGCACGTGACAACGCTCGGTGTGCATGGGGTGATCGGCCAATCGATCGGTGGTCACGGGCTTGAACGTACCCGCGCCCACTTCAAGCTCGACCCGAAGCGTGTTGAACTGCTGCAACAACTCGGGGGTCAAATGCAAACTTGCCGTGGGCGCGGCCACCGAAGCCGGTCGGCCATCGCCAAACACTGTTTGGTACCAATCTCGGTCCGTGGCGTCCGCGAACGATTCGGCTCGGTCCTTCCGGGCCTTGCGGATGTACGGCGGCAGTGGCGTGGCCCCACCCGCGGCCAACAACTCTTCGGGCGATCCCGCGGGTTCGGGACGCACCCACCATCCTTCGTCAGCGGGTTCCTCCAACACCAAGTGCTGACCCTCGAACCAATCAAGCTTCAACCCCGGCGTCAATCGACCCCCGGCTTTCAAGAAGCATTGCCAACGCCCGTTGACGTCCTGCAGAAAAAGACCTTCCACGCCCCCACCGCTGTCGTGGCGTTTGGTGTGGAACCGGGCGGGCAGAACTCGGGTGTGGTTCAGGACGAGCGTGTCATCGGAATCCAAGATGTCAGGAAGGTCGCGCACCACTCGGTGTTGTACGGCGCTTCCATCAAGCGGAACCACCATCAAACGGGCCGAATCGCGCGGGCTCGCCGGTTGGGTGGCGATGCACGAATCGGGAATCACAAAATCGAGTTCTTCGGTCCGCAGATCGGTCACGTGGGCGTGGTCTTCTTCTTCGCGGCAGACCTCTTGGGCTTGGGCGGAATTTCAATGGCCGCAGCGGGATCATCTGGATCCGAAGCATCGGCGTTGAAGCGCTCAATATCCGCCCCCAGTCGTCGGTAGCGATCCTCGAGGCGGTGGTATCCACGATCAAGGTGGTACACACGAGAGACCACAGTCTCGCCGTAGGCCGCCAAGCCAGCGAGCACCAAGCACGCGGAGCCCCGCAGATCGGAGGCCATGACCGGAGCGCCGTTGAGTCGGGGCACACCCCGCACGACAACCGCAGGTCCAATGCGGTGGAACACGGCCCCCATGCGTTCGAGCTCCGCAGTGTGGTTGAAGCGCTCGGAATAAATCTTCTCGGTGACCACGCTGTTGCCGTCGGCCAGCGTCAACACCGCCAAGAGCTGGGCTTGGAGATCGGTGGGGAAGCCGGGCCAAGGTTGGGTTGTCACTTCAACCGCTTCTTGGCGCCGGTCCGCGGTGATGCGCACGGTGCGGCGCAACAGGTCTTTGCCGTCGTCAAGGAATTCAAACCGAACCCCAATCCGCTGCAGCACATCTTCCACGCCCAGCAAGGAATCCTGCGGATAGTTGCTCAGTTCCACCCGGCCACAAGTAATCGCGGCGGCGATGGCATCGGTGCCGGCAATGATGCGGTCGGGCATCACGCGGTGGGTGCAACCATGCAGACGTTCGACGCCATCGACCACCAACCGCGGCGAACCTTCGCCGGTGATCTTTGCGCCCATCGCGCGAAGCAGACGAACCAAGTCTGAAACTTCAGGTTCACACGCCGCCGATTCGATGATGGTGCGGCCCTTGGCCAAGACCGCGGCGCACAGAACATTCTGGGTTCCGCCGACCGTGGGGCCGTTGGGACCGCCCATGAAGATGATGCGACCTTTCAAACCATCCGCGGGTGCGGTGGCTTCAATCTGTCCACCATCCAATTCAATTTTGGCATCCAGCGAACGCAGGCCGTGCAGGTGCAGATCGACCGGCCGAGCCCCGAAAGCGCAGCCGCCAGGCAGCGAGACCGAAGCCCGTCCCCGGGCCGCGAGCAATGGGCCCAGCACGCTGATGCTGGCACGCATGGTCTTCACGATCTCGTACGGCGCGGTTGGATCGGCCGCGTGATCCGACTGGATCCGCACGGTCCCACCCAAGGGATTGTCCACATCGTCGTGGGTGACCTTGGCCCCCAGCGAACGCAGCAGCCGAATCAAATTGCCCACATCCGCGTAGGCCGGAACGTCCTGCAGGACCACTTCCTCTTCCGTGAGCAGAGCGGCCGCCATGAGAGGCAAGGCCGCGTTTTTCGCGCCCGGGACTTCGAGTTCACCATCCAACTTGCAGGGACCTTTGATGCGGAATGCGTCCATCCAACCTCCAGAACAGAAATGTACGGGCCATCTCCTTCACACGTGAAATCGGCCTGTTCTCCACATCGGCGGACATGCCCAAATGACTAAACTTCCCCAAGAAAATGACTGAATCCAGCCCCGACCCCGTATTTCCGCCCGTGACCATGCATGCGGTCCGCCCCAACGACCCCGTGGTGGCACGCGTGCACTCCAGTACGCCTGCGACCTCCCGGCGGGCGGCGGGCATTGTCCGCCACGTCGAGATCGATGTCTCAGGGACCCCTCTCGAAGGTACGTTCCGGGCCGGACAGTCGTTTGGGGTGGTGCCTCCCGGTGAAACCGCAAAAGGCAAACCTCATGGCGTGCGGCTGTATTCGATCGCCTCCCCCACCCGAGGCGAAGACGGCGCGGGCAAAATTCTGTCCACCACGACCAAGCGGGTGATCTCGGAATATGCCGATGCCGAAGATGCCGACCGCCACGAGTTGTTCCTCGGGGTGTGCTCCAACCACCTGTGCGACCTGCGCCCCGGCGACGAGGTCTTGGTGGCGGGCCCCAACGGAAAAGGCTTCCTGCTGCCCGAAGCACCAGAACAACACAACTACATCTTCTTGGCCACCGGAACCGGCATCGCGCCCTTTCGAGGATTCCTGAAAGAGCTCTTGGAAGGGGAATCACCTTGTTCATCCAAGATCTTGCTGATGTTGGGCGTGCCTTGGGAAACCGACCTGCTGTACCGCGAAGAACTCGAAGCCCTCGCGCAGCAGCACGACAACCTTGAACTGCGGTGGGCCATCAGCCGAGAGAGCCATCACCCCGACCGAGGTCCTTATGTGCACGATCGGTTGGAACGGGAATGGTCCGAATTGGAATCGCGATTCACCGATCCCAAATCCATGGTGTACGCCTGCGGTCTCGCGGGCATGCAAGTTGGCGTCTTCCGGTTGCTCGCTCAACGTGGGTTGACCGAACAGTTCCTCAAAATTCGTGACGAAGAAACCGCGGGGATGGACCCCAGCGAATGGGATGCCGCCCGCATCAAACGCTTCGTGCGTCCTGGTGCAAGGACCAAACTCGAGGTGTATTGAATCCCTGAGCCTCAGCCGGCGCAAGGGCCCCAGTTGGCCAAGACATTCACCAAATCTTCGTAGTCCACCGTGCCGCTGCCATTCACATCAGAAGGGCATGGGTTTGGAGGAGGGGCGGACTCGTATTGGAATTCAAATGCCCCAAGGTCGGTGCACAGTTCAAAGATCGAGCGGCCGGTGTTGGGCACTTCGGGGTGATCAAGACCTCGGTTTTGACCCGCGAAATCAAGCAGCAAGCCTTCCGAGCTGACCACAGCATCACCGGCATCAATGCAGGGTGAATTCTCCATCAACATGAAGTTGTTGGCGGCGGAATCAACGAACATCGGATCGGTGTCGATGTTGGCCACACCGCCGACGTACCCTTCGATCAGGGAATACGCGATATCAGGGGTACCAAAGCCGCCGACGGCCGAAGGCAAATTGCCCCAAGCGATGCAGTTCCGAATCTTGGGGCTCGTTGACGGGCCAAAATAGAACGCACCGGGACCGTTGCCTTGCAGACTGCTGGCCGCCGAGTTTCTGGTGAACACAGAGTGCACAATGTCCGGCGAACCAAAGCCGCTGTACCACGCGCCACCGAGGGGCGCGAAGTTGTCGCGGAAGATGCAATGGTCGACTCGGAAGTCACCAAAGGACTGGTAGGTAAAGATGGCCCCCCCTCGATCGGCCGCGTTCCCAAAAAAGACACACTTGGTGAAGATGGCATCGGCCGCTTCACAACACGCGCCGCCTCCTGCCAAATAGCCACCAGGTGTGATCAGCGCCCCCACGCCGCCCTTGAATGTGAGTCCTTCAAACGTGCACGGATCGGTGAATTCGATCAGGTGCAGCGCTGGTGCTTGCAAACCGGAAGCATCAATGATGACGTCCGCGGGATTGCGGGTGCTCGAACGCAAGGTGAACACTTTGCGTGGAATGCCAGAACCAGGCACCGTCTCCGCAAAGAGAGCTTCGTTGTACGTTCCCGGGGCCACGACAATTTCATCGCCATCCGCTCGCGCGTCAATCGCGGCTTGGATGGTCTCGAAGTCTCCGGGGACGTTCAAAATGTCGGCCCCCGCCGTTGTTCCAACCACCGCGCACATCACGAACCATCGTGTCATCACACGGTCTCCAGATTGATGGGGACCAGAGCAGCCCCCTCCAATTGCAATATTACATGTCATTTCGTTTGGTTCAACCGCCGGAAGTCCGCGATTCGGGCCTTCAGAACAAAAAAGCCGGCCACAAGGCCGGCTCAGAACGTTCGAAGGGGAGGGGAAAATTCTTCGTACGCCGTTGTGATGTCAGGACCAAAGGCCCTCAATGCGAACCGACCCCAAAAAGATCGGCCCGCGGCGGGCGACACCGAACTTCGGTGCCGCTATCAGGGGGGAGACTGTGGCATCAGCGGGCAGCCATCAAGAAAGCGGAGGGATTCCAAGCCCTGCGTTCCGTGTCCACTGATGCGATTGCTGTTTGCGAGCCAAAGATGGTCACTCTGGCTTGATGGCCTTGTGCATGAAAAGGCCGACTCCACCCCATTCGACGATGACTCCTTGACAAGTCAACTCCACCCATGGATTGACTTGGGCTGCTTGCCGTCGAACAGGCAGCGAGTGCATCCTCGCCGCAAATCAAAAAAAGTCAACGTAAGCCCTGAGACGACATCGTTTTGTGAGCAACCTGTCCTGTCGATCAGCGGCTGGGGACAGCACCCTCGATCTTCACCGAGTTGTCCCCAACAAGAGATCCCCTGTCCACAGTGGTTCCCGATTCTTCTGGTTGGGAGACGGTTGGGATGTGGATGGTTGAAGGTTGGCGGCCCGTGGAACGGAGCATGCGACCGGAGAGGCCAGCTCCAAAGTCATTGAGAACCCAAGCCACCAGCGCGGGCGCCGAAGCTGGCTCTCCACACGAAGTATTGGCACTGGTATCGAGCCGGGCTTTCCCACTTTCGGTTCCCAAAAACTGGCGCCGGAAGTGGTTGGTGGTTCCATTTAAGTCTGCCAAATCAACCCAGCCCATGCCTTCGAAGCAGTGTGAGGTTCCCGAGAACTTCACTTCGTTCTCGTTCCAAATTTCAAATCGAAGTTGTGTGCTTGAGCGTTCGGAGTTTCGTCCGCTGAAATCGAAATCCAAAGGCACCACCCCGAGTTGGGTCCGCACTGGCCGGCCCAGAATCGGCGTGGCACCAACCGCGTAGAAATCCAACACCTGACGGTTGCCAGGGACCGCGTACTCCACCCCATCAAGCGACAACTGTTCCGGTGATGGCAACGCTTGGCCGGTCGTTCCCGGGATCGCGCGAAAGGCCGCGACGGGCAACTCGGCGGTGTCACTCATGCTCCGGAAACGCACCGAGCCGGAAAGCTGGTTGTGGGCGATGGGCTCACCCTGCAGATTGCATGCCACCACCACCACGTGACCCTCCGCGACATTGAGTGGCGCAAGCATGCCCACCAAGTCAAAGGTGCGAATGGTGTCGCCTGGCAATGCTTCAAAACGCTCGTACTGACCCGTTGAACCTCGGACAAGCAAGCGAATTGCGATGTCGCTGGGGTGATCGTGCACCAAGATCAGTTCGGTCTCGGCTCCAACTTCGGTTGGTCTGTTTTGGAGCCCGCTTCCATCCACAACATCCCCCATACCCACCGGGGGGCAGACCAACAACGAACCTTGGCGGGTTGAACCCACCCGGTCGTCATCAAGCGTCATCAGCGCACTGCACAAAAGGAGCGGCAAAAGGCCCATGCCTCAAAAGTATCTCGGGCAAAGGGAAAGACCTCGAGAATCAGCCGCAGCCGGTCAATTCGGCAACAATTTCAGTGGTTTCTGACCAGTTCTCGGACACAAACCCCAAAAAGAAGAAAGCGGCACCCCCCCGGGAGCCGCCATCTTCAATATGACTGTTGTGCTGGCAAGGCCAGCAACGTGTTTATCGCGTGCGACGCAACGAGCGTGGCGTGATGGAGAACGGGGACTCTTCGGGAGCCGACTCCTGCTCGTAGCGAATCTCACAGGGTTCAAGACCGGCACCAACCACGCCACCGGAAGCCACGCCACCAGAGCTTGGGTAGCGAAGCTGAACCATCAGCAAAGCCGCGTCAACTGAGTCTTCGCAGGTCGCGTTCATGGTGCCGTTCAACCGGGCTTTGCCCGACTCGGTGCCAAGATTGGAGCGACGGAAGTGGTTGGTCGCAGAATTGCTCCAACTGTTCAGTTCGGAGATCTCCAAGAAGCTGGCACAACGGCTGGTTCCCGAGAACTTGAACTCGTTCTCGTTCCAAATCTCCGCTTCAATCTTCACCACGGGAGTGGGTGCGTTCTTGTCGGAGAAATCGTGGCCGGCCACCAAGTGGCACAGCGCGCTGTTGGAAATAATGTCGGAACCCGAAGCGAAGAAGTTCAGCACTTGGGAAGCAGGCGGTGCCGCAAAGGTCACGCCGTCCAAATCAAGTCGGTTTTCGGGGCCAACACGGTCGCCGTTGTCACCCACCAGAGCTTGCGAAGCGAACGCCGGGATTTCCCAGGAACCCGATCCATCTTCAGACCAGTCTGTTTGAATCAAAGATCCGGACAAGTGGTTCCACCGGATCGGAGCACCAGCAGCATCAACCGACCACAGGTAGACGGAGAAAAGACCGGAGTCGACATCAAACGGCGCCAACAAATCACTGGTGTCGATCGAAGTGGGTTGGTTTCCGGTCAACGCAAACGCGGTGTCGTAGTACCGACCGTCTTCCAACAAGACATAGCCCTGCACCCGAACACTGCTCGGGTGATCATTGGACAACAGAATTTGACCATCGATGTCAGGGGCGCTCTGAACGAACGGAGTGATCAAGACCGAACCCTTTTCGGTTTGACTGATCCGATCGTCCGCCGACAAACCACCCACCACAACCATGGCACCCAACATTGCTTGACGCATCAACATGAGACGCTCCCCTTGGAATTGATCCCGGGAACATCCCCCCCGGGTGCACCTATTGTCCACGATTTTCCAACAATCTCAAGTGCAAAGTGTTGATAATTATGGATTTATACGCCGCTTGGACTGGATTCTAGAGCCCCAAAGCAGGACCGGCCGCCCCCAAAGGGGCGGCCGGTTCCAAGATGCATGACACGGCCGCCGAAGCGGGCGAGGGAGTCGAGGGCCG
>CAXBRK010000065.1:0-11120 GCA_963978155.1 uncultured Phycisphaera sp. | reverse complement strand
ACGACGTTCGGGACCTGCTCAGCCAGAACTGTGTCGCATGTCACCAGCAAGAAGGCCCTGCGCCCTTCGTATTGACCAAATCCACGGATTACCAGCGTCGTTCAGCATTCATTCAGGCCCTGATTCAAGAGGACCGGATGCCTCCCCATTTGGTGGCCTCAGAACGATGGAGCGATCAAGAGAAAGATCTGGTGTTGCAGTGGCTTGCTACAGCGTCCGGTGAGGAAGGATCTCAGACCGTTCCCCCACCAAAAGTGCCGTCATTTCGAAAAGATCGATCATTCCGAATCCCGGAGGGATTTGTGATTCCCAAGGAAGGTGGAGAGAGATGGCATCGAGGGGATCGGGATATTCGAACATTCCGACTGGCGCCAAGAGCCGATCAAATGCTTCGGGTCCAAGCTTGGCGTTTTCACTCATCAGCCCCCAGAGAAGTCGAAAGTATTGGCCTCGTCCACGATGACGGGACCATCGCACGGTACGGCGACCTCCAAGAGCCAAACACTCCGGGGTACGAAATGACGGGTGACATGGGATGGCGTCCAGCTGGCATGCTGGGCGTTCTGGGCGTCGCAAACTCCACGTTCCGAATTCCTGATGGATTCCATTTTGAAGTCCCCCAAGATCACGAGATCGACTTTGAACTTCGATTCCGCCCAAGTGGAATTGACAAGCCCTTCACGGCAACCCTCGATGCGGAACTTGTTCCTGATCAGCAAACAAGCCGGGCCTTGCATCTGATCCCACTCAGTATCCGTTCATGGCGAGTGAAGGCGGGCGAATGCGGGATACTCGAACAGCGATGGATCAGTCCAATTGATATTGACGTTCCTCTGGTTTCTGTACGAGCGGGACGAAGGATCAGAGGTGTCAGCCTCAGCGTGGATGGAGAGAGGGTCTTCGAAATTCCGGACTGGGATCCACATTGGCAGCAAACCTGGAAGATCTCCAATCTTCGAATTTCCAAAGGCACGCAAGTTGTGGCCACATTCCGTGTTGACAACTCCCAACAGAATCCCAGAAATCCAGAGACACCACCCCGTGAAATCCAGTTCGGGAGGCGGACTGGAGCACTCGGAATATGGCTTCATGCGGCAGCTATCGACCCTGTTGATCAAGGGAAGCTGCAACAGATCCACCGAAGCATCTTTGAGGCCCAGCAGTCCGAACCTGTTCAGACGCCGCGACCAATTCGGCAGAGGGCAACATCTACGTCATAAAGATTGCCCCGTTTGAGGTCCCCTCAAAGTTGAACAGCAATTCGATGACGAGTACAGAAGTCAGCCGGAGCAAACACCCCAGTCGGCAAGCCCCTGAAGGATGTCGGCGAAGTCAACGATCCCGTCGATATTGACATCTTCAGGGATCCAATCGCCCTCCGAACCATACGCGGCCAAGATGCTGAGGATGTCGTTGAAGTCGACCGTGCCGCTGAGGTCCACATCAGCTGGGCAATCCAAACGACCATCGCAATCCGGGAACAACTCGACTTCTTCGATGCTGGTCAAGCCACTGCTGTCGGTGGCTGTCGCAACGATGCGATACCAGAAGGGCTCAAAGCCGCAGCCCAATGGACTGATCACCGCATTGGTCTCGCTGGTCTCCAACACCAACTCGGGGTGGGTGTGGTCGTTGTGGTGCAAAATCACCTGCATGGTCAGCACGAGATCTTCATCGGGAGTCTGGGTGTCGGTGGCGACCGAACGGAAGGGAACCTCCGTTTGAGCGTCAATGCGATACGGCTGCAGGTTCACAGGCTCGAGAATTTGCAGGCTTGGTGGCGAGTCGTTCACCACAACCTGGAAGGTCTTCTCGTCACTAAGGCCGCCTGGATCACTGACTCGGAAGGTGACCTCGAAGGTTTCTGGCTCCCCGGGAGTCGAACCAACAAAGACATGCGTTCCATCAGGGTAGCCGTCGGTGGTGCCATCACCGAAATCCCACTCCCAGTACACGACGCCACCGTTGGGGTCATATGAGCTCGAGCCCTGATAGTTCACCACCAACGGACTGGTGCCCCACTGGACATCAAGATTGGCCACCGCAACTGGCGGCTGATTCCCCGACGGAGAGTACTTCCAAGCGGTCATGTAATCCGGCCAGCGGATGTGCCACATTTCATCGGAATAAGGGTTGTCGAACAAGCCCGCGATGTTGCCCATATCGGTGCGGAATTCTTCAACGGACACCAAATTGCCGTCATCGTCTTCGCGGAGAACTCGGATCCAGCCGGAGGTGTGGTCGGCAATGAAGCAGCTGCCGCGATACGACTCGGGGTAGAGGTCTCCCATGGAGAAGCTCACTCCGCCGGCGCAATTGCCCGCGAAGGGCTCACCCGAGACTGGAGAACCATTTGCCCCCACCATCGTCACCGTGGCGTTGCCCGAGGCGTCGTACAGCGGGACTTCCGCCCGTGGCGTGCCGAAGTACGTGTGCAGCCAAGAGAGCATCGGACGCTTGTGCACAAAGGTTGGCACTGTGGTGATGGGATTCTCACCGCCTGGTCCAGATTGAGAACTGGATTCGCCCACAACCAAGGCATCAAAATTGCCGCCGCTCTGGCCGATGGCGGTGATGCGAACGGTGTTGTCCCCTTCCACGAAAGGAACCTCCGTCGTGACCATTTGCCAATCGGACCAGCCCGCCGTGGAGGGGAAATCCAAACTGGGGTCAACCACCACACCATTGACCTTGAGTTCAAGGGGTCGAGGGGCGTTGCCAAGGGCGTAGCGGAAGGCAATGGTCTCGGGACCGTCGGTGCCCGAGGGCACGGTCCATTCGATCCAGTCGTCGAAAGGATTTTGGAAATCAAGGAGGCCAGTACCAGTCGCGCCGCCTGAAGTGCCTTCGTAGTAATTGGGGCCATCCCACGTGGCATCTTCGGCTTGCAGCACTTGCTGGACTTCCAAAACGCTGGCGTCATCGAACCACACCGCACCGGTTTCAAAGGATGGCTGGTCAAACACAAGCATCACTCGGCCGGTGACTGCAAAATCTGGGGCGACCGCAAAAGTCGATCGCTCCACGACGATGTCGTCGCCCGTGCTGCCGGTGACCACGTCGTTCTCAGCATTCCTTACTAGGGTTCCGTCGGCCGTGAAGAATTGAAGCACCAGTTTGGTCGTATTGGAAGTCCCGGAAATCGAGTCCCACGAAGGGGTCACGGCCTTGACACTGGCCACGTAACTCTTGCCTCCAACCACGGGGAAATCTTGCGTAAGCCGGGTTTGGGTCTCCCCGGAAATGAACGGCCCGTACAACTTCGCAGCGTTGTAGGCAAAGACAGAAGTAGCATCGAGGAAGGCACTGAATTCCGCTTGCCAAGGGAAAAAGTCAGCAGCATTGAAGTTGCCATTTTCCAGAAGCTCATCCCCAGAAACCCCACCACTGTCGCAAGGGTTCCCCCAATACGGCGTGTTGGCGGTGTCTTGCACCAGCAAATCCTGATAGCGGAAGTAATCAATGCCACAGTTGGATCCCAGTGGATTGGGGGCCGAAGGATTTTCGGTCAACACCGGGGCATATCCAGGCTCCAAATGATGCCCCTCATAGATCGGCCAACCGAAGTTCTGTCCCGGACCATCGCAGACGTTGAGTTCTTCCCAGGTCACGTAGCCCACATCCCCGATGTAGAGCGCACCGGGATCTCCGTCTTCGGGATCGTGGCTCCCGGTTTCTGGCTTCAAGGCCATCCGGAAGGGGTTGCGAAGTCCGAGCGCCCAAACCCGACTGCGTGGAGCCCGTGGCTCCGAAGCATCAAAAAACGGGTTGGAAGGCAGTCCGTCCCCATTGATGGGATTCAACCGCAAAATCTTGCCGCAGTGCGAGTCGACCGTTTGGGCCCGGAAGGCACCAACATTTTCGTGAGGCTTCAGAATGCCTTCATTCAGGGCAACATTCACGTAGGTGCCAGGTTGCTGCCCACCGTTGTCGGTGCCGTTGTAACTGGCGCAATCACCCACGGAAAGAAGCAAGGTGCCATCGGTACCGAACACCAACGAGCCCACAGCATGGGATTCGTGGACAATCGGAATTCCGGTCTGTGGTGTTTCCCCAAGGAGCACCAAACGACTCTCAGGGTCAACGCTGTTGAATCCGTCGGCGGATCGAACGGTGTACCGGGTCACTCGACCAATGGTCGCACCGTAGTACTCGTCGACGCCCGCGTCGTACTTCCCGGTGCCGGCGTACAGCAGATGGTGGCGATCGACGGCGTAGAGCAAATAGATCCAGCCGTTCTGGCGGAAGCCAGGGTGCAAAGCCACACCGAGGAGACCATGGTCCCGCCATCCCCCCACCTCATCAGAGATGTCCAAGATGGGCTCCGTGCCGCGGGTGCCATCGGTCTCAACCGCCCAAATTTTGCCCGAGCGTTCCCAAGGGTACGCGCGGCCTGTCGAATCGAACGTCACCCCCACCAACTGATCCCAGCCAGTGGCCACCCCTTGCTCGTAGAACCCTGGAGGAAGGACTCCCGAAGGCCCTCCAGCACCATCATGGGCTTGGACCGAACTGCCCAAGAGACTCAAGACAAACGCCGCGGCGGTGGGCAATAGAGTCGGATGGAGGTCTCGCATGTTCTGTCTCCTAGGTGGTATCCATAAGATACGTCTGAATCAACACAGGGCTTTGAAAATCCGCCGAGAACAGCCCCAACGTTGGACGTTTTTATGGGCCACACAAGCCTGAACCCAACTGAATCTGACAAAAGCACGCCGGCCAACAGCATCATGAGCATGAAGGACGGGATCCAGGAGGAACGGGACTCAAACCGGGGCCATCACACGGTGTACTCCTTCCCGCTGGTAGCATGATCTCTATGCGACGCAAAGCCTTTACGTTGGTTGAATTGTTGGTGGTGGTGGCGGTAATTGCCATCTTGATCTCACTGCTGTTGCCGGCCATCAACCGATTCCGAGTGCAAGCCCAGTCGACCGAATGCTTGACCAACCAGCGCAATTTGATTGCCGCGTACACCCAATATTCCATCGACAAGAACGGCCGGGTCCCGGGGACCGATACCGGGGCATATGCCTACGACTGGATGCAAACCGTCGGTGGGCAGCACAACCCTGGCGTGGGATGCTGCAATGGATTCCAGAACGGGGTGGTGAATTGGGACCAAGGCGGTGATGACGCCAACCCCAACACCGAATACCTCAAGGCGTTCACCGATGGTTCCCTGTGGGATTACATCGGCGACTTTGACGTATACAGCTCGCCGCAGGATCCTCGGTTGATCAACGACCCGGAGACCTATCGGCTTCGCAGCTATTCATTCTCTGCCTTCGCGGGCAAAGAGGCGTATTGCCGAGACTGCTCCACCGGGCTCGTTTCGGCCGCCGACAGTTATTCCCAATTCCGTGACCCTTCCAACCAGCTCTCGACCTTGTGCGAAGCAGACACCCGAGGGGCCAACCTGAATGGATTCTTGTTGCCGGCCGACTGGGTTGACCCTGATTTCGCCCCTTGCTCCAGTTCGTTCAACTGGATCGATGAGCCCGTTGTCTGGAACCCTGGTCGGTGGAACGTTTCGTTCATCGACGGATCGGTCATCTCCTACCAACTCAAGATGTCTGAAGAGACTGCAGATACCCACTTCGGGGTAGAGCGGCCGAATGGTCCCTACAACAACATTCCCAGTGGCACGGCTTGTGAAGACGCGGCATGGCTCGGCAGCAAGTTGCAGCCCAAAATGCTGCCTTCGCAATGATGGATGCCCACCACCGCTGAGGTGCAAACGTCCGGTGGTCTACACGCGGCCTGAAGTTTGTGGTGATCAGAAGGACTGCTTGAAGCCAAACTCAATGGTGTCTGCGGTCAATGCGGGGCCACTGCCCTGCAAATCGGCGGAACCGTAATCGGCCGCTCGCCACCCCACATACAGCGTGCTCTTGCGGTTGAGTTCGTATTCAACACCAGCTCGCCAGTGCCAGCAGAAATCCCACGTGTCGTCGGTGGCCAATGGGACCGTGGCATCGATTGAATCACCGGCTGGTGAACCCTCGGTCTCAAAGAAGGTTTCAGAGACCGTGAGGTTCAAGGTGTTCCGTGAGAATCCGGCACCGACCCCACCGTAGACGCCAAAGCCTGATTCCCCGAACTGGTAATCGAAGTGCAGGTTGGCCGTCAACGCCAAAGCTTTGAATTCACCGCTCGCGCCATCCAGCCGGAAAAAGCCCGGGACCGATCCGTCGTTCGGATCAAAAGGAAAAAGCCCCCCCCCGTTGTCGGTCGTGGTGGGCTTGAATGAGTCCAGATCCAACTGCAACGATTGAACTTCCCACTCGAAAGCAATGTTGTCGGTGAGCTTCTCACCGAGAGCAAACTGGAAATTCCAGCCGTCAAACTCCAAGGAGGGTTCGAAGGTCTGCAAAATCTGCCGAATCAACACCGACTCGTTGGCACCAGTCAGCGTGAAGTCAGCCGGTGAAGATGTCGAATAGCCAGCGCCGAAGCGGGCGTAGAGATCATCGATGGAATCAGCGGCGGGGAGCACCAGCGGCAGACACAGAATCGGGCTTGGGATCATGCCCCAAGGATACCCCAGCTGGGCGTAGACCGTCACGGGAGCCTGCCTGTACCAACCATGAGAGGGCCTCCTCCACGGGAGTGTCAAATGGGAAAACCGCGGCCGCCCGGAGGTCCAGCGGCATGTCTGGGCTCAACACAAATTGGTTCAGTGGCGATTCAGACGCCACCCCGCTCAGCCACTCCCCCCGGGCCACCGTATTGCCTCCGCAGAACACCGAAAAGTTCAGGCCTCGTGAAGATTGCTTGAGCACCAAGTGCATCACACTTTCGCGGACCCAATTGTGACCGTCCAAGATGCCCAGCAAGGGGAACTGGAAGCCTTGGGTGGTTTGGGTCACTTCGACCCGACCTGCCAACAGATCCCATTGCACTCGGAGCGACTCACCTTGTTCGTTCAGGAAAGACCCTACCTCGTACTTCCAGCCCAATTGACGGAGGAACACATCCAGACCGCCACCGGGAACTCCCAGTTCAACCACCGTCAAACTCTTGCCCAAATTCTTCCCAAGGGATTGGATCAACGTCTCTGCGGAGGATGAGAACTCTGTGGTATCGGCGGAGACCACTCCAGGAGCGTTGGACGCCACCAACTGCTCAGGGGCAACGACCAAGTCGATCGATCCTCGACCAGCATCAACGTCCTCGATGACGATCTTGATGATGCTTTCACCCTCGAGGCTCTCAATCTCAACCGGAAGGACGATGCTTCGCCATCCGTCGGCACAGGTCAATCGACGTCCCACCACCTCCAGCGAATCTTGCTGGCCACGGACCCACCACCTTATCGACGCCGGATCTTTGCCTAGAGACTGAACCATGCATCGCAGCGCGTAGGTCCCGACGGGAAGCGATTGCCCCTCGCGAAGCACCCCGAAAGAGACGAGCTTCGGAGAAGAATTACCAGGTTCTCTGCGCATGCGAAGGACTGGACCAGGTGTCACCGAGGTCAAGGAAACTCCATCCGAGAAATCAATCGACCCCTGAGCAGGCAGTCCAACTTCCACGTCAACCTCACTGCCCGGCGACAACAAGGGCCAAGTGTCGTCGGTTGGGCCTACAAAATTCAAAACTCCGGGTTCAGCTCGGAGCCCGTGGGTGAACTGTCCGGCCACACGCCATCCCGACAACGCCCGAAGTCCCGCATCTTTGATTGAATCGGAAGACGAAGGCACCGACAGGATCGTGCCTGAAGACGGACGGACCGCCACCTGAGATTTGGGGGACCAACCTGCTGGATGTTGGCCGAGATTGGCAAAGTGGACGGCATCTTCTGAAGCGAAGATTCGACCGAAACTCCCCGTCCAATCAGAGGGGTGAAAGCTTCTCAAAACAACTTTGGTTGACACCTCGGGGGCGGGCCTCCGGATGACGCCCACCACGTGCGTCAAACTGCTGGTTCCTCCGGGGTGCGTTCCGGCCAACCGCCGAAAGGTAGGAGGCATCTCGTTGTGCATCGTTGCCTCGTAGACCGCGCCTTCATTGATATCCCCACCCAACAAAAGGGAATTCGTGGTGGCCCCAGGGGCAACCCCCCAAAACTGGAAAGCTGGCGCGGAACCAAGGTCAGACCTCAGGTCTCCCTGCACACGCTCCACCGTCCACTGATCGGGCTCGTCGTACCGCTCCCAATCAGCACAGCGAAGCCATTCCACCGCGTTGTGTTCGGTCGTATCACCAATACTGAGGAGCAAGCCATGCGGGGTCCACCCGGCGCTATGAAGGTGCATGTCTCCCAACAACTCTCGAACCATGATCGTCTCACCAAACGACCAAGCATCTCCCCGGGATTCTCGAGTGGCCTGGACCAAAAAACACTGACCACCGTGGGGTTCAGGCTGACTCATGTAGTCAACAAACGGAATCCACGCTGTCGTGAAATCAGGCCCCGCCAGATCTTCACCACTCTGACCTTCCGGGAAATAGGACGACATGCACCACGGCCCACCCCGGAGAGTTCCGAGGGCTCGGTCGTCACCACCCAATCGAGGTCCATCGTAGAGATGTTCCCAATGCCATTGACCAAACTCATCTTCTTGAAGGGCAACCAAACTTATACCTTCAGATTGCCACTCGACTTCAGGCCCCATGTCGACATCCAGCATGCGTTCGCACAACGTGACCACGCATCCCGGAAGAACGACCAAGGCGTTCGGCACAAAGGCTTGACCTCGGCGGGTCCCTTGGAGGCAATCTTGGATGGTGACTCCAGCCTCTTGATACAGAATGGATTGTTGGAACACGGTGCTGTGGGCGTATGCACCACTCCGAATCTCGAACACCCCTTGGTCGGCGTCCAGAAAAACCACAATCTCCTGAAGGCCATCCCGGCGGTAACCGCATTCCAGCAGATACGACCTGTTCGGTCCCCGCAACCATCGCTGCCACTCCCCAGAAAATCCTGAAACCATGGCATCTCCCGCTCTAGGCTCGTCCGGGAGACACAAGTTGCCAAGGGCATCCATGGCCGGCACATCTCGCTCGACCTGTGCAACAGACAATGTCCCAACTGGCTCGGGGTGATACCGAATCCAATCAACATCGCAGAGAACACAGGCCAGGAACCAAGATGGCATCACGGATTCATTTTGACGTCAAAGCGAAGCAGGGCCAAACTCCAGAAGGGATTTCTTCACCGATTTAGGACTCAAATCGTTCTACGCGGAGTCGGTTGGCGTACGCCGACGGCAACACCCCCGGCACACCCTCCATGCAATCGGCCAAGTAGGCCCCCAAGAATGGTCCGGTCGAGGCGCCTCGTGATCCATGGGCCAGACTGAACCAAGCGTGCCCCTGGGGATCTGGCCCCAGCAGAGGCAAGCGATCCCGTGAAGCCAGGCGAAAGCTCGTCCGACCTCCGGTGCGGCGCATTGCCACGCCGGGCAAAGCCGCTTTCGCCAATTCGAGTGAAGCTTGGGCAGTGTCATCCCGGACAGCCGGATCAGAATCCCCATGGTCATAACTGGCACCAAGAACCACCGAATCTTCGCCGGGAAGCAAGTAATGGCCAAAGCAAACCGCATGGTTCAACCCCGGGATCGGCTCCAACACTTCAAGTTGTCCACGGATCTGATGCAGCCCAGCCAAGCCGAATCTGTTCACCGCACTCGAACCCGTGCACCACAACATCGGGGTCTCTTCGCAAGCTGGAGTCGTGGGTTCGCCAGATCGAACTTCGATGTTGCCATGGTCGAGGAGGGCGGCAACATACTCAGGCCCAGAGACGGATCGTGCAGAAGCAAACCACGCTCCCGGCCCCACCCGACACCCAGCCAACTTGGAGGCTTCTTCCTCATCGACCGCACGAATCAGAGTGGCGGGCAATCCTTCGTGGCTCAAGGCCGCCTCGACTTTTCCGCCATGATGGCCAACCCCAAGATGCAGCGCACCGGGGATCGACGACACACCCAATTGGTCCATTTGCCGGGCGGCAAAAAGAGCGGCATGCAAATGCAGGTGACTTGCCGCGTCCAGGCCTTTCGCCAACCGAGGTTGCACCAGGCTTCGCGGATTTCCTGAAGCACCGGAAGCGGGCCCGTTGGGATCAAACACCGTGACCGACCAGCCACGCTCGGCAAAGGCCCGAGCGGCACCCGCACCAGCAAAACCTGCTCCTGCAATATGAATGGTGCCCGGTGAAGGTCGCTTTGGGGTAGCGCCAGAACGACGAGCTTGCACGCGGTGACGCTTCGTGGCGTGTCCCGGCACCCGATCAACCGCCCACCCCAGGGCAGTGAGCGAACGACGCACATCACCCGCCGAGCACCACGTCCCCAAGCGGGCTCCCGCAGCGCTTCGTTCGGCGACCAACTGCAGTACCTCCGGGGTCCACAACTCTGGATTCTTGGCCGGTGAAAAACCATCCAAGAACCACGCATCCGCCTCAAAATTCAAAGTCTGAAGAAGATCGGAAGCATCACCCAATCCAAGGGTCAGGTGCACCCGGCCACCCAAAAAAGACAAGCGGTGCCATCCCCCAACATGGAGAGGCCACTGATCGATCAACGCCGAAACCAAGTCAGGCGCGGCTCCATCAAGGAGCAGCATCTCTTTCGCAGATTGAGGATCAATGGGGAACTTCTCACAAGACACCAAACACAAGCGAGCGTCTGCAGGGGCCACTTCACGGAAGCGATCGATGGTCTCCAGCATGGATAGCCCGGCCCCGAATCCCAGTTCCGCCACCACGGCGATGGGATTCTTGAACAAGTCATCCAACCCACACGCTTCGTGGAAAACCGTCGCTATCTCTTGCCGAGCATCACCACCGCCGCGGTACCCGTCATCGTGCTGGTCGCTCCGCCATCGACCATCCAAGCGCTGCGGACAAGCCGTCTTCAGCGGAGTCAAATGATCAGGAATTCCAGGCTCTCGCATCATGGGGCAAGAGCATCTTGCGGAAAGAGCACATCGGCACGACGGACCCAGCCCCGTCTCCAATCTGCCCCGGGAAGATCAATTTCACACCACTGACCTGCGGTACGAATCACTTTGATTTCATCACCGGGCTTCAGAAGCGCGTTCGTTGCGGCGTAACCATCACCTGGACCTTCAAACGGAATCAGTTCGCCTGCCGCGATCGCCCCCGG
>CAXBRK010000064.1:0-11174 GCA_963978155.1 uncultured Phycisphaera sp. | reverse complement strand
CCCGCGCCGAGGCGCGAAGAACAGGCTGAACACAAAAATGGCCCCGGCCACCAAAACAATGACGGGGCCGGTCGGCAAATTGGGCAAGCTGGAAGAAAGCGCTGCGCCGCACCAGCCTGAGATGCCACCAATCAGTCCCGAAATCACCAGAACATCCAGGAGACGGACTGACCACAATCGAGCGGCGGCACACGGCACAATCAAGAACGCAACCACCAGCATCAACCCCACCGCTGGAATGCCAACCACGCAGACCACCGCCACCAGCCCCATCATGAACAGATCGATTCGATCAACAGGCCATCCGGTGGTTGCGGCGAAATCGGCGTCGAAGCACACTTCGCCGAAGGGGTTCCGAAGAAAGATCGAGATCACCCCAACCAACAGCGAAATGCCCGCCAGAACCAGCACATCAACTCTGGTCATGGCTGAAGCCTGCCCGTAGATGTACGAATCGAGCCCGGCCGTTTGGGTGGAAACAGAAGTTTGGACCACGCTCAAGAGAACAATGCCCAGGCCAAAAAAAGTGCTCAGGACCAGTCCGATCGCCGCGTCTTCTTGCATTCTCGGGTGACGGACCAAAAACTGCACCGCCCAAATGCCCAGAAGTCCACTGCAACCGCCACCGATCAACAATGGCAAAATCTCTGGCCCAGTTGCCCCGAAGATCAGAGAGATGAGGAACCCGCCAACGACGCCAGGCAATGTTGCATGCCCCAAGGCGTCGGCCATAAGAGCACGCTTGCGGAGTACGGCGAAGGTCCCCACGATCCCACTGGCAATACCAAGACTGGTCGTCCCCAGAATGACGAGCGTCGCGTTGTAGCCCGATCGCAACGTAAGCACATTCCAGAAATCCAACCAAAAATGGACCGAATCATCCATCACTCAGCTCCGCTCCGTACGAGCAACCGCCTCCGCGGCTTCGGCCAGCATGGTCAAGCGACCGCCATACGTCTTACGCAAGTTGTCCTCATGGAAAACATCTGCCACTGGACCCGAATCCACCACCCGCATGTTGAGCAAGATCACTTCATCAAAAGACGTGGGGACCGTCTGCAGGTCATGGTGAACCACGACGATGGTCCGCCCCTCACGCTTCATCTCCCGAAGCACCTCGAGGATGGCTTGCTCCGTGGCCGCATCAACGCCCGCAAAGGGCTCATCCATGAAATACAGATTTGCTTCTTGGGCAAGTGCTCGAGCCAAAAAGACCCGCTGCTGCTGTCCACCCGACAGTTGCCGGATTTGGCGGCCAGCGAGATCAGCAAGTCCGACCCGATCCAAACACTCGAGCGCGGCGTCTCGATCTTGCTGTCGGACTCGACGGAACCACCCAAGTTTGCGGTATCTCCCCATGCACACGACATCGAGCGCGGTGACCGGAAATTCCCAATCCACACTCTCTCGTTGTGGGACGTATCCAATGGTTGAGCGAACCGCCTCGAGAGGTTGTCCTCGGAAGGCCACCAAACCCGAAGCACGCGGCACCAGCCCCAGACACGCTTTGATGAGCGTGCTCTTCCCGGCCCCATTGGGGCCAACAATCGCAATCAACTGAGGGTCTTCGGGCGCGTCGTAATCGACGTCCCAAAGCACTGGCTTTCGGTCATAGGCCACGGTCATGGCATGAATCGAGAGCGGGCTGTTGGTGGAATGCTCGGGGCGCTGGATCGGGGTCATGGGGATGACTCAGTCGCTGGAGAGTTCCCGGTGGAATGCCACCCACCTTGGGGAGCCTCGCCACCAAGAGCACGGGCAATGGTGGTCACGTTGTGGTCGATCATGCCCAGGTAGGTCCCAGACCACGTTCCGGAATCGCCCATGGCGTCGGAATAAAGAGACCCACCAATCTTGACGGTGTGTCCTTGGGCACTTGCCCCCTCAATGAGGGCGCGGATGCCCTTTTCTGGCACGGTGGATTCAACAAAGATGGCCGGAATTTTTCGCTGCACCAGAAGGTTCACGAGGCGGTTGACATCCTGAACCGAGGCTTCCGATTCCGTCGAAATCCCCTGCAAGCCAATCACCTCAAATCCGAAACGCTTCCCGAAGTAACCGAACGCATCGTGCGCAGTCACGAGCACACGCACTTCGCCGGGAACGGACTGCAGAACTTTCGAGGCGTAATCATCAAGTGCGTTGAGCTTCTTGAGATACGCATCTGCATTGGTTTCATACACAGCCCGGCCAGAGGGGTCGAGAGAAACACAACGGTCGCGGATGGCCAACAGGACCATCCGCCATCTCTGGGGATCCATCCAGACGTGAGGATCGTGTGCTTCGGGATCTTCGCCATCATGAAGAAGTGATTGCGTCGGCAATTGTTCGGCGACCGCACAGACCGAGCGGCCCGACTTCTGGGCGCGGGCAAAGGCCTCGTCCATACGACCCTCAAGATGAAGTCCGTTGTAGAAAATTACGTCGGCTGCGAGCACCTTGGCCAGATCGGACCGCGTGGGTTGATACAGATGAGGATCAACCCCGGAAGACATCAGAACCTCAACCTGGCCTCGGTCACCGACCACAGCTTTCACAAGGTCGCCAATCATTCCGGTGGTGGCCAAACATCGCAATTCAGCGGCCGACGCAGACTGACCAGCGGCCATCAACGAGGCGAGGAACATCACAGCGGAGGGGAGAAGTCTCATGCTTGTAGCATAGGCTACAAAAGGCCACTCGGCCAGAACCTGATTGACTCCCAGATCAGGATTCGCTCAGAAATTTCTTCATTCTTCGAAGGGTTTCTTCACTGACGTGGTGTTCGATGCCTTCCGCATCAATCTCCGCGGTTCGCTTCGAGACGCCCAAAGCACGCAAGAAGGCAAGAACAAGCTCATGACGAGCACGCGATCGCTCGGCCAGAGCCTTCCCTTCCGGGCTCAGTTGAATCGGTTTGCGGAGAGGAGCCTCCAAAAGACCTTCCCGGTCAAGTCGGCGAACAATGCGTGAGGCGGTCACATGACTCACGCCGAACTTTTCCGCCAACATGGAGACTCGGCACTCTCCAGACGACTCCAAAAATTCCGCCACGGCCTCAACGTAATCCTCAGCGGTTTCCGAGGCGTGGTCATCACGCGTGCGTTTGAAAGCGGAAGTCGACACTTTCGTAGCCTAACGAGAACCTGCAGAGGTCAGGTTCATTTTTCCACTCGCGGAGGACGCGGTATCAACACTGGGGTTGCCGCCTTGTACGCCTCGTACTCTTCTTGTCCCCCCCATCGCTCGTCAGCTTTCCGTTCAAGGAGCGGCACCCCGCTCATTTTCATCAGAAGAAATGACACGAAGACGGGTGAAATCAGAGTGGCATACTGCCAGCCCGTAAGAACGGGAATCGCCATGATGGCCACACCAGTCCAAAGAACAATTTCTCCAAAGTAATTGGGGTGGCGAGACCAAGCCCAAAGTCCGGTCCGGATGAATTGCCCTTGGTTGACAGGATCATTCTTAAAAGATGACTTCTGAGCATCGGCGACCACTTCGACGGCAAAGCCGAACAGCCATACGCCGAATCCAATCCAGCCCAGCCACGACATTGAGATCCTCTCCCCCCCGGTCACAATCGCCAACGCTGCGGCCATCGTGGTCAACACCCACAACGCTTGCAGAGTCCACCACACCAAAAAAGTGCTTGGCTTGGTCTTCACACTGTCAAAGCGAATGTCTTTGCCCACCCGTTTGACACGAACAAACAAAAATCCCGCCAACCGAATGGCCCAGATGGACACCATGCCCACCACAAGCGTGCTTCGAAGATCAAGGGGCTGCGAGAGCACAACGGCCAACCCGGTGACCGAGAGATAGGTCAGCCCCCCCGTCAGATCGTAATAGTGCTCAGTACGGGCCAAGGCAGATGGCACGTACACCAACCAGTTCAAGCCAAAGGCCAGACCAGCGCACCAGATAAAAACCGAAACGTCGGCCCGAACCAGACCGCCAGATCCTCCGGCCAACGCCAAGGCCGCACCCAAAAGGGTGATGATGCAGACGGAAATCAGGTCACGAGCTGAGACATGGGATGGCATGTCTCTACTTTAGGCAGGACCGATTATTCGGCAGGGCCGTACACAACTTTCCGTAAGCCCGCGGGAATCTCGAAGCTGAATTCACGGGCCCGGCTCATCCAAAGCACATACATCTGATTGCTGGGATCGATCCAGAAGTGGGTGTTGTGGTATCCCGACCACCCAAAAATACCTTGGGGAGCGGCGTTGCCTTCCGCCGAGGAATCACGCATCACAAAAACGCTGTATCCCATATCCATACCTGAGGGGCGGCCCATCTCTGACATGATGTCCCGACTGAGAGGTGCGGTCATCCGATCGATGCTTTCTTGACTCAGAATTTGCTTGCCATTGAACTCACCGCCATTGGCAAGCATCTCACAGAAGTTCGCATAGTCGGCGGCCGTGGAGACCAGTCCCTCACCACCGAAGTGCGCTTGGCTGGTTGGGCTGTAGGTCAACTCGTTCAAGAGATACGTGTACCCCTTCAGATGTTCTGAATTGATCCAGAGTGGCTGGAATCTTGATCTCTTTTCCGCATCCATCACAAACGAAGTGTCGACCATCTCCAAAGGCTCGAACAAAGTCTGAGTCAGGTAATCCTGAAAGGAAAGACCAGAAAGAACCTCGACCAATCGCCCCAAAATGGCTTGGTTGATCCCGTACAGGAACGATGAGCCAGGTTCGAAGGCCAATGGCTCCTGTGCAATGGCTTCACAGTAGGACTGCAAATCGTTGAACCGGGTCTGGTTGGTATGGGGCCGGTCATAGCCCGGAGGCACTGGATTTTTGATGGAATTGGTGTTGGGCACTCCGTCTTCCCATCCCGAGTAATAGGCCCAGCCCGAACGGTGAGCCATGAGATGCTCAATCCGAAGCGGCTCTGTTGCGGGACGAATGGCATCGCCATCTTGGACGACGAGGTCCGCAAAGCAGGGGATGTAATCCGCAACCGGATCATTCCACTCGAACTTGCCCTGCTCATGCAGGGTCATCATCGCCACAATGGTGATGGGCTTGGACATGGACCAAATGGGGAACACCGTGGACTCATCGACATCGCGGTCACCAGGCCGACCTGAATTCACCACCGACATTGCGCGAGTGCCATCGGCCGCCCCAACAATGACAAGATTGCTTCCGGTGACTTCGTCTTCAATGATTTGAGACTGGTACGACTTGATACGTGAACTGAGACCTTCTTCGGATGAACCAGTGGTGGCGCAGCCGAACAGAAAGCAGAGCGACAAGAGCGACATTGAAGTGCGAAGAATCATGTGAACTCCCTGGGTGATATTTCTCGAATCACGAAGGATTGATCCTACCAACTCACCCCACAAAGATGAAATGCCACCGACCCGCGGTGGCATTTCTTTGAGTTCGTCACGGAAGACTCAGTGATTGGGCGTGGCCTTCTTCGGAGAGAAGATGAACAAGGCCAAGAAAATGACCGCCAACCCAACCGGGAGATAGGCCACTTGACCGAATGCTTCAAGGCCAGCATCGGCCTGAATGGTTGCCCATTGCAAGGCGCTTTCAGATCCTGCTTCAGCACCTTGCAAAGCTTCGGCCGTGACCCCTTCTGGGATTCGGGCCGCGATGCCATCGTCGTACCAACGTCCGATCACAGGCAACACGTAGCTTGCACTCAGCATGCCCGCACCACCCATGATGGCCAGTCCCAACGCCCCAGTCTTGGGGAATCGTTCGTTGGTGTATCCCAACATGGTGGGCCAAAAGAAACACACGCCGAAGGCAAAGACCGTTGCCGAAGCGAACAGCATGGGCCCTGACGTCTGGCTCATCAAGAACAGTCCCGCTGCACTCAAGATGGCACTGCCCAGCAACATGCCCAAAGGCTGCAGGCGATGGACAAATGGGCCTGCGAATTGACGGCCCACCGCCATCAGTCCAGTGATCCACACCAGCACGAGCAGTCCAGAGACGCCAGCGTTTTCAAGGATGTTGGGAATCCACTGGTTGGGCCCAAGCTCTGTGGCCGCAGTCAACAACATGCAAACCACCAACAGCAAGAACACCGGATGCAAGCAGGCGGCAAACATATCGCCCGTCGAAACGCCCATCTCGACGCGTTCGGTCTTCGGCATGGACTGCCCGACAAACAGGACGGCGTAAGCGGCCAAGGGGAGCAACATCGTGGCAAATTGAGCTTGCCATCCCAAACCAAGTTTGCCCATGAGGTATCCCACAAGTCCACCGATCACAATGCCCCCCGGGAACCAAACGTGGAACTGATTGAGTTTGGTGGTTTTGTTGTCTGGATACAGGGCCGCAATCAAAGGATTGCAGGCCGCTTCGACGGAACCGTTGGCGATCCCGAACAGAAGCGTGCCACCAAACAGGCTCCAGTAATCCCACGCAAAAATCGTCAGCAAGATGCCGGCCAAGTGACCCACAAAAGCCAAGCCAACAATCCGCCGCATTCCGATGGCATCACACAAAGGACCGCCGAACACCATGGCCAAAGTGAAGCCCCAGAACGCGGTGCCATTGATCCAGCCCACTTGCTCGTTGGTCAATCCGAATTCTTCAGTCCACGAGCCCATGGCCGCACCACGAATGGCGAAGCTCATGGCGGTCACAATCAAGGCCAAACAACTGGCATTGAACAAACGGGAAGCGTTGGGCGAAGTTGACATGGGTAAATCTCCTCAGCGGCCCAGACGCAGAAACGAACTGGGCGCCAAGGCCCTTTTCGGCAAACGAGGGCAGAATTGACCACCTAAGGCTGTGAATTCGCCGCTTGGTCGGCCACCCAGGCCAATCCGCCCAGCAGATGCTGTTCAAACGCCGGCTCCGAGAACGTCGCTTTGGTGTGCCCGAGCGCCGTGTAGAAGCTTCGGCCCCCATCAAACTCGTGGGACCATGCCATCGGGTGCCAAGGACCGGTCTGCCCTCCGGTGTAGGTGTTCTCATCAATACGGAGCAGGCAGTTACAGCCCTCATGGGGACCATCAGACTTGAAGTCATACCACTCGTCGGTACGAACCCAAGTTGAGTCAAGATGGGCGGTCGCAGGGTGCCCGCGATCCATCACGACCAGACGAGCGGGCTGGACGGCAGGATGACACCGAAATCGCGCTCCCACCAACTGGCCAAACCAATCCCAACCGTGCTCGGTGTCCGAAGCGGCATGAACACCCAAGAAAGCACCCCCGGATTGGTACCAAGATTGAAATGCCGACTGTTGCTGATCGTTCAGCACATCACCGGTGGTATTCATGAAGACCACCACATCGAAATCCTCCAAGGCGTCGCGGTTGAACATGGCCGCGTCTTCGGTGGACGTCATTTGAAAACCATGCCGTTGCGCCAGACGGCGCACACACGCATGGCCTTCAGCAATGGAATCATGCCTGAACGTTTGCGTTTTGCTGAAGACCAACACCCGAAGGTCTTTCACCGAGGGCATCACGACCTTGTCATCGATGACCGTCAATTTGAGATCGGTCAAGGTGCAGCCATCATCTTCACCGCGACTGAGGGGACCAAAAGCTTCAGTGGCGCGATCACCCAAGTCGGGCGGGTAGACCACATTGGACTGAACCACTTCACCATTCAAACGCATTTCCTTCAGACAAGCCGAAGCCAGGAGTCGCCCCTCCGGATCAAATCGTGGCGCTCGGAAGACAGCTTCAACGCGATGTTCTGTCGACGGATCCCCTTGGAGCGCCACTTCAGGCAACCAGTATCGACTCTGAAATGCCAAACGAGGCGACGTGCCGCTACTGCTTGTAAACGTGGCCTCAAGCCGCACATCGCCATGCTCGAAGTTCTGAAGATCGGGCAAAGCAAGGAGATCGATGTTGACCGCAGGAACGCCGCTCGGAATGCGATTCAAGGTGTACCACGCTTCTTGGGACCAAAGTGGGTCACCGTCCACGCTTTGTGGATCCATTCTCAGATGAACCACAGAACCCTCCCGGAGCCCAGGAACCTTCAAGCGAACCGATCGACCATCTCCATCTGAAATCGCTTCGGTGGCCACCAGCCGCTGCTCCTCTCGCTTCGGACCTCCGTATTGCGCGGTGGCGTGGTACCGCCATTGGCGAAGGGCGAAGTGATTTGGATTGCTCAGCCATGCTGGATCAACCGGCTCGGTGAAGGTGATGTTGAACCCATCAGGCCGCGCCTGCACCGACTGAATTTCGAAGGTGGCGTTCCCATTTGGCTTCAGCCGCTGCAAGCCGAATCGAGTGCCGTTCCAACTCCAGTTGCCACTGGAACCTGTTCCTCCGGCATACAAACAACCGTCCGGTCCCCAGAGGAGTCGGTTCACACCACACTCCAACCCTTGGGTGAACCGGAAGACAGCCCCTTGGACTTCTCCCTCCACCTCTTCAAGTTGCACGCGGCGGATCCCGCCCATGGTCAGTTCGCCCAAAAAGAATTGCCCAGCAAAAGGGCCATCATGAATTTCCAACGGTGTGGTCGGCGAATTTGAGATTTCATTCTGGGGAAGCCAGACCGCCGGAAGCGATTCTCCGTTGCCGAGGTACCGGCTGGGGTATCCCCCTTCGGGATAGCGCTTGCTGGAAGCCAACCCGTTGTAGTGCCCGTAGAACTCTTCCGATTGCACATGCACCAACTTGCTCGTGGGGAGCCAAGCACCTTGGTTGTCGGCAACATAGACCTCACCATCTGTGCTCACACCGATGCCATTGGGCGTACGAAAGCCTCCCGCGATGTATTCGATTTCTCTCGACTTGGAATGAATGCGGTACACCGCCCCTCGGTTTTGGGGATTGGGACCATTCATGGAAACCACTGATCCTTCAACCTGATCGGCCTTGATGGTGTTGCTGAAGTAAATCGCGGTCGAGAGTGTCCCGTAGATCCAGCCCTCATGTTCCACGAGGCCAAAGGAAAAGTGGTGGTAATTGTCGCCCACCCAAGGCTGAGCGAAGACTTCTCGAGACTCAAAGGTCCCATCGCCATCCTCATCCCAGAGCCGATCAATCCCTTCACGGTGCGAGACAAAGATCTCACCATCCACAACCACAACACCACAAGGGTCGTGGAAGCCGTCCGCAACTTTGCCAACCGTCACATCAGACCAAGAACCTCCCACGACATCATCCAGAACCCAGAGGGTTCCGTTGGTCGCTTCGCGCAGTACCCCGTTGTTGTTGGGCGTAAACGTCGACAACAACAATCGGCCATCGTCGAGGAACGCCATGCCACCTACCGATGGTTCAAATCCGTCCGGACGGAGACGTTCGACGACCCAACTGGGGTGAACCCCCGACACCACAAGACCATCGCCCGGCCGAAGATTTTGGCGGCCATCGAGGTACTTCTTGGGCCCCGGGGAAACCACGCGAGTGACGCCCTTTTCAGTCAGAAAGGCCTCAGGCGGCACCAACGCGAACGACTCACTCCCTGGGGTCTTCCATTCCAAACGAAGCGATTCTTCTCCGGCGCTTTCAAACATCCTGATCAGAATGGGATGCGCCCCCTCCGCCAAACGAATGGAACCCACTTTGGGACCGAAGGGATGAATGCCATCGTGATCAACCACCAAGGTGTGATCGATCTCAAGCTGCGAACCATCGTCGCTGGACAATGAGAAGGTGTAGTCACCGGGCTTGGTGATGTTGATCAAACCACTGAGTTCAACCACGAAATAATCAGGCGGGGATCCAAAGTCAGTGGCATGCGTGAAATTGACCTCGTCGACCCTTCGATCAACGTTGGGCGTCTGATCGGGTGCGATTTCAGCCAAGAAGTCCATCGGCCGGCCAACATCCCAAACGCGAAGGGTGAGGCCGAGTTCAAATCCCGGATCCTCGGCCGGATGCACCATGCCAAAAACCGCCACAATTCCCATGATCAATGTCATAGCGGGAACATACCCCTCCGAGAGATGACCGTCTTGGCCCCAGCCGATGGAAAATGACCCGGAACAACCCACAAACGGCAAAATTCCTCCCTTCAGGGTCGGATTCTGGGGCAAGTGACCTAAAGTGTAAGTCTGTCGCAAGACGATGCTTGAGCAACGCAAAACGGAGTTTGACCATGAGCACAAAGCACATCCCAACCGAACGCGAGTCCGCCTTTCTGGACACGGTTGAAGACATTCGCCACGAGCGCGAAATCATCAACGGTCTTGCGCCTTTCTTCAATGAAAAGGCCCCTGAGGACATGCTCTCCTTCTACACCGAAGATGAAGTGGTCAAACTGCGCGTGCTGAAAGACACCGAGCGAGACATCGAATCTCGCATGCCGGTCAAACTGACCCGCCACTACTACGAACTGGCGAAACGAAGCAAGCCCATCCAACGGATCGTGAAAGCCGATCCGGATGAAACCAATGACATGACCGGATCAGAAGATCCCGGCAACCAAATGGACTACAGCCCCGTCGAAGGCTTGCTGCACAAGTACGAGATGGGCCTCATGTACGTGGTGTCAACCTGCTCGGCCCACTGCCGCTTCTGCTACCGCGAAGAGTTGATCGCCCGCAAAGAAATTGAGCGCCAAGATGGCACCAAAGCCAAGAAGGGTCTGGCCAAGATTCCTGAGGTCGTGGCGTACATCAAGGAATTCAACGAGAAAGTTGAAGCCAATGGCGGCCGCCATCCCGATTGTGGACGCGAGAAGCTTCGAGAAATCCTGCTCTCTGGAGGCGATCCCATGGTGCTCAACAACGCCAAACTCGCCGCTTGGTTTGGCGCATTGGCGGAAGCAGGAATTGAATCCATTCGTGTGGGCACCAAGGAGATGGCCTTCTACCCGCAACGGTTTGACGACACCTTCCTGGCCATGCTCGACCGGTTCCACGAAACCTATCCCGAGGTTGGCATGCACTTCATGCTGCACTTCGAACACCCGGATGAAATCTTGGCCAAAGACGACGACGGGAATTACATCAAGGACAACAACGGGTTCTTGCAGTGGGTGCCTGAAACCGGAAAAGCCATGCGGGGCCTCACATCTCGTGGCTGGCTGAGCGTGGAAAACCAAGCACCCATCATCAAGGGCATCAACGATGACCCTGAAGCGATCCGCATCCTTCAGCGCGAGTTCAAACGGGCCGGCGGAGAAAACCACTACTTCTTCTGCGGCCGTGACATCGTGGCGTACAAGTCATTCAATGTGCCAATCGAATCGGCATGGAACATCTTGAACGAGTCCCAAAAGGGCCTC
>CAXBRK010000063.1:0-11177 GCA_963978155.1 uncultured Phycisphaera sp. | reverse complement strand
TTTCGGGCCTAAATGGGTCTCATATGAGAGATCTCGGGGCATTGATCGGTGGGTTTTGCGTGAAATTTCGGCGCGCACATTTTTGTAATGTCCAAATAATCCCAATATGTCCAAAAAAACAACAATTTGGAAGAAAAATAAAAAACCGTGTTGTTTCGGGAGAGTTGCTTTAAAAAATAGCAATCCAAAGCCGTGCTGGGCAAAGGTCTTGATACCGGGACCGCGTTCGAAATTCTCTCCATCGATATTGCGGACATCGATGTGGGACAAAACATCGGCGCTCACCTTCGCAACGAACAGGCCGAAGCCGACAAGAAGATGTTCCAAGCCGAAGCCGAGAAGCGACGGGCCTTGGCCGTGGCCCATGCCGCCGAACACACCGCCGATGTCGAAAAGAACCGGGCTCTGGTGGTTCTCGCGGAAGCCGACGTTCCAAAAGCCATGGCCGAAGCTCTGCGCAACGGCAATCTTGGGGCCATGGACTGGTACCGCATGCAGAACATTGAGTCGGACACCCGCATGCGATCCAGCATTGCCGGTGAGGCCCCCGGCGGCTCCGAGTCGGGGTCTGAAAGCTGACCCTTCGGTTCTGTGCCCACGCTGCACGTTGTCATCCCCGTCTTCAATGAGGCGGAAACCTTGGCCACCATCCTTGACCGGGTTCAGGCTGTTTCGTTGCCCGAGCCTTGGCGCATCCACATCACCGTGGTGGACGATGGCTCCAGTGCCAACTTTGCGGAAATCTTGGAAGAGACCATCGCCGATCGGCCAGTTGATCTGATCCGACACCAGCACAATCAAGGCAAAGGGGCCGCCCTTCGCACTGGGTTTGACGCGGTGCTTCAGCGCGGGGAAGAATGCGATGCCGTGGTGGTCCAAGATGCCGACTTGGAATACGACCCCAACGACCTGGCTGCTCTTCTGGAACCAATCGCCCAAGGGAACGTGGATGCGGTGGTGGGCACGCGGTGGGGACCTCACCATCGCATCCAAGGACTTTGGCCGCGTCTGCACCGAGGAATCAATGGGCTGCTGACCTTCCTGTCGAATCGCCTGACAGGCCTTCGCCTCACCGACATGGAATGCTGTCAAAAAATGCTCACGATGCCCACGCTTCGCACCGTGCGCGCCCACCTCACCGAAGATCGCTTCGGGGTGGAGCCCCAATTGATCGCGGCCTTGGCGGCGTATCGGGTTCGGTTGCAAGAAGTGCCAGTCTCGTACCACCCTCGAAGCACGAGTGAAGGCAAAAAAATTGGTTGGCAAGATGGAGTCAGAGCACTTCTGGTCATTGCCCGCGGCGTCCGGAGAACCGCATGAACAATCCATTGTCTTCGCGGTCATGGTTCTGGCAGGTTCTGGGGTTTGGCCTCGGCGTTTGGCTGTTCTGGACCGTGCTGCAGGGGGCGATGCAAGCCGGAGATTTCTCGGCATTCCGAGAAGCCGACCCGATGCTCTTGGGTCTGATGTTCTTGTTGTCTTTGGTCTCAAGTGTGTGCAACGCCGCCTTGTTCACTTCGGTCAGCCGACCACTGGGCCACCACCCCCCGCTTGCGCTGCGCCGCATGGTGCCGCTGAACTTCAGCTGTGGCGCTCTGAATTACGCCCCCTTTCGATTGGGCGCGCTCGCACGAGTCGCATGGCATGTGCGTGTGGATGGCATGAATGCGTCACGCGTCTCCGCGCTGATGGCCATGGCCGGAGGTTGGTATCTGCTCGTGGGTTTGGCGGCGTTCGGAGCGCTGTGGCTTCGGCCTTCGGCCGACTGGGGAACATTGGCCCTCGGGCTGCTGTTGCTTCCGGCGGGCTGGGCCCTCGGTCGAATCGTGATCGCCAAGTTGCCTGGAGGGTTGTTCCGCGAAGCCCGTCCCATGTTGAACAACCCACGCGCCTCTTTGGAATGCGCCGGCTTGCGCCTTTTGGACGTGTTGTGCTTCACCGCACGCTTGCTGGTCGGCGCGAAAATTTTGGGCATTGAACTTGGCTTTGGCGAAGGAGTGCTGCTGGCCGTGGTGGCCACATTTGCCAGTTTGGTGCCGTTCGGTCGTCTTGGCTTCCGGGAAGCAGGTGTTGCCGGCGCAGCGGGCGCGATTGGCGGCATCGATCCCGGTCTGCGAGATCAACTTTCGCTTTTGGATTCCGCCGCCGAAGCGGCCGCCTACGTCCCGTTGGGACTGGCCCTTTCGGTGCTCTGGCTCCGCCCCCATTTCAAACGGGTACAGTCAAACGCATGTTGACGGCTCGAGTTTGCCGCTGCGGCAAAGATGTCACCCGTGACAGTTTGCCCACGTCTTTGCAGGGCATCGTGGCCTGTCCCGTGTGCGGCCGGGGCGTGTTGGACCAAGACGATCGCAACCGCATCGCATGGCGGCGAGCTCGCAAAGTGGATGCGAGCTTGACCCGATTCGTCCTGCAGTTGCATGCCTTTCCCCTGGCATTTTTAGCCCTCGATGTCGCCGGGCTGTGGCTTGAGCGGGCTGCGCGCAAATCGGATGTAAGTTTGCTGATACTCCCAGTGGTTTGGTGCGCTTTTGCCGGGGCGTGGACCCACTTTGGTTTGGGACATCTCCGCCTGCGCACGCGCGTTGGGTTCTGGGCCTTCATCTGGATCCTGACGATGGCATGCGGATGGGTTCTCAACGAGCTTGATCCCGGGCATTCGGCAGTCTTCCGCTTCAAACCGCATCTGATGAACGCTGCGGCTGGGGTCTTCGCCCTCATCGTGGGCTGGCCCATCGCGCGCTTCCTCCAATATGTGTGGCTAGGCTTTCGTCGTGGGCGACGCCGCAAGAAGCGGGAACAATGGCGACGCTGGGGAGTCGCATGGTGAACGAACCCTCACCCATCACCACGGAACCAACCGATTTCGCTCTGCAGGGACACCGTCCCTGCCAGCACTGCGGATACGACTTGGTCGGAACGCCCATTGAACGCGCCGTAGACCTGGAGATCGCGATGATTCGCTGTCCCGAATGCGGCAATCTGAATCCCCTCATTGGAACACCTCCCCTTGGCCCATTTGCCCAGCGGGCCGCGATGGTGGGCACTTTGGTTCGCTTGCTGTTGATTGGGCTGACCTCGATCATCCTTTGGACTGTTGCCTTCAACTCGGTAGAAGAGTGGGGCAAGAGCATGTACCGAAGCCAAGCCAATCAAGGCCTCGTGGCATTCTTCCAGAGCAACGGGGACACCCCTGAGGAACAGCAAGCGTTAGAAGTGGTCCATGAAGATGATGCCACTTTGGGCGAGGTCATCACCGTTCTGAAGTTGTATCAAAAGCGGACCGACTCCAAATACGACTTTGGCGAACTGTTCCAATCACAGATCACACCTCTCTTGACCGTTGTTTTCATCCTCGGTGTGGTCTGGTCATTGCTGCTATTGCCCCAAAGATGGATTCGTGCCGCAGTGGCAGCCGTCGTGGTTGGAATGCTTGCGGCCGGGGCCGGCGTCGCCTCGCTGTTCGCCAGCAAGCCACTCGACCTGCTGGTCCAAGACCTCCCAATGGCCGCGTACGATCCTGACAGACTGCCCTCCTTTGTTGCGGAATCGGGCATGGAGCGTCTGTTTGCCTTCGATGGCGCAGGTTTGGTCGTCATCACGTTGGTGATTTCAAGCGTGCTGGCCCGGCCACTGACGAGGGGGGCGTTCCGTCTCTTGGTGCCGCTTGAGCATCTTTCGGGCGTAGAGGTGCTGTGGAAGGCCGATGGATTGCCGATGCCATCGCCGACTCCGTCCAAAGATCAACCAACGGTGGAATCTTGATGGATCCTTCGGCCACGCAACCTGAGCAAACCGATGACCACCGCACCTGGCAATACGGCGATGATGTCTTTCCCCTGATCGCCCGGACCCCTCTGTTGAACACTTGGAAGTTGTTCGAAGCTTGGCTTCGAATTCTGCAACTCTTTGCCTTGTGTGGCGTGCTGGCTTGGTCGGTGGCCTCCCTCCCCGAAGTCATACGAAATGTGCACAGAGCCAACCTCTATCGGCATATCCCAGCCTTGACTCATTTGCACAGCGCGGCGGCCCAAACCGAACCCAGTACTGCGGTGGAGCCAAGTTCCGGAGCCATGCAAACCCTCAGACCAGCAGACTCTCCCGAGGCCTACTGCGTTGCCATTTCGGAGTACCTCGCCGATTCGAGGACCACTTCCGATTGGCTTGCCTTGGTTTGCCTGCCTTGCCTCAGTTTTGGCAGTGCCGTTGGCGTTGTGGTGAGCTTGATCTGCCTACCGGCGAGTCGGTGGCGTGCGCTGGGCCTAGGCATGTGCAACGGCATTGTCACCTTTGGATGGCTACTTCTCACCACAGCGCCTCGGGATCGTTCAGGAGGAGCCTTTCAGGTGTTCGCTCCCGGTCAGGAATGGGGGATCGCGATTGACCTCCCGGTGTACGAGAAGTTGATGTACGCCTGGACCATCAATGACTTGCCCGCCGCCACGCTCAGTATGACTCTTGGTTTGCTGATCGCCATTTGGTTCGCTCGACCCATCACCCGGTTCGTGATGCGACTGCTGCTTGTCCCTGCCTCACGATGGCACATCGCTTGGCTGTGGACGGCCGACGGTCTTCGTGTTCCGGGTGCTCAGCGCAGCTCGTCTTGACGCGCGAGTCCAGCCACCACTCCGGATGGTTTGCCACTGAGTTCAGCATGCTTCAGCAGCCATCGCAGAACGGTGGTGACGACCACAGCGTGTGACCAAGTCAACGGAGACACCGAGACCGGGTCGCCGTTGTGGGGGTGCACTTGCTCGGGGAGAACCCCAGAAGGTCGGGCCCGCTGGCCTACCCAATCGAACACTTCAAGGACCTGATTGAGCTCGTCCATGGTGGTCGCGGTTTCGATGTCGTGCAAGGCCACCCACAGCGTGCAGATGATCCACGGGTTCCCAGGAACGCGCTCGAGGTCTTGGTGCTCGATGCGGTGGTAGTAATCCCTTTGATACCGGGCCACCCCACCGATGGGTGTCTTCACGGTGAGGTGATCACGAACCGCCTTCATGTCGGCGACCACCCGTGGGTCGTCGGCAGGCAACGCCCCAAACAGGAAGATGCCATGGTTGGCGGCATCGACCGTCATGTCCAAGCGGTAATCGCCTTGCTCGGTCGGAACGGCCATCCGAGCAAAGCGCTCGTGTTCGGGGACCCAGAGGTACTCCAGCATGGCGTCGGTCATGCGCCGGGCTCCGGCCAAGAAGCGCTCTTCGTGGTCCATGGCCCCCATGTCACGGGCAAATTCCGCGGCCGCCTTGAGGGCACCAATTGTCGCGGCCACGGTGAAGGTGTGGATGCCCCGCCGCTCTTCCCACAGGTCCCAGCTTGGCTTCGGCAAGCCGTGGTGATCGCGATGCTCCAGCAGCCAGTTGGCGCACGGAATCACGATCGAGTTGTACAGCGGTTTGAGGAATTCCACATCCCGATAGATTCGGAAGTGTTCGCGCAGCGCCCACAACACCAGCGCGGTTTCGTCCTGCTGCACGGCGAGCACTTGGCGACCGTCCAACACTTCGGGGTGCCACGAAGACGCGAGGGTCCCGTTGGGGTTGTACTTGTGACGGAACCAGCCCGACGGTTCCACGATGTCATCGCAGAAGCGGAAGAAAGATCGAGACAACTCGGATTGCCCCGCCAATGCCAACCCGTACGCCACCAAGGCACCGTCCCTCGGCCACATGTACGAGTACGTGTCGCCGGCGAACGTTTGAATATCCGAATCGTTGGCGGCCAGAATGGCCCCCCCGTTGTCGACTTGGGTGCGCAACACCAACTGCGAACGCACGTACATGTCTCGAATGGGCTCAGGCAACGGAGAGAAATCGATGGGCTCTTTGAGGGCCCAAAGCCGCCAGTAGGCTTCGGTTCGATCCATCATGCGCCGAGCGGTCTTCAGGGCAATCTTGTCATGAAGGGCCACCAACGCTTCGCGAGAATCTCCACACGCCAGCCACACGGTGGCGCGAGCCACACCTCCGGCCGGGACGTGCAGATGAAAGCCAACGGTGGAATCCACCGAACCCTGCGCGATGGGATTGCGGGAAAGATGCCCGTCTTCCGCATCACGCCAGGTGCCCTCGGCATCTCCGATGCGCTTGGTGCCTGTCGTGAAGTGTTCAACGCCGTACCGCAACGGATCTTCACCGGCGACCAAGAACCAACGTTGGTCTTTGTAGTGCACCACGCCCTGAAGTTCCGGATCGAAGTAGGCGGTGTCCCCCACCGGCGACGCATCAATGGACAAGTCGTGGTGGATGAAAATGCGCGCGTCCCGCATCTTCCCGGTGAGGTCTTCCACTTCGAAGGAACGGAACCACACCGGCGAGTGATAATCCACAACGTCCGAGCAGCGGACGGCAATGCCCAAACCATCATGCCTCAACAAACAGTCGGTGGCGAGTGTCTCGGGCTTGTAGCGCAAGTCACGTTGCCACTCGTCGTCGTCAACCCAAGCAAACTGGCCATCCACCCAGAACCCAAGACGTTGCGGATACCCCTGCGCGTGGTTCGGCATCCCAACCCGCGGCCAGAACAGGTCACGGGCTTGGTAGCGGTCGTCAAATGCAACCATCAATTCGCCGTTGCCGACGGGCAGATCACGAGGCATGGCACAAGTCTCCGAAGGGGGGTGTCGGATGCAAAGGGCTCAAAGTGTACTGCAGGCCGAATCGTTGCCGTTCAGTCGTCGGTTTCGAGATCGTCCTCTTTGGCCAAGGCAGAAATGCGCGCGGCGGGATCGCCAACACTTGTAATTTGCACCGCCGCACGGTCCCCCAGACGGCAAGCCTGACCTGTCGCCAGAGACCGGTGCCCAACCGTAACTTCGAGGTCTTCATCAACCATGGTGCCCAGTTCCAGCACGCTGCCCGGCAGCAGCCCTCGGACCTCGTGCATGGTCATTCGGCGTTGACCGAGCACCACCCGCACGGGGACTTCCAACTGCAACAACTCATCGACGGATGGGCCCATGAAAGAACTATCGGACCTCGGTGCGGTTCGACTGCACATTTCTCAGCAGAACTTGCGCTTAGCGGTAGTTCGAGAGCAACAAGACCAGATCGCTGAATCCAACGTCGCCGTCGCCATCCAGATCCTCGGGGCAACCCGAGCATGGTCCCCAAGCTGACAGCAGGGCCAAGACGTCGTTGAAATCAACCACGCCATCGCCGGTGACATCGCCAGGAACCGTGGGCTCCAGATCGAAGACCAAGGCATCCATGTCGATGGGAACCGAACGGTTTCCGATCTCAGGATCGTTCCACAGGGACCAGGCAATGATGCCGTTCTCATCGGTGACGTTGTTGTCGAGCAACGAGTTGATGTAGTCAGGCGTGGTGGTTTGGTGCAACAGCGTCACGGCCACTTGGGTGGCTCCAGCAGGAATCGTGAATCGGGAGTCATCCCAGTGCTGCCCATCGGCGTAGGTCGCCCCTACTGGAGGAGCGCCAAACGCTTCAAACTCTGCGTTCACAAATCCAGCGGGAGGAATCCGGTTGTCAAACTCGGTTTTGTTCAGCAGCACCAAGTGGTGGGTGGTGCCGTCTGGCACGCCGGCCGCTTGGGCCATGGCCCCCGACGCCACTTGCACAGACTTCCACACTTTGGTGGATGCTTCATCGATATCACCGGTTGCGGGGTTCCACACACCAGCTTCGTCGACCACACCACCAGAGGCATCGAGCCAACGCAATTGAAGCCACATGCGCCGACCTTCGCTGTATCCGGTGGGAAGTTTGTGACCGGACCAGTTGGTGACACGGACCACCAGCTCGTTGCCTTCCGTCCATGCTTCCATGTCCGAGGCATCACGCATCATCTGGATGTTGCGCTCCAATGAAGCTTCCATCCGCTCGTTGCTGAGACCCGTGACGGAATCGTCGTACAGGCTACGAACGCCCTTCAGGACCCAAGAGTTCGCACCGGCGAAGCCGTGATCACCGAGATCTTGACGCTCAAACCAGGGCGGGCTTTCCCACGCAAAACAGCCTCCCGCCACACGATCGGGCATGTGACAGTCTTGGCACGTCGAGACCGGCCCATCCAAATTGCCGGCAAAGCGATCGTCCGGAACGACGTCTGCACCATCAGCAAAGGAAGAGTGAAGCCACTCGCTCCACGTGGTTTGCTCGGGGTACATGTCGTAGGGTTCTTGGGTGGGGTGCGGTTCACCGTCGGCCACTGGGGCGTAGGTGCCATCGGCTTGCTTCATCGTGACAGGGTTGCGCACCTCGTGGCAGGCGGAACATGCGGCCGATCGCTGGTGGAAGGGCGAATGAATCGCCGGGGTGGGCGCGTGCAAGTTCATTCCTGGAGTGTTCGGGATATCCGAATAGGGCCCCCGCCGCGAATCAACCGGGTCCAGAATCAACCGGCCGTTGCCGTAGCCATCACCGGGAGGGAATTCCAGCGCGGCCCGGATGGCATCATCTTCCACAGGATCACCAGGCACCGCCACTGGAGAAACCGCGCGGTGGCAAATCTGACAGTTGACGCCGTCGAAGTCATTCTCGAAAAAGCCGTCCTCAAGGGCAGAACCATCCGACGGAAGCGAATGACCGCGGTACCAACCCACAGGAGCATGGCAGCGGATGCAGTATTCACCAGAGTCGGTGGCATCTTGGTTCGCAATGGTCAACGCCGCATGCCAAATCGGATCTCGCGCCGATTGGGCCATCAAGTTGCCAACCCAACCGTCCCAGGGCTCATGGAAGCTCTCTTGCAAGTAGTCCCCGTGGCACGCTTGGCAGGTGTTGGAACTGGACAGTGGGTCCAGCATCTGGATCATGTCGTCGGGCTGGGTACCGGGCTGCAGGAAGTCCTCCACCGAGGTGGGAAGTGGCACGGGATCCCCGAAGGCGAACAGTATGGATGGAACCAAAATCAGCACATTCTTTCTCCGACCGTACAGTACGGGAGGGAACCCATTTTGGATGCCCAAATCCAGCCTAAAGCGTGATCGGACCACCGCAAATCCAAGAACAGGAGAACCAGTGAAAAAAGAACGGTTTCACCCCATTTTGGCCCTCCTGTTGGCCATTGGGAACGGTTGTGTGGCACCGACCCCAGCCTCGTTGGATCCAACCGTCCCGGCCGTGTTGGCCGCCTTGGAATCGGAGGGATGGAACATCGCGTTTGTTGAGCCATTTTCCGGACGCATCCAGACCGAACCCCGGAATTTGCCCAAGCACCGACTGGCGACCAGCCCCACCCGAGTGGTGCTTGAGTTCCGGCTGGAGGAACCCCGCCCTCGTGTCCAAGCCATCGTGGCCCAACAGTTGGATACCCCACCGTCCGACGCACCGAACGCCGACGCAGGAAATCCCACACGTTGGGTCGAGGTTGGGCGCGATACCACGCTCGAGTCCGCATGGTCATCCCGATTCGATGCGCCCGATTCTTGAGCGGTCCGTGTAGAATTCAACAAGCGGATCAGGACGGATCTTGACCGCCCATCGTTGCCCCGCCGGCTGGAGACCACCGCCGCAATGTCACCGAGCGATCCTGCCCGTCCCAGTTTGAATGGTTGGAACGCCGCGTACCTGGACGCGATGCACGAACAATGGCGGACCGATCCCGATTCGGTTGATCCGGCCTGGCGTTCGTTCTTCCAAGGATTCGATCTTGGTCTGGCCCAAGCCGACTCAGGTGCCCCGGCGCTGCCCGATGCCGAAGCCATGGCTTCGCACACCGCCCACACTGCCCACACAGCGCAAGGCCGAGTGGACAGTTTGATCTACCACTACCGAGACATTGGACATCTGCACGCCAAGTTGGATCCTTTGGGATCGGAACGGGCCAAGCCCAGCACCTTGGAATTGGAGTCCTTCGGCCTGAGCGAAGCGGACCTGGATCAATCCTTTGACCCCGGCCACTTGCCCCTCAACAGCCCGGCCACCCTGCGAGACATCATCGCTCACCTTGAAAGCACGTATTGCGGCTCCATTGGCGCCGAGTACATGCACATCCAGGATCGAGAACGCCGACGCTGGCTGCAACAACGCATGGAACCGGTGCAGAACCAGCCGCCTTTTGACGCCGAGTTGCGGCAACGGATTCTGCGCGACCTGGTCAACGCCGATGTCTTCGAAGAATTTCTCCACACGAGATATCGCGGCAAGAAGCGGTTTGGACTGGATGGAGGCGAAAGCCTGATCCCGATGATGGTGGAACTGATCGAGCAAGCCCCCGGTCTTGGCATCGAAGAGTTCTGCATTGGCATGGCCCACCGGGGTCGACTGAATGTGCTCACCAACATCTTGGAAAAGTCACACGACCAAATCTTCACGGAATTTGAAGAAGCGTGGACCGAAGATTTCGCCGAAGGCGGCGGAGATGTGAAGTACCACTTGGGGTACTCCAACACGTGGCGAACCGCATCTGGACAGGACGTTCATCTTTCGCTGAGCCCCAACCCCTCGCACCTTGAGTTCGTCAGTTCCGTGATTCTGGGTCGAGTCCGCGCCAAACAACGGTTGCGGGTGGATCCCGATCGCATCCGCGTGGTGCCTGTGGCCATCCATGGCGACGCCGCGTTCCCGGGACAAGGTGTGGTGGCCGAATGCTTCAACATGATGAAGCTCGATGGCTATGACGTTGGCGGCACGATCCACTTGGTCGTCAACAACCAAGTTGGCTTCACCACCGACCCCCACGACACGTTCTCGGGCCGCTACTGCACCGACTTGGCCAAGATGGTGGAATCCCCAATCTTGCACGTCAATGGAGATGATCCCGAAGCGTGTGTGTTTGCGGCCCGACTGGCACTGGCCTACCGACAAGAATTTGGCACCGATGTGGTGATTGAAATGTGGTGCTACCGGCGTCACGGACACAACGAAGGCGACGAGCCCAAGTTCACCCAGCCCAAGCTCTACAAGGCCATCGCTTCACATCCTTCTCCCCGGGAGACCTACCTCCAGAAATTGCTGACCGATGGCACGGTGACGGTGGAGGAGGCTGAAGCCATGAAGGAAGAGCTTCTCGCGCAGATGGAGCCCGGATTTGAAGAGTCCAAGACCATGGCATGTTCCGTGGTGGACGACTTCCTCAGCGAATTGTGGGAAGGCTACCGCCCCGCCAAGGCCGAGGAATTGACCACCTCCCCCAAGACGGGAGTGGCCAAGAAGAAACTGCTTGAGCTCGGCGCCAAATTCAACACGCTTCCGGAAGGACCCAAGTTC
>CAXBRK010000062.1:0-11188 GCA_963978155.1 uncultured Phycisphaera sp. | reverse complement strand
TGGCTGCGGCCGCCGCGCGGGTGCGATCAATTTCCCATTCGTCTTTGGCGTGCCGCAAGCTGGGCACCAATCCGAACGCTTCTTCGGTCGTGCGTCCCGGGATGCGGGCTGAGAGTTTGCCGAACAACTCGAGGTCAGGAGACAGTGGTGCGTCGGGAGAGGCCGGTGGATGCAGCGCCACAAAGCCGCGATTGCGTTTGGCGGCCTCGGTGACCCAGCGCCCGAAGGTTGAGGTTCGGAAAATCGATGGGAAGCCCAACTGTTCTCGGAGAGGGCCGCCAATGGTCGGCCGAACGCCATCCCAGCGTTCCATTTCTGGATCACGCGGCTTCAGAAAGAGCATGCAGCGCCGAGTCTTTTGGGGGTGGCTTGGATCGAGGAGAAGGATGGCCCCAGGTTCGTTGCGAATGCCAGTGAGGTATTCAAAGTGAGGGTTTGGTCGCCACGGCGCGCCGTGCAGCCCGGCTCCGCCTTCGCCGGCAAACACCACGGCCATGCGGTCGCCCAAGACTTTGAGGACGGCTTTGCGCCGCTTTCGGGTCAACTCGGTGGGACAGTTTGTCATGGTTGGGTCTCCGGCAAATAGCGCACGGCTTCGAGGTACGCGGAAGGCTCAGGATCGTGTTGTGGGGCATCGAATTCAAGACGGACCGTGCCCAGTCGGACGCGTACGGTCAATCCATATTGGTCGGCGGCGACTGGTCGAGCTTCCTCTGGAGCATGCCCCAGCAAGCTGGCGACACGCTGCTCGATGAACTCTTGCTCGGTCTGCAACGCCCGCAGCAACGCGGGTTCTTGCTCGGGGAAGCCGTGGGGCTCTTGGAGTGCTTCGCCATCGAAGACCAATCCGTCGCGTTTGCCCAGATCAAGTTCAAGAGCCAGCCATTGCAGGTCATCGGGCTCGCCAAAGTGGATGCGCCATCGGTCCGCTTCGCGGCCGAGGGGATCGTGGTCGGCAAAAGGCTCACCCGTCACCATGAGCTGGAGGCTCTGATCGGTCGCGTCGGGCACGTGCAGCACCAGTTCCTCGGCCATTTGCATTGCTGCCATGGCGGGAATGATCAACCGACCGTCGGTGGCTCGGCAGTAGCGGACGGGTTGGAAGTGTTCATCGAAGCGAAGGAACGCGTCGCAGTGTCGACGAATCAGTCGAGCGGTCCGGGAGAGTTCCAGATCGAGTTCTTGGCTGTCTTCTGACATTGGAACTCATCGTACGATCTTGGGACATGACACTGGTGGCGGTTCCCATTGAAGTTGAAGATCCCCGTGATGTTGCGACGGCGCTCGAGCAGGCCCAACAGGCCAAGTCGGGTGGCGCGGACTTGGTGGAATTTCGCATCGATGTGTTGGTCGAGCATGCCGAGGGGGTGACCGCCGCTCGTCGATTGGTTCAGGAAAGTCCGCTTCCGGTGCTGCTGACGTGTCGATCGGATGCCGAAGGGGGAGCGTGGCGCGGGGAAGAAACCGATCGGGTTTCGTTTCTCGAAGCGGTGGGCACGGCCGAGGTCGCCCCTCAGTTTTTGGATTTTGAGGAGGCCGCATGGTCGCGCAGCGCCAACATCCGGCAGAAGGTGCGGTTGGTGGTGAACCATCCGCAGCAGGTTCGTCCGGACCGCGCGCGGTTGGTGCTGAGCAAACATGACTTCGATGGCCGTCCTCAGGATTTGACCAGCCGGACGGCATCGATGGCGGTGGATGCTGATGTGGTGAAAGTTGCGTGGACCGCCCGGAGCCTGCGGGATTGTCTGGAGGCGTTTGAACTGCCGGGCCTTTTGGGCGTGCCCACGGTGGCGTTGTGCATGGGACCATTTGGTTTGCCGAGCCGTGTCTTGGCGCCGAAATTTGGCGGCTTCCTGACCTTCGCGGCGTTGGATGCGGATTCGGCAACCGCACCCGGGCAACCCACTCTTTCGCAGTTGATGGATCTCTACCGCTTCCGATCCATCGATACGAATACCGAGGTGTATGGCGTGGCCGGTTGGCCGGTGGAACACTCCAAGTCTCCAGCCTTCCACAACCAAGCCTTCGCCGAACAGAAACGCAACGCGGTGTATTTGCCTTTGCCCATCGCGCCGGATGCCACGGCGTTTGTGGCCACCTTGGACGCTTGGTTGGCCCACCCCGGGCTCGATCTTCGAGGTTTGTCGGTGACCTTGCCGCACAAGGAAACGTTGGCTTCATTTGTCGCCGAACGCGGAGGCATCTGCGACGAGGCCACGCGTCTTTCGGGCGCGGCCAACACGTTGCAGGTTGATGCCTCGGGACAGTTGCATGCGTTCAATACTGATGTCATCGCGATCGAGGAAGCCCTCTCTGAGCGCGTGGACTTGCAGGGACAGTCGGCGTTGGTGCTGGGTGCTGGCGGGGTGGCCCGGGCCGCCACTGCCGCGTTGCTGCGGTTGGGCGCGACGGTGCGGGTGATGAATCGGACCCCGGCTCGAGCGGATGCTTTGGCGGCGTCTTTCGAGGGGCCGGTCGAGGTGGTGACCGAGCCCGGAAGCGTCGCCGCGGTGGTCCAGTGCACTTCTGTGGGCATGTCCACCGGGCCGGATCCGAAGGGGTGCCCGGTTGATCCCGCCATGTTGCCGAACAATGCGGTGCTCCTGGAAACCGTCTACGAGCCCGCATTCACCCCACTCAGAGAGGCTTTTTCCCAAGCCGGAGGGCTCAGTATTGGCGGTCTGGAAATGTTCCGGCGGCAAGCCGCGGCCCAATCCCGCCTGTGGACTGGCCAAGAACCCGGGGCTGAGGCCTTGGCCGTCTTGGATGATTCTTGATTCCATTTGGGATCGGCCCCTCACATGCCGATGATGTTGCCAATGGCAACTCTTCGGTACACCACGGCGGGCGAATCCCACGGGCCCCAATTGACCACCATCGTCGAAGGCCTTCCGGCGGGCGTGCCGGTTCGTTCGGAGATTGTGGATGAAGCGCTGAAGCGTCGCCAAGGTGGATACGGCCGGGGAGGACGACAGCGCATCGAAACGGATATTGCGGAGTGGGTTGGTGGGGTCCGACTGTCGCACACCACGGGCGCCCCAGTAGCCATTCGAATCCCCAACCGAGATTCGCGTCTTGATGATTTGGAACGCACGCCTCCGGTGCATCGACCTCGTCCTGGTCATGCGGATTTGGCGGGTGCCATCAAGACTGCCAGCAACGACTGCCGCGAAACTCTTGAGCGGGCCAGCGCCCGTGAAACCGCTTCACGCACCGCCGCCGGCGCACTGGCGCGCTGCATGCTGCGTGAGCTGGGCATTGAAGTGGTGGGCTTTGTGCGATCACTGCTTGACGTTCGCACCGATGTCGAACCAAGCGCCGACCGTTGGCAAGATTTCGTTGCCGCCCGCGATGCCAGTGACGTGGCCTGTCCTGATGAACACGCTTCAGCGGCGATGATCGAACGCATACGTCAAGCCAAAGTGGACAAGGACACCGTGGGTGGTGTTGCGGAAGTGCATGTCTTTGGTTGTCCCATTGGTTTGGGCTCCTTTGCCCAGTGGCACACCCGCTTGGATGCCCGCTTGGGCGCAGCGGTTTTGGGCATTCAAGCCTTCAAAGGCGTTGAAGTCGGATTGGGCTTTGGGGTGGCCGAACGCCCTGGCTCGCAGGTGCACGATCCCATTCTTCCTGGCGAAAAAGGCGCCTATCCACAACGGGCCTCCAACAATGCCGGTGGTATCGAGGGTGGTATGACCAACGGGCAGCCGGTGGTGGTTCGCGGGGCGATGAAGCCCATTTCGACCTTGCTCCGTGGTTTGCCCAGTGTGGATCTCCGCACCGGTGAAGCGCTCAGCAGCGACTACGAGCGTTCGGATGTGTGCGCTTTGCCGGCCGCGTCGGTGGTGATGGAACAAGTGGTCGCTTTCGAAATTGCATGTGTGCTTCGTGAGAAGTTTGGAGGCGATTCTTTGGAAGAAGTCCAAGCCCAACTCGCGTGCCACGACCGCTTGGCTCGGCAAAAGCTTGGCTTGACGGACTAAACTCTGCGCATGCGGAAGTTGATCACAGTTGGCATCGTGCTCGGGGTGTTGGCAGCAGCCGGCTGGTGGCTGGTTGAGGGTTCGGTTCCCATTTCTGGAGAACGTTCCCACGACTTTGGCCCGGTTGAGGTGCCCGGGGTGGTTCAACTGAAGCACACCTACGTCTTGACCAACCGAAGCCGCTCTCCGATTTCGATCGCGGCCATTCGACCTGGGTGTGGTTGCACCACCGTTGATTTCCCCAAAGATGCCATTGCGCCAGGAGCCTCTTTCGAGATCCCCATCGTGCTGAATTTGACGGCGGCCGGGGAGAAGAAGACCAAACTCACGATGCTTCTTGATGGCATTGAAGAGCCGGTTCGTCTTTTTGTGCGGGCGGTTGGTCTCAAGCCTTGGAGTGCGGAGGCAGTGGACCCATTCTTCATTCCAGAACCTGGCATGCCTTCGTTTTTTGCGGTGCATGTGGCCCGTCAAGGCGGGGAAGGCGACGTGCCGCCCGTTCCCGAGATCCGGGGCCCCGAAGTTCTGGGGTTGGAGTTCGATCGGTGGGAAACGCTGTACTTGGCTGATGCCGATGAAAATGCGCCCAGCCGCTGGCACGCGGTCTTTCGCGCGAACTGGGATGGCGAATCCGACCCGACTGGTGACATCGAAGTTGATGTGGCCCCTGGCATCACGGTGGCTTTGCGCGTGCAGTTGCCGCGAGAGCCAACATCCTTGGAGTTGCCCAGTGCAGACGGATTCTCGGTCCCCGACTTTCGGTTCCCCGCGGGGAATTCCGATGCCGGTCCGCTCCTGAATCCTTCGGAAAAAGAACCAGAACCAGAATCAGACTGAAGGCTGCTGTGGCATGCCGAAGCTGTCCGGTGAGGCAAGTTCAGGCTTGCTTTGAAACGTCGCCACCAACCCGCGAAAAAGTGAGAACAAGCCGGGGCCCGGACGGGAAAAGCCACGGGTGCCTTCGACCATGATCAGACGATCTTCTTGAATGGCCCGCAATGTCCCAAGGGGCCCTGAGCAAAGGGTTTTGGCGGCTTTGCGTGTGGCTTCGGCGTCCAAGCCACAGGGCGAGATGATGATCCAATCGGGGTCGGAAGCCATCACCTCTTCGGTGGTAAAGGCCACGGAGCGTTCACCTGGTTCGGTGATGAGCAAGGGGCGAGCGCCGGCGGCTTGAATCATTTGGGGCGTCCAGTGTCCGGCCACAAAGAGTGGATCAGTCCATTCCAAAACCAGCGCGGTGGGTCCGGGCACGTACGGCGCCACGTGGTCGATAGCACCCCACCAATCCTCGCGCAGCTGGGCAACACACTCGGCGCCGATTTTCTTGCGCCCGATGGTTTCGCCAAGAATCAAAGGGATTTCCAACACTTCTTCGATGCGTTTGGCGTCAAGATTGCAGGTGTTCAGATGTGGAGGAAGATCCAAAGCCGTCGGGCTGCAGACCGCACAACTGTTTTGCACCAGCACCAAGTCCGGGTCCAAAGACAGCAAGAGATCTTTGTCCAGCGACCATCCCTGGTCGTTGGCCTTGGTCACACACGGCACGTGACTGATGTCAGACGGTGTGTTGCAGGCATGCGATCGACCCACCACGTGCTCTATGGCTCCCAACCGGTCCATCCATTCGGTGGCTGCGGGAAGCAAGCTGACAACACGGGGAGAAGGGGCGTTCACGACATTCAACCTTACGCTCAACTTTTAGAGAGACGAGTGATCAGAACGCGCGAGGTGAATCGGGAAGCGTGATCCCAAAGAACCGCTCGGCGTTGGTGTCCAACAACTCTTCCATCGCTTGTGGCGTGCAGCCCCGAATCTTGGCCAAAGCTTCGCACACATGGACCACGAATTTTGGCTCGTTGGGTTTGATGTTGCGGTGGGGGGCTGGTGTCATGAACGGGGCATCGGTCTCGGCCATGATGCGGTCGTTGGGGACCAGTGATGCCGCTCGGGCCACTTCGGGGGCGTTTTGGAACGTCACCACGCCGGTGAAGGAAATCCAAGCTCCGAAGTCCAGGACCGCTCGGGCCTCATCCGGCGTTCCGGTGAAGCAGTGGAAGACGAACTGGTCGGCGGGAAGTCCGGAATCGTTCAGCCGGGGGATCAAATCGGCGGTCGCCTTCCGGCAGTGGATCACGATGGGCTTGGCCAAACCATCCGTCCTCCAGCGAGAAATCCGCTCCAGTTGCCCCTCAAGTGACGCTATCTGGATGCTCTGATCAGGTTTTGCGTAATGCTGGTCGAGTCCAAGCTCGCCAAAAGCGACGCATTTGGGCCGCTCGGCGATGGCTTTGAGGTCATCCAGAGCCCCCGGATCGTCGGCGTAGAGGGGGTGCACCCCGGCGGTGTGCCAGAGCCGATCGTCCGATTCGGCCAAGTCGGCCGACCGCCGCCCATCTTCGACAGTTGTGGCGATGGTAATCGCCCCTCGAACCCCGGCTTCAGTGGCTCGATCCAACACCTTGGTGGCTCCACCGAGCGGTTCGTAATCGGGGAATCGCAAGTGGCAGTGGGTGTCGAACATGACGTGGTCAGTCTACGCCGAACGCCGTGTTTTCTGCCCAATTGAGAATCGATCACACCCGCTTGTTTGTTTGAGGGTTTTGCACCATTCGGATACGATTTGCCGACTTGGGGTTTTGGCCTGTTTCCTGTCGTACGGTGCGGCAGTGGGGTGGGTCGAAATCACCAGAATTGGCGAGGCACCGATGGGCCGGTACCACTACGTCTTTCCCAAGTGGAGCAACCTTCTCCTTCCCGGAGCGCTCCTCTTTGGCGCAACCTTTCCCTTGTATGCCGTCTTCGTGGTCGCCTTTGGCTTCAGTCCAACGACCACAGATGTGGGCTACATGCCAGAACAACCCATTCCTTACTCCCACGCACTGCATGCGGGTGAGCTCGGAATCGATTGTCGGTACTGCCACAACACGGTGGAAGATGCAGCCCACGCTGCGATCCCACCCACCCAGACGTGCATGAACTGCCACGCGCACATCAAGAAAGATTCCCCGCTGCTCGAACCTTTGCGGCAAAGCTGGGAAAGCGGTGAGCCGGTCCGCTGGGTTCGCGTGCACGACCTCCCTGACTACTCCTACTTCAACCATGCCGCCCACGTGAACCGTGGTGTTTCTTGCGTGTCCTGCCACGGCCGGGTGGATCTCATGGAAGAAGTCTGGCAAGAAGAGAAGTTGTCGATGGGTTGGTGCTTGGAGTGCCACCGCAACCCCGAGCCTCATTTGCGTGACCCTGCATTGGTCACCAACCTCGCTTGGACCTTCGACGGTGAGGCGGAAGCCGAAGCCGATTACCACGAACGAATCCGCGACCAGTTCGCGGTGAATCCTTCGCAAGATTGCAGCACGTGCCACCGATGATTGACACCAACGCCAACGAAGACAACACCGCACCGAGCGCTCCGATTCAAGGGGCCAAGTCCGGAGGGTCCGCCTACTGGCGTTCTCTGGATCACGTTGCGGACACCGCCGAGTTCCGCGAGTACATGCACCGGGAGTTCCCCAAGGGTGCTTCGGAACTGATGTCCGACGACCGCCGAACCTTCCTGAAGGTCATGGGCGCTTCCTTTGCTTTGGCTGGGATCGGCCTGGGCGGATGTCGCCGTTGGCCGGTCGAGGAAATCGCGCCGTACGCCAACCGTCCCGAAGGTCGCATCCCTGGTGAAGCTGAGCACTACGCCACGGCTTGGGAATTCGCAGGCCGGGGTGTTCCCATGGTCGCGGCGTCGATGGACGGCCGTCCGGTCAAGCTCGAAGGCCACGAATCGTTCCACGGCGGTGGCACCGACTCGTTCGCCCAAGCGACCCTGCTTGATCTGTACGACATCGATCGCAGCCGAGCGGTTCTGCAAGATGGCACCCCATCCGATTGGTCGGCCTTCGACGCGTTCTGCGCCTCCGACTTGGCCGGAGTTGCGGCCGACAAAATTGCGGTGGTCGCCCCTGCGATGTCTGGTCCCTCCGCCAAGGCGGCCAAGAAATCTTTCTTGGCCAAATTCCCCGGCGCGCGTTGGGTCACTTTTGAACCAGTGTGTCTCGACCATTTGGTCAATGCCACGACCGCCGTGTTCGGCGCGCCCATGCGTCCAGATCACAAGTGGGACGAGGCCGATTGCGTGTTGGTGCTCGATGGTGATCCGTTGGGCACCGATGCCGACGCCACCGGCAATGCCCGAGGCTGGGCCGCCAAGCGGACGCCCGACAGCCACGGCCACATGAGCCGGGTGTATGCATTTGAATCCATCCTGAGCGTGACCGGTGCCAACGCCGATGAACGCCACACCGTCTCCGCGGCGGACTTCCCCGCGCTGGCGGCAGCATTTGAAGCGGCCATCAGTGGTGGTGCCGGAGAAGCGCCAGCCGGGTTGGCCGAAGCCGTTGCCCACGCGGTCGAAGACCTCAAGGCGGCCGGCAAGCATGCCTTGGTCGTGGCCGGAGCCGATGCTGATCCATCGGTGCAAGCGGCAGCCTGCCGCATGAACGCCGCACTGGGTTCGATCGGAACCACCGCGTTCTGGCGTCCCTTGAACGACGCCCCTTTGGCGTCGGCCATGCAAGCGTTCATGAAGGATGCCGAGGGTGGTTCTTTCGAAGCCATCATCGTGTTGGATGCCAACCCCGCCCATGATGTTGAAGGTTTCGCCGCGGCGTACGCCAAGGCTGCCCACCGAATTCATCTCGGCGCCCACAACAACGAGACCGGCATGGCATCAACGTGGCACCTGCCAGCGGCCCACTGGCTCGAGGCGTGGAACGATGTCACCAACGGCGACGGTTCCATTTCGATTGCTCAGCCTTTGGTGATGCCTCTCTTCGGCGGTCGCAACACGATCGAAGTGCTCTCCGCTCTGTCGGGAAGCTTTACCCCGGCCCGCGCTCAAGTGGAAGCAAACTTCTCGGGCAACACCGCGGCTTGGCGTACCGCCCTGCACGACGGTGTGGTCGAAGGTTCGGCCACCAGCGCTGTCTCCCCATCGATGGCGGGGGGCTCGGTCGCTCCGCTTTCTGGTGCGGGTGAAGGATGGACTTTGCGATTTACGGCGTCCCCCACCCTTTGGGACGGACGCTTTGCCAACAACGGTTGGTTGCAAGAACTGCCCGACCCCATCACCAAGTTGACTTGGGACAACGCGGTGTTGATGAGTCCAAAGTCGGCTCGCGAACTTGGCGTTGGCGACGGCGACCTGGTGACCATTTCGGTGGGCGGCCAGTCGGTTGAAGCCGCCGTCCTTCGTGCCCCTGGCATGGCCGACCAAACCGTGCAATTGTCGCTGGGTGGCGGTCGTGCGTTCAATGGTCGCATCTGTGGTGGTGCGGGATTCCGCTTTGAGTCTCTTCGCGACATGGCCTCGCCATGGATGCGTGACGGGGCCAAGATTGTGAAGGCTTCCGGCACCTATCCCTTGGCCACCACCCAAGACCACCACGCCATTGACGTGGATACCCGCGGTCACATGGGGATTGCGGAGCGTTTGCCCACCATCTTCCGTGAGGCCGATGTCAACGAGTTCAAGAAAGACCCCGGGTTTGCCAAGCACCGCACGCACGTGGTGCACCGCATCTCGCAGTGGGAAGAGAACACGATCGAAAATGGCCGTTACCGCTGGGCGATGGCCATCGACCTCAACAAGTGCACGGGTTGCTCCGCGTGCGTTGTGGCGTGTCAATCGGAAAACAACATTCCTGTCGTCGGCAAAGACCAAGTGCTTCGCGGCCGCGAAATGCACTGGTTGCGTTTGGACCGGTACTACGCGTTCAGCGAAACCGATGGCGAGATTGATGGCGATCAGCTCGACAAGGTGGCCATCCAGCCTGTCACTTGCATGCAGTGTGAAAATGCACCTTGCGAGCAAGTGTGTCCGGTGGCCGCCACCGTGCACGACGAAGAAGGCCTCAACGCCATGGTGTACAACCGCTGCATCGGTACGCGGTACTGCTCCAACAACTGTCCGTACAAGGTGCGACGCTTCAACTACTTCGACTACCACAACCGCGACCCGCTTCGCGATGGTGGCATCTTGAAGGTGCAGCCCGACTACTACCAGCCGGGCAAGCAGGCCACGCCGGACGACCTCAAGCGATTGCAACTGAACCCCGAAGTGACGGTTCGCATGCGAGGCGTCATGGAGAAGTGCACCTATTGCACCCAACGTATCGCCGCCGAGCGCATCAAAGCCAAGAACGCCTGGGCCAAAGCAGGTGGTCGCGACGGCGGTGGGCAGCTTGAGTTGCCCAACGGTGATGCAGCCGTCCCCATCGAGGACGGAACCATCGTTCCGGCCTGTGGTCAAGCCTGTTCCACGGATGCCATTGTCTTCGGTGACTTGCGTGATGAGAACAGCCGCGTGGCCCAACTCTTCCGCAACGAACGCACCTATCAGATGCTTGAAGAACTGCACGTCAGTGCTCGTACCCAATACCTCGCCAAAGTCAGAAACCCCTACGGAGGTGGCTCTGAGGGCGATGGGCACGGGCATCACGGGCACCACGGTCATGGCCACGACGACCACGGCCACGACGGGCATCACGACCACGATGGTCACGACCATCACGACCACGGAACGGAGGGTCACGGGGATCACTGATCCTTGGTTCTTGCCATGAGCTCCATTGACACCAATACCGTTTGGGAAATTCCCGGTGAACGAGCCCCCCTCGTGGACAACCACGATTCGCTCAGCACCGTCACCGCCGAAGTGCTGCAGGCGGCCGAATCACCCAAGCCACCGATGCTGTGGTATGCCGCCCTCGGACTGTCGAGCCTGTTGGCTTCGATGTTCGGGTTGATGATCGGCTATCTGTTCCTCACCGGAGTCGGGGTTTGGGGCAACCAAAACCCTGTGATGTGGGGCTTCCCGATTGTGAACTTTGTGTTCTGGGTCGGTATCGGCCACGCGGGGACCTTGATCTCGGCGATTTTGTTCCTCTTCCGCCAGAAGTGGCGCACCGCCATCAACCGGTTTGCGGAAGCCATGACCATCTTCGCGGTGGTCTGTGCGGGCACCTTCCCCGGCATCCATGTGGGTCGGGTTTGGCTCGCGTATTGGTTGTTCCCCATTCCCAATCAAATGGAAATGTGGCCGCAATTCCGCTCCCCACTGCTGTGGGATGTGTTTGCGGTGTCCACCTACTTCACCGTCTCGCTGTTGTTCTGGTACTTGGGCATGGTTCCCGACTTGGCCACCATGCGCG
>CAXBRK010000061.1:0-11784 GCA_963978155.1 uncultured Phycisphaera sp. | reverse complement strand
ACGTGGTTGTTTTGTTGTACAAGTCCCATGAGACTGCCGCGACCTTCCCGTGGTCCACTATTGATCCCAGAATCCTTGCCTTGGCCAGCAAACGGGGCTTGCTTCAATCACCTGCTGCTGGTCAATACCTTCTCTCTGACGCGGGACGGACCGTGGCCCTTGAAGTTCAGGCCCGGAGGGCCCGGTGGCTCACGTATCTGGTCACCGAAGTGGGGCTGGCCCCTGATCATGCTCCGGAGACGGCTGAGCACTTGGAACACCTCGGAGATGATCTCCTTCAGAAATCAACCGGCACCACCAGTGACCCATCCCAACCACGATGAGAATGTCCCTGATGGTTATTCCCTCGATCTTGGTTCTGTGCGTTGCCTCTTCTGCGGATGCCTCTGACCAGGTGCTCGACCTGCCCGAGGTGGTCGTCCAGCCATCCCTGATCCCCGGTCTCCTTGCTTTCGATCGATCACCATCGCTGGCGCAAAGCCATATCCAGCTTGATCCCACGGACTTTCAGATTGACCGATCCTTGCCCGAGGTCATGCAAGCGTTCCCTGGCGTTCAGGTTCAAAAGACCGGTCATGGGCAGGGCTCTCCATTCCTCCGTGGATTCACCGGTCAGCGTACGGTGCTTTTGGTGGACGGCATTCGGTTCGATGACACCGTGTTCCGGGAGGGTCCAGTTCAATACTGGAACACCCTTGACCCCGAATCGTTTGCAGAAATTCTCTTTTCTCCTGGGCTTCGTTCGGCTTCGGCAGGTTCCGGCGCGATCGGGGGGGTTGTGGAGTTGATTTCATCCCGACCGGATCCTTCATCTTCTTGGGGAGGGTTGGTACGAGGTCGTCTTTCAAGTGCCGAACAATCTTCTGGTGGCCGCCTTCATTTGTCGGGCGGTGACGGTGCGATCGGATTGGAGTGTGGTGTCCATCTTCGATCCTTTGGGGACCTCCGAACTGGTCAGGGCGTTCAACCACGCACCGGCTATGGAACCTCAGGTCTCGACTTTCGCTTGGCTTGGCAATCAGGTGGGGTGGACTGGACGGTTGGCCACGACCGCTCCCGGGTCGACGACGCTTGGCGAACCCACAGCACCATTTACGGACAGTCCTTCGAGGGCACCACGATTGGTTCTGATCTTCGTCGAGTCCTCGATCACCGCCGTGAACGAACCATACTCACCGGATCCACCCGGGATCTTGGTGCATTTGACCATGTGTCCTGGACCTTTTCGAGACAAGTTCAATCTGAGTCTCGGGACCGAGTGCGGTCTGATGGCCGTCGTGATTTGCAAGGGTTTGATCTTGTGGGCCTTGGTTTTTCTGTCCGCGCCGCAAAGGACAACTGGTCTTTTGGAGTTGATTCCTTGTCATCTCGAGGGGATTCGGAGCGTTTGAATTTTGCTTCAGACGGCTCATTTGTTGGTGCTTCCATTCAAGGGCCGATTGGTGATGACAGCGGTCGCGACTTGATTGAAGGATATGTTGCCAAGGATCAGTCGATTTCATCGGAGTTGGAGAGTCATGTGGCGGCACGTTGGTCGTCGTCTCGAGTCTTCGCTGACCGAGTGGCTGATCCGGCAAGTGACGCCGTCCTTTCTATGGACAGTTCTCTCGATGGCCTGAGCACTTCGGCCGGGTTGCGATGGACTTCACCCAATCAGCCCACCACGACACTGGAAGGCCGCATCTCCACTGGAGTTCGCCTTCCCAATTTGGCGGACTTCACGAGATTTGATGTGGCTCGCTCTGGTGAGGTCGAGATTCCGGCCTTCGGTTTGGATCCTGAAGAATTCGCAGGTGTAGAGGCGTCCATTCGTGATGAACGCGACTCCTGGTCTTGGCTGTTCACTGCCTATTTCACGGCGATTGATGGCATGATTATTCGACGGCCGACCGGAGACGTGATTGATGGGGGAATCGCGGTGACCAAGCAGAATGCTGGAGACGGTCGGCTTTATGGCGTTGAGGGCTCCCTGACTTGGTCTCCCGCACCGAATCTGATGTGGCGTACCCAGTTCAGCGCGCAACGAGGTGACGTGGACACATTTCCCACCTCTGAGGATGTCTCGGTCAATGAACCCATCAGTCGACTGGCCCCTGCCTTGATGACTTCAACCGTTCGTTGGTTCCCGCATGGTGCCCCATGGCATCTTGAAGGTCGTCTTCGGTGGTCTGATCTTCAAGATCGTCTCTCAAGTCGAGATCGCGCGGATACCCAGCGGATTCCTGAAGGCGGGACGCCCGGATGGACGGTGCTGGACTTGGGATGGGGTGTCCCTCTTGATCATGGATCTTCGGTCGGGGTTGCGCTTGAGAATGTTTTTGACGTCGACTATCGCCGCCACGGATCAGGCGTCAACGAGCCAGGTCGGAATTTGGTGGTGCGCTTTGAACAGTCGTTCTGATCCTGCCTCCCTGTTTAGGAAACGCGCACCAAGCCCGCTGCTTTCTTCGCTCGAGTTCGAGCTTGTCTGAGTGAGTTGCCTTGTGACAGGGCAACCCCCATGCGTCGCCATTTTCTTGTTGTGGGCTTCCCAAAGATGCGTATTTCTGTTTCGGGCACCTGCAGGGCCGCATCGAGCCCAAGGTAGTTGGGGGGGCGGGTCTTGGTCTTTGTGGCCAAAATCACCGCGCTGGCGCTGGGTCGATCGACGGTGACCTGATGAATCGGCAGCCCCAAGATGGCCCGAAGGTGCAATTCAAACTCGGAAAGGTCTTGGGAGATCATGGTCACCATCCCGGTGTCGTGAGGCCGTGGAGACAGCTCGGAGAAGATGACTTCTTTCCCGCGGATGAAGAATTCGACGCCGAACAATCCCGCCCCGTTGGGACCGGCCAGACGATCCGTCACTTTCTTTGCCATGCTTTGCGCTTGTTGGAGGACGGATGCTTTCATGGGATGTGGGATCCATGACTCCTGATAGTCGCCCCGCTCCTGTCGGTGTCCGATGGGGGGGACGAAGATGGTGCTCCGAGCACGAGATGCCACATTGGGCCGCTGCTTGATGGTCAACAGTGTGATCTCGGAATCGAACTTGATGAACTCTTCCACGATGACCACGGGAGTGTCTCCTCTCATCCCGGCCAGCGCATGCTTCCAACATTTCTTGAGGTCTCTTTTGGTTTTGGCCACCGACTGGCCTTTCCCGCTGGAACTCATCACCGGCTTGATCACACAGGGGAGTCCGACGTTCGATGTGACTGCTTCGATCAATTCGGCCTCCGAAGAGGCGTAGGCATACCGAGCAGTGGGCAGTCCAAGCTCTTCGGCGGCCAACGATCGGATGGCGTCGCGGTTCATGGTTTGATGTGCGGCGTTCGCGCTGGGAATGACATCGACCCCGCTTGCTTCAAGCTCCAGCAGTGCTTCGGTCCGAATGGCTTCAACCTCGGGCACCACGTGATCGGGCCGGTGCTTTCGGACCGCTCTTTTCAGTGCTTTGCCATCCAGCATGTCCAGAACCACGGCTTCGTCGGCCACCTGCATTGCGGGCGCTTCAGCGTAGTTGTCGACGGCAACCACAGTGCAGCCAAGACGTTGCGCACAGATGGCGAATTCTTTCCCCAGCTCGCCAGAGCCGAGAAGCATGAGTTTTGGTGGGTGAGATGGCTTGTTCACGAATGGTCCTCAGGGGGCGATAATTTTTTTTCAAACTGATTTGATTGCCCCATTTTATGGGCTAGATTTGCTTTGAGGATTACAGGAGTTACGCATTCGAATTCCTTCTGATGAAGGAACTGATGCTTTTGTGGCCCTACCGGCTGCAGTGACCCGGACGCTTGCGTCCAAGAATGTGAGGCCCCCTTTGTTTGCTCGAAATGCCGTATCGCTACTGATGTTGTCTTTCTTGGTCGAGCACGCCCAAGCGAGCATTGTTGTGTTAGACAACTGTGATGCCTACGACATGGTCACCAATGCGTTGGGTATTGGCAACGAGTCGCTCGACTTTACGACTTATGACGGTTCTTTCCCATCTCTTGATGTGGCCTCTTCGGCAGGTGCGGTTGAGTTGAGCGCCTCTTCTGGACTCCAAGGCGTACTGGGTTCGTATCTGAAAACCGATTCCATCGGTGAGACGCTGGTGATTGATTTTGAAGAAGAGGTCCGATCGGTGGGTGGCTTCTTCTTTCTTGTCGATGAATTCCAGCTGCCCGTCATTGGCATTTTGGAGTTGGAATTGAGTGACGGGACCTCGTACGTAACGTCTTTAACCAAGGACGGGGGATTTGCGGGATTCATCAGCAGCAGGGCAGACATTGAGAGTCTCACCCTTCGTGGCTTTGGCCCCTCCATGTTTGCCGCCCCCGCGGTCTCTTCGCTCAAACTTGGTGTTGTCCCTTCACCAGCTGGTCTTGCGTTGCTGGGCATCGCAGGGGTGGCTCGACGGCGGCGAAGGTCAGTTTGATTTCGAGCGGTCATCTGGCCTCACGAAATCGCCACGCTCGGTGAACCTTGCGGTTTCGAAAGTCTTCTGGCACCGTTCGGTTCGAGATTTCCTTCCATTCCAGATGTCTGGGCAATCTCTCCTCGTCCAACTCAAAGCCTCGGTCGTTGGTGGAAAAGAAAAGTTCGCCACCAGTGGCCATAAATCTGCTGGCGCACTCGATCAAGTAGGCATGATCTCTTCCAACCGAGAAGGTGTCCCTCATACGCTTGGAGTTTGAAAACGTCGGGGGGTCCAGGACAATCGTGTCGTAGAGTTCTCCGGGTTGGGGCCCATCTTCCAAAAACTGCAGGCAGTCGTCTTGGATCCAGATGTGGCCATCATCTTCAGCCAATGCATTGAGCTCGCAGTTCCTTTGGTACCACTCCAAGTAGGTCTTGGAAAGATCAACCGTGGTGGTGCGGCCCGCTCCACCCACTCTCGCGTGAACAGAAAAAGCACCCGTGTAGGCAAACAAATTCAGCAAGGATCGATCGGCGATTCGCTCACTGATCTCTCGGCGTAGGACCCGGTGGTCCAGAAAAAGACCCACATCGAGGTAATCGCTCAGGTTGATCTCAAACCGGACGCCGTACTCCTGAACCACTTTGCGTTGGTTCTTGTGTTCCATTCGAACGTACTGTTGTCGCTGTCCGGAGCCGTCTCTTTGCCGACCTCGTGCGCGAAGGTGCACCCGATCTTCCGAGATATTGAGCCCTTGCCCAACCTCAAGGCGTACTCTCTCGAGGTATTCACGTTCCGCTGTTGGATCGCCCCGGTCTCGGGTGCGAGGAAATGCCCAGACCACGGCATCCCCTTCGGAAGTTGGATCCTGGGCATCCAGGTCCGCAAACCAATCGACGATGAGGGGAAAATCTGGGATGTCCCGCTCGTACAGGCGAAAGCAAGTGATGCCCTGCTTGGGGCCCCAGCGGCCGAGATGCCGCATCCGATTCGCGAGTCTTGCTGCAAGCAACTGTGGTTCAACCTCTCGATTTCAGTGGTGCGTCTGGTCCACGCTTTGGACTGCCCAACAGAATATGGGTTCTTCAATTTCCAGCAGCTCGGCTTCCCAGTCACCGAACCCGTGGGGTGGGCCTCACTTCATAGGACTGTGGAATCAAGCGAGAGATGTCGCTCGGCGGATCCGAATGGGGCCACGCGCTCGTGAGGGGTCAACAATCTGACCCTTTTGCGTGATTTCGTGTGTTCCCGCCGTGACGAGTCTTCGTGCGGCCGATCGGGCAGGTTCGAGCAGTTCTCGCCAGTTCAGTGGGTCGACCGATTTTGCGGCTTCGCTGGGGCAGATGCTTTTGGAGGCTTCCCTGCTCTCTAAAAGTTGCTTGATGGCCTCTTCAAGTTGTTGGTCCACCGGGCGAACTTTTTGCCTTCGGCAGCGGTCGGAGCACCATTTCACCCCGTCCCAATTCTTGGCCCACTTTTTTCGCCACTGAATGGTTCGCCCGCAAGCGAGGCAGTCTTTCTCTTGCTGCGTCATGGCCCACTGTAGGCCGCAACGACAGACACCAGTTCAGGCAGGGAGACCGTCGGGAAGGATGCGTTTGGAGTGGGTCAACGGACGGAGCGAACTCGTGGTGTGTCCGGCAACGGCCCAAGCGGTAAACAGCACGCCAGAAAAGAGAATGTCGCCGACAATGGCATTTCGCCAGAACGGTACGCCTGCGCTCAGGGACGCCAGCAAGCCACTGGCGTCTGGGCTGTATCCCGTGCCCAGCAGCCAGACCGCGGTGTTGGTCGAGACAAAGAACAGGGCTGATCCGGCGAGAGCGCATCCACCGGCACGCCATACTGTGGGCTTCTTGCGGAGAAATGATCTCAGAACAATCGGTGCACAGGCGGCGATGTACACCGCGGCCATGAGGGCTGGGCTGTACAGGCCCAAGAAGAGGTCGGTGATCAGCAGAGTGGACCACACCACCGCGACAGCCTGCCATCCTCGGGGCAGAAGGAACCCACCGAAAAGTGCCACGGCGGCGACTGGCGTAAAGTTTTCTGGCATCGGTGCGAGGCGGCCAAGAACTGCGAAAGCGAACAAAGCGAGGGCGTAGGACCAGTACGGGAGGGGGCTCTTCATTGCTTGGCATGCTATGCCGGGGGTTGTTTTTCTGCAGTGGTCGCTCTTGAATTTTCATCGTCCGCACTCGATTCGGCCACCAACAATCCATGGCATCATGGCCTCATGAGCGTTGAGACCCCACCCACCATTTGGCTGGCCGATTCCATTCCATCCGTTTGCCAAGACTGGCTTTCGGAACGCTCCACACTGGTGGATGGCCCCAGTTCCGAGGTTGACGCCGTGGTGGTTCGAACCGCCACCCGAGTGGACCGGGCTCTGTTGGATCTCATGCCCCAACTGCGTTGCGTCGGTCGTGCCGGGGTGGGCGTGGATCACATCGATCTCGAGGCCTGTGCGGAACGAGGCATCACCGTGGTGAATACGCCGAAGGCCAACACGGAATCAGTGGTGGAATACGCCATCGGTCTGTTGCTGGATGCTGTGCGACCGCGGGGTGATATTCCAAACGATTCCAGCCGCGAGCTTTGGGAGTCTTGCCGAAAAGAAATGACCGGCGGGCGGAGGTTGGCTGAGCATCGCATCGGCATCTTGGGCTTTGGACGGATCGGCCAACGGTTGGGAGAAGTCTTGAAGGTTCTCGGTGCTGAAGTTGCTTTTCATGACCTCAAGGATGCATCGCATTTCCCGCAGGACTTTCCTTCTCGATCCTTGGAGGATCTCTTCACTTGGTCAGACATCTTGACGGTCCATGTTGATGGTCGTCCAGAGAACCAAGGTTTGGTGACAGGCGCCCTCTTGGAACGCCTTGGGCCCTCTGGGGTGCTGCTCAACACCAGCCGTGGGTGGGTGATCAACACAGCAGACTTGCGGCACTGGTTGGCACATTTCCCCCAGGCCAAGGCCATCTTGGACGTGCACGAGGAGGAGCCAGTTCCTGTGGGTGATCCACTGCGGAACCTCAGCAATGCTCGACTCTTACCCCATCTGGCCAGCCGAACCGAGAGTGCCGTGGAAGCCATGGGCTGGGTGGTTCGAGATGTCATGGCGGTCCTTACCGGTTCTGAACCAAACCATCGCGTCTCCTGAACCGGACTCATATGATTCCGCACATGGAAACCAAGGTTGTGAATCAATCCCTGTTCTGGCTTGTGTGCTTGATCTGGACCTGCGATGCGGGCGCCCAGGTCAAATCCGACCCCGATGAAGTGGCCTCATTGGTGGAACTCCTCGAGGACGACGGCGTCCCTGATCCGCGGCCGTTCCGTCGTGAGCAATTGGCATTGACCCGGGATGCCGGCACCATTGTTCCTGGCGCGTGGCAACTGGAAATTACCGCCGGACAATTCACCCTTCGCAACTACCAAGACGAATCGTTGTTCGACGACACCTCCATCACTTTCGGCGAGTTCATCAACTTGCGACGTGGTGTGACCGCAGATATCGAGCTGCAACTCTCGGTGAGTACCTATGTCTTTGAGCCGGTTGCCCCAGGATCCAGCACGTTGGATGGTGAATTTGAATTCACACCTCAAGTTGCGGCGAAGATCAATTTGACCGGCAACGACGGGGGAGACTGGGCGGTTGCACTCCGGCCTTGGGTCGGAACCGGAGATCTGACATCAGGCTTTGATGGAGATGATGTGGCCCTCGGGCTCGATGTCCCAGCGACCTATCAACTCGATGAAGAACTCGAATTGCGGATGTTGGTGACCAGTCGTCTGTACGACAAAAATGTCGATCCACCATTGGTCAGTGGAGCTTTGGGCGTCCGGGCCAAATTGGGTGAGACCTTTCATGGCTCTGTGGGGGTGCAATTCGACATGAACACGGACCCTGAGGTTCGAACCTCAGGCACCCGCCTTGCTTGGGTCTATGACTGGCTGACCGATGAGAACATCATGATCGATGCCGGGGTGACGGTGGGGCTGGAGCAAGACGACGGCTCAGGGGATGACATTGCCTTCCACGTGGGTTACTCGGTCGGATTCTGAGGTCCGAGTTCCCCCGTTCCGCCCTGCATTGAAGTTGATTCGAGCTCACTGAGGCCTTCATCAGTGGGTGCTTTTGCTTGCTGGATGGCATTCTGAAGTGATTTGCGAAGGCGCTCGGTGGCTTCACTTTGTTCATTTTGGATCTGCTGCTGATCGATCAGCCGCAAAGCCCGCAAACGGTCGATGTGCGCGAGGGTCAATTGGCCCGCGGCCTCGCGAAGATCAGCCCGCCGCGCGAGCCAGAATTCCTTGCGGGGGGCGTCGTCGAGGACATGAGTGATTCGTTGGATCGCCTCCGCATGTCGCCCAACTTGCGACTCAAGTTCTGCAAGGCGATCTTCCAACGGAAGCAGTGGTCCAAATTTCTTGCGGGCCTGCGTGAGGACCGCCATGGCTTGTTCGAGATCCTTGGCTGAGCGATGGGCGTCACTGAGCGCGATGGAGTGTTGTGGTCCCGGCTCTGGATGTTCTTGAACAACGGCCCGGAGGTGCTCGATGCAATTGGGCCACTGCTTCAATTGGGCATACGCTCGGCCCAACCGGTCGTGGGCGACCAAAGACATATTTTCCTTGTTGAGCAATTCAAGGAGGAGAGGCAGAGCCTCGGCCGCCCGGCCTTGGGCAAGTTCCAGTTCAGCCTGACCCAACATGACGACAGGGTCGTCGGCCCCTGAGATCTTGATGGCGGCTTGAAGATCAAGAGCCGCAAGTTCCCATTCTTCGTGCTGTCGGTACAACGCCGCACGTTGCAGCCGTGGGTTCAGAGCTTCAGGGTGTCTGGCGACGGCTGCATGGGCTTGAGCCAGCAGTTCCTCGAGGCCATCGTGAGCCGAAGGCACAGTGACGATCACATGAGCAGCCATCAGCACCAGGTTGGCGAAGGGTGAGGCCATGCTGTCATTGTGTCATAGAACAAGTGCTACGAAAAACCCCCGGGCTGGGCGGGGGCGTATCGGTGTCTTCGAGTGGTGGTTGAAGCGTGTACTGGTTCAATCAGCGTTGCCGAAGGCCTCTGAGACCTTGTTCCAATCCACCACTTCCCACCAAGCCGTGAGATAGTCCGGACGGCGGTTTTGGTACTTGAGGTAGTACGCATGCTCCCAGACATCACAACCCAAAATAGGAGTCTTGCCGCAGCTCACTCCTGGCATCAAGGGGTTGTCTTGATTGGCGGTTGAGCAGACACAGACTTCGCCGCCCTGTGCGCAAAGCCACGCCCAACCAGAGCCAAATCGGCTTGCCCCGGCGTTTTGGAATTCCGTCTTGAAGGCGTCGAACGAGCCAAAGGCTTTGTCGATCGCTTCGGCCAACGCACCGCTGGGGGTGCCACCGCCGTTGGGGCTCATCACCGACCAGAACAGGGTGTGGTTGTAGTGTCCGCCGCCGTTGTTTCGGACCGCTCCCCGGATGGATTCTGGAAGTGTGTCGAGATTCCGACAGAGATCAGCCACGGAGTGGGCGGCAAGATCATCGTGTCCTTCAAGGGCCGCGTTCAGTTTGGCGACATATCCAGCATGGTGTTTGCCATGGTGGATTTCCATGGTGCGGGCATCGATGGTGGGTTCAAGGTCGTCAAAGTCGTACCCGAGGGCAGGAAGTTCGTAAGCCATAGTCTTCTCCAAAATAGATGCGCAAAGCATAGGCCCCAAAGCGAACGAAGGGGGGTGGAGGTTCTGGCAGAAGGACGCTTGACCTCAAGTCCGATCCGAGGAGATGCCCAGGCGGCCTATGGCGAGTAAGGCGACTGAGGCCGATCTTGGATCAGTCTTTGATCATAAAGACGGACTGCGAACGCAAAACCAGTCCGCTGTCTGCCCGGAGATGCCAAGTCTGCAGATGCAACTCGTCGTTGTAGCGCTGGAGTTCCAAGACCGAGAGGTTTTCACCCTCGTCTTCACGCCAACGATGATGGATGCAATCCGGGGACTCGGCATATTCGAGCATTTCCACGAAGGTGGACCGGTACAGATGTGGCTCAAGGGTCTCGGTTTGCACAGAGGTCATGTAGTCGACCTTCTCGGCCGCCTTGCACTCGTGTTCACGCTCACCGGCGCACGGAAGAGAAGCGATCACCCCACGCACCGGAAGGGTATCAACTTCTTCGGAGAGGACTTCCGTGGCACAACTTGGGCCGTATTCGAAGCGAGCGGTGTGGCCACCGGGGAACAGCCAAGCTTCTGCTTCGTATCCGTTGTGGAGCAGGGTTTTTCGGGTTGCCACCTGAAAAAATTCAGGGTGGAGAGGGCCTCGATAGAGGGCCAACTGATAGGCCTGCAAGGATGGGATTTTGGGGGAGGTGCTCATGGTATTGACGCGATCCTTCGCGAGATTGGGACAACCGACCTGCGGGGTCGGACCCGGGCGTCGATCCTCGACGCCATAAGAGATTTCGGCCAAAAAGGGCTTTACGGAACAGTTTCCGCTGGGTTCGCCATGTGTGGCCATGGGTCATAGCGTAGGAGTCTGCCGCGACTGGTCAACGGTTCGGTTACTGTTTCGCAGGCGTCCCAGCAGCCATTCTGGCCGAATTTCCCGCCTTTTGGGGCAAAGTCTGGTGTTCAGACAGAATGGGTCGTTCTGACACCAAACAAAGCGTCCACAATTTGCGACGTTTGCCACCATGTTTTGCAGAATCCGATGGAGAGCCCCGTGATGACGAGCGAAGGACTGGCCGACCTCGAAGCCGATTATCGGAAGGTTGTTTCGTCGATTTGTGGCGTCCCTACTTCGCCGCAGGTTTGCTTCGGCAAAGGTGGGGTCGCCCCCCGAGTGGTGTTCGTGTTGGGCTTGCCGAATGGTGTTCATCCGCTGGATGCAGAGGGTGAAGAGAAGTTCACCCAACTTCGCACGGCGATGCAACTTGAACCGGACGAGGTTTACATCACGACGGTGATCAAAACGCTGACCTTGGCTTCACGCGCGCCTCATCCCGCAGACGTCCGGCGCGATCGTCCCTGGTTGGCACGGCAGTTGTGTCATCTTGCGCCTCAGGCCATCGTTGCCTTTGGCCCCAAGGTTGGGGCCATGCTCACTTCGGGCGAGATTCAAGACTGTGGCGCGGGTCAAATTTCGTCGGTTGAATTGGATGGGGTTCACGGCTCCATCGCCGTGCACATGACTCATGAGTTCTCCGTGTTGACGCGTCAGGGCAGGGATGACGCAAAAGCCAGAGAGATGTGGTCTCATTTGCAGGCGGTCATGGAGGCGATCTCATCATGAGGGCCGTGGTGCAGCGTGTGCAGAGGGCCTCGGTCACTCATGGCGATCGCACCGAATCCATCGGCGAAGGCCTCTTGGTGCTCCTTGGCGTCGCGCGGGGTGATGGGCTCGAAGAA
>CAXBRK010000060.1:0-11788 GCA_963978155.1 uncultured Phycisphaera sp. | reverse complement strand
CGAGTAAACAGTCGCTTCGGCGGGGGAGCGGAAGCAAGGACGCTGGGTTTGATGCCATCACGTGTCGCGGCGATCGCCACCATGATCGACCCGGAAGGGCCGTCGACGGTGGGGTCAAGGTTCAGCACAAGGGATGTTCCTGAGACCTCGAAGGCCGAATTCTCGCTGCCGCGGATTGCGAACCTTGTGTCGCCAACCCTCGCCCCGCGTCCATCGGAGAGCACTTTGATGCGTTGCCTTCGGGTGGCATCGGCCACGCGGAGTTGCATGCTCTCGGGTTCAGCGGGGGGGAAGATTTCCAAGGTGCGGAGCAACACGTCGCCGGGCTTGCTTTGTTCGACGCTGTGGTGTTCAAGGATCCGGGCCTGACCCACGGAGTAGTTCAGGATGGATTCTTCGCCCACGCGCATCAGTCCGCCCCAGCGAGCCATTTCCGCCGGAAGCGGTCCCCATGGCTTGCTTGGCCGAGGATCTTCCCAAGATCCGTTCACCTTCCAGCCGGGGCCTTCAAGGCTGCCGTAGATGGGCGTGCCAACCGCGCCGGGATGCCCGCCGTGGCTGCCGTTGTACGAGACACCTTCCCAGTCCAGGCCACCTTGCCATACCGCACCAACTCGCAGTAGACCGGTATCAAAGGAGGCCACCCATCCATTCTCGAGGAACAGGTTGAGGCCTTTGTTGGCGGTTGCGTAGTCCATGGGGTAGCCCGTCGCACAAGAGACGAAGGGGCCGTGGTCCATTCGGTTCCACCATTCTTTTTCCGGAATGCTTTGCGTGCTGAGGCTCGTATCGAGACGCTCGGCTCTGGTCATGTCCTTGGGGTCAAGGTGGCGGGCTTTGATGAATTTGTATTCGACAACGCTCTTCGGGTCGTGGGCTTGGATGGCAAAGGTGCCGGTGGAAAGTTTCTTGCTTCCCTTGCGATCCTTCGGCTCCCACCAGTCGATGACCACTTGGTTGTCGATGCTGGTTTGGATGTGCCGTCCGGCCACCCGAATGCGCAGTTTGACCCAGTCTCCGTCGACATGAGGGGGCATGTTGTTGTTCACAATGCCGTAGAGCGAGCAGGTCTTGATGCTGTCTCCGTGAGTGGCGTTGACTTGGCACTCGTAGCCAACATCGGGCCAGCCGGATTCTTGGAACTTGGTATGAAAGAACACACCACTGTTCGCACCGGGCTGAGTGCGCACCATGGCTTCAAATTCGAAGTCGTCCCATTGTTGGTCGCGGTCTTCATTCCCCGACCAGAAGAGGTGCCCACGTTCCCCGTTGACCACCAAGGTTTCGTCTTTCACGGTGAAGGCTTTGGGGTTTTCCGCGGCGCGCCAGCCGTCCAGTGAAGTTCCATCAAAGAGGGTCACCCAGTCTCCGGCCATCGCGGCTGTGGAAAGAAGCACAACAGAAAGTGAGGCGTGATGCATGGAGTTGTTTCTCTGTGTCATGGTTGGTGGTGGGGTTCGGTGTGGGGAGTGTGATGAGTGCTTTGGGTCCGGGCCAACGCAATGATGTCAGCAATTTCCAAGTCGCTGAGGTCGACGCAGGAACTTTCCGCGACCTCTTTCATGGCTTGGTGAAGATCCGCATCTCCTGGTTCAGACAGGTCGGCGCGAACCAAGAGGTCGCCGAGCGACACCGCTTCTTGGTCGGACTGTCCCAACTTTCGTCCCAGCAGGATTCCGGCCTGTTTGGCGAGGTTGGTGGCCGTTTGAAATCGAAGGGCATCGTCGTGGACGAACTTCTCTTGGAAGCCTGTGCTTTGATGTTGTGGGTGCAGCATCAATACCTCTCCAGAGTCCCTGTTTGGGGACTGAAGATCGTACTCGGATCCCGACGCGCTGTGACGGAATCGGTCAGGCCTGCAAAGGATGCTTGAGTGGGATCAACCCCATGCGGCCAAGATGGCCACCAAGTCGTTGAACTCCACGGCCCCGTCTCCGTTGACATCTCCTTCATCGCCGGAGCCCCAGTTGGAGAGAACGATGAGCACGTCGAACAGGCCAACCACGCCATCGCCGTTGAGGTCTTCGTCGGCTGGCGGTGGCGGTGGAGGTGGAGGAGGTGGGGGGTTGCCCACCTGCGAGAAAATCACGCAGCTGTAGGGGCCAATGCCGATCTCTGCCGATTGTCCCAAGCCGTCATACGGGATGGTATCGGTGTTGATGTCGTAGCCCGGATGGTTGCTGTAATCGTCTCCGTAGTTGGTGCTGTCGGAGTTGAAGATCACCTTCCATTCGCCGGAGCGGGGGAAGCCAATGCGGTAATTGTTCCAAGCTTGGTCGCGGAAGTTCATCACCACCACCACGTCGTCTCCCGGGCCACCGTCTTGGAAGCGGTGGAAGCCGATCAGCTTGTCGCTGTTGTTGACGTGGAAAAAGTTGATGTTGGGCCCGGTCAGGCCGCGGCTGTTGCCATTGAGGTTTCGTCGGAGGGTGATGAGATCACGATGCAGATCGAACACCCCGCGGTAGGTGTCTTTTTTGGACCAATCCAACGCGTCCGAGTCGCGGAAGTACTCATCTTCCAAGAACTCTTGCCCCTGGAAAATCATGGGCACGCCTGGCGCCGTCATGACCAAGGCCCCGCCAAGCGTGGATCGCTTCCTGGAGTAGTAGCTGCCCGCGTTGCCCGGCCAGATGGTCTCTGGAACCCTTGAACGGCCGTTGGCCACTTCGTCATGGTTCTCGGTGTACAGGACCCGTTGAATGGGATCGCCGTTGTACGCAAAGTTGACGGCGTCCCGAATGGCCCACATGTTTCGATCGTTGTCGTTGGCTGCTTCGATGGCGCCGCGCACGGGCCAATGGAAATTGGGGTCCCACTGGCTGTCAAACCCTGCTCCACCCTGAGAGGTTGGCCGCGTGATGGCCCAGTCGTTGTAGCCGTCTTCGGCCACAAGAATTTTCTCGGGGCTTTGTCCATCGACACTGTTGTTGAGGTACTGCAGCCAACTCCAACCGTCGGGGTTGTCTTGGACATCTCCACCGCCAAGATCGGCACCAGTTCTTCGGATCCAAGCGGTGCCATCCACCCGGAGTCCGTCGATGTGCACCTCGTTGAGGAAATACATCGCGCTTTCAACGAGGTACTCCCGCACTTCGTTGCGGCCGAAGTCGGGACGCGTATTTCCCCACGGCGTCGCGCCACGATCGTCGTTGTAGAAATAGACGCCGCCCCAGTCGCCTTGGGACCACCCGTCGAAGCGCCAGATGCCAAGATCAGAAGGGCCAAGGTGGTTGTAGACCACGTCAAGCAGCACCGCGATGCCACGTTCGTGGCAGGCGTTGACGAATCGCTGGAGACCGCGAAGTCCGCCGTACGCTTCTTCCACCGCGAAGACATGGCCTGGGTTGTAGCCCCATGACAGCCCGCCGGCGAATTCGTTGATGGGCATCAGTTCGACCGCATTGATTCCAAGCTCCACCAAGTGGTCAAGCCGGGTGATGGCTTGGTCGAACGTGTCGGGGGGGCTGCCTCCCGGGAAGGTGCCCAGGTGCATCTCGTAGATCACGAGTTCGTTCCAGTTGTCGATTTGGAACGATTGGTCGGTCCAAGCAAAGTCGGATGGGTCCATCAGGATGGAGTTCCCCACGCTGTTGACCATCTCCTTTGACCAAGGGTCTGGTCTCCAGTTCACGCCGCTGTTGACCACCACGAATTTGTATTCGTCACCAGCTTCCGGGCCAGAGATTCCACCCTCCCACCAGCCATTGCCGCTGGAGGACAGCACATTGGCGTTGAGGTTCCAACCGTTGAAGTCTCCGGCCACGCGGACCGAACTGGCGAAGGGTGCCCAGACTCGGGCGTACGCGCCGCCAGGGACCAACTCGAGGCCGTTCGCCGAGACGACGGAGGTGAGGGCCATGGCCACCAAGGAACAGAGGACTCGCTTCATGACTCCACAATAAACCGGGGACGGCTTTGGGCCGGCGATTCTTCAAATTTCGGTCGGAAAATCGTCCACCAGTGTCGAATAACACGTGGTCAACGTCGGAATTTCAAACTTTGAAAGACTTCGCCATACTGCACCCCATGTTCATTGCTGCTGTGTTGTTGTTGGGATCCCTCGGGGATGCCTTGCTCCCTCAAAATCACCAGGTGGTCTTTGACGCCAGTCGATTCCACACCAACCGGGATGGTCGGGCCCTCGCCCTGCCCACAGAGGGTGAATCTTTCACTTTTGCGGTGTACGGCGATCGCACTGGGGGCAACACCGGATTCTTGTCTGACCCCAGTGACCAACGCAGCGGTCATAACCAAGCCCAGCGCGTGCTCGCGCGTGCCGTACGAGACACCAATTTGGCGGGTCCGGACTTGGTGATGACCGTTGGTGACTTGATTCAAGGCTACAACACCACCGAGCCGTGGCTGGATCAAATGCGAGAGTACCGAGAGACCATGAATGGTCTCTTGTGTCCATGGTTCCCAGTCGCGGGCAATCACGACATCTATTGGCGTGGCCCCGATCGTCCGGCGGAAGAACACGAGCAACGGTACGAGCAGCATTTTGGTCCGCTTTGGTATGCCTTTGACCACAAAGGGTGTCGGTTCATTGTGCTCTATTCAGACGAGGGGAATCCGGAAACCGGAGAGCGCAATTTCAGTAAGCCTGATTGTCAAGTGATGAGTCCAGCGCAAAAGGCCTGGCTCACGCAGATGGTGACTGAAGGCGCTTCCATGCGGCATCAGTTTGTGTTCCTCCACCATCCCCGCTGGCGGAAAGGCTCGTACGGTGACGACTGGGACCAAGTCCATGACATTTTGGTCTCCGGTGGCAACGTCCGTGCCGTGTTCGCTGGCCATATCCACCAAGCCACCTATGCAGGTCCCCAAGATGGGATCGAGTATTTGTCTCTGGCGACGGTGGGCGGCGGGCAATCGTTCACCGTTCCTCAAGCGGGATGGTTGCATCATTGGAATTTGATCACGGTCCGTGATGACCAAATTCAGATGGCCATGTTCCCGGTGGGTGAAACCATGGATCCGCGGATGATGACCGATCAAAACCGTGCCGAGGCCCGGCGTCTACGGGATGTTCGTCCAGAGTTCCTCTCCGCGCTTCCGGTGCAGGAAGACGGATCGGTGGATGCTGAAATCTCGGTCCGTTTGGCCAACCCCAATCCCGATCGTGGTGTGCGCTGGCACGTGACGCTTGAGGGTGATGACCGGTGGGATCTTGAACCCAACCATCGCCACGCCCAAGCCTCCGGCAACGCGGTGACGGAAATGACGTTTCGGGTGCGACGCATCCCGGGGCCAGTCGATGCTCGATGGGGGGTGCCAGAGTTGGTGCTTTCTTCGGAGTGGATGGGGCCTGGCGTGGGCATTCAAATCCCAGAATCCCGCCACCCGTTCCCTTTGAATATTGACTTGGGTGAACTTCCTGAGCCTGACGTCGATCAAGTGCTGAAGACAGGAGCCAAAGCAGGGCATGCTCGGGTGGCGAGTGCTTCTCTCCCGCTCCCGGATGGACCGATGACCCTTGAGTGCTGGGTGCGGCCGGACCGCTTTTCCGATCGAGTTGGCGTGGTGACCAAAACCGAAGGCAGTGAGTACGGCATCTTCGCCAGCAACGGTCGGCCTGAGTTCTACATCCATGTGGGTGGTGGTTACCGGGTGGCCGCAGCTCCAGAACAATTTCGCTTGAAGACGCGTTCGTGGTCTCACGTGGCCGGGGTGTATGACGGGAAGAGCGTTCGGTTGTTCATCAACGGCAAAGAGGTGGGCCGATCGTCGGCCAGCGGCAATCGTCTGACCAACATGTTGCCCCTGGTGGTCGGAGGCGATGTTGCTGAGGACGGCAGCATGATGTCCCCCTTCGAAGGTCGTCTCGAAGAGGTTCGATTGTCCAAGGTGGCCCGGTACACCCAAGATTTCGCGCCGGCCGATCGGCATGCATCGGACGACGACACGTTGTTGTTGTTGCCGTGTGATGTGGCGGTGGGGGCCTTCTTGCCCGATCGTTCAGATCAGAAGGCTCACGCCGCGGTCACGGGGTCCGTCAAGCTTGCCCCTTCGGATCGCTCAAGCGGATAACCCGAGTTATGCGAACAATTCGCGGACCACTCGGCCTTCCACATCGGTCAGGCGGAAATCACGGCCAGCGTGCCGGTAGGTCAGTCGTTCGTGGTTGAGTCCCAGCAAGGCCAAGATCGTGGCGTGCAGATCATGAACATGGACCTTGTTGTCTTGGGCGTAGTAGCCCCACTCGTCCGTCGCGCCAAATGAGAACCCAGGTTTGACACCGCCTCCGGCCATCCACATGGTGAAGGCATGGGGGTTGTGGTCGCGACCGTTGCCATCTTGGGCGTCTGGGGTGCGTCCAAACTCGCCTCCCCACAGCACCAAGGTGTCATCGAGCATGCCGCGCTGCTTGAGGTCACGCAAAAGACCAGCAATGGGACGGTCCACTTCACCCGCATTCTTGCGGTGGTCGCGTTCCAAGTTGCCGTGCTGGTCCCATTTGTAGGAATGGGTGCACTGGATGAAGCGAACACCTGCTTCAGCAAATCTGCGGGCCATCAAGCATTGGCGTCCAAAGTGGTCGGTTTGGTCGTCTCCCACGCCGTAGAGGTCAAACATTGCTTGGGATTCTTGACTCAGGTCGGTGACCTCTGGCGCTTCAGATTGCATTCGGAAAGCCAATTCGAAAGATTCGATCCGGCCTTCCAGCTGCGGGTCGTGCCCGACCGCCCCCAGCCGTTCTTGTTCGACCGCTTGGAGGTAATCCAGTTGGGCCCGTTGGAGATCTTTCGGCAACCCGGCGGTCATGTGGGCAAACTGGGCCCGCGCGGCTGGAATGGCGGCGTTGCCCATGGGGACCCCGTGGTGGGCTGCGGGAAGAAAAGCGCTGGACCAGTTCACCACCCCGCCGTGCCCTAGGGTGGGACAGATGGTGACAAAGCCTGGAAGGTTTTCGTTTTCGCTCCCCAGTCCATAGGTAATCCAAGATCCCATTGATGGTCGAACGAAGGTGTCGGACCCGGTGTGGATTTTCATCAGTGCCGCACCGTGGGCTGGGTTTGAGCCGTGCAAGCTTTTGACCAAGCACAATTCGTCGACCATTTTGGCGACTTCGGGGAAGATTTCGCTGACCCACTGTCCGCTTTCTCCGTGCTGCGCAAAGCGATAGGGACTTTCCATCAGATTGCCGGTCTGGGCAAATTGCACCCGTGGCTTTTGACCGGGATAGGGTTTGCCGTGATCACGCCGAAGGGCCGGCTTGTGGTCGAAGGTGTCGACCTGCGAAGGTCCACCGTGCATGAACAAAAAGATGACCCGCTTCGCACGCGGTGTAAATCCCGCGAGCCTTGGCGACAGTGGGCTGACCCCTTGACCCGTGAGGGGCGGGCGTTGGTCGGCCATCGCCCACTGGCCCAAGAGGCCATGCAAGGCCAGAGCGCCAAATCCGGCTGAGGTTTCACGCAACGCTTCGCGTCGTGAGATGGGGCCATGTTGGTGATTGCCACACCAGGTCATGTTTTCACCTTAGTCCAAGTAAATGAATTCACTGCTGGCAAAGACCGATTGAATCAAGCCGCTCCAAGCAGAAATCGGAGAAATGTCGACCTCAAGGGTCCTGAGAAGGGTTTCAGCACGCTGGCGTTCTTCATCGCGCGGGAGCCTTGCATAGGCCCGCTGCCAAAGTTCGGTCAGCGCCGCATCGACTGGCGACTGATGCAAGGTGTTCGCCAGCCGCTCGGCTTCCTCAAGCACCAAGGGAGCATTCAAGAAGAACAGAGCTTGGGAAGAGACAACGGTGCTGGGCCGTTGCCCAAACGAGACCGACGCGTCCGGATAGTCAAAGATGGAATACAAGTCGTACATGTCATTCCGGATGACCGGGAGATACACCGCGCGTCGGCGGTCTTCGTAGGTTTCGTTGCTCGCGGATTGGTCGTTGTTGACGTACGCAAAGTTGCCCGTGTTGAGCAGGCTGCCGCCCATGGTGCGATCCATACCGCCAGAGGCCGTCAAGATGGCATCTCGGATCGCCTCTGCTTCGTAGCGTCTTCGGTTGCTTCGCCAAAGCAGTGTGTTGTCAGGATCGAGTTGGGCCATGTCTGGGCGCAGCTGTGAGGACTGTTGCCAAGTCTTGCTGGTCAGAATGAGGCGGTGCAATCGTTTCAGGCTCCACCCGTCTTGAATGAACCACCGGGCCAGCCAATCCAACAGTTCAGGGTGCGTGGGCGCTCCGCCCCGGGTGCCGAAGTCGGATGGGGTGTTCACCAATCCCACCCCAAAGTGTCCTTGCCACACCCGATTCACAATGACACGGGCAGTGAGGGGGTGTTCGGGATGCAGCATCCATGACGCAAGATCAAGCCGGCCGGAGTTTGACTCGATGGGCGGGGCCGGCACCAAGTGGTCACTGACTTGCAGGAAACCTCGGGGGATTTCTTCTCCGATCAGTTGGGTGTGGTCGCCCCTGGCGTGCAGTTTGACCGAACGAATCTCCGACTCTTCTCGCACTGAAATGGTGTTGGGGGCAAGAGGTGCTTCTTTGGCCTCAAGTTGTGCCAAATTTTCTTTGGCGGCCGCCCAAGCCTTGAGATCCCCTTCGCCTGCTTCAGTTCGTTCTTGGTCGGTGGGCACAAAAGGACCATCCACCAGCCAGCGATGCTGCGCCTCTTGTTGGTCGGGATTTTCGTTGGTCCCAGCCGATTCGCGGTGTTTGGCCAAGATGGCCTTCACTTCGATTTGGGTGGCGTTTGGATCTCGGGTCCATTCGGGGGTAAAGCCAAGGTGTTTATGCAGCCGCCTGACAAACCCGATGGGCAGATCGATGGACTCGGCCACCGCATCGAGTTGATTGACGGTCTCTTGTTCTGGGGTGGTGCGTCTGAGGGCGATGCGGTCAATGTGGGGGAAGCTGACCGGTCGTTCCATACGGATGGTCACTGATCCAGCGGGCCATTCCCCGCTGTAGACATCAACCCAGCGTTGGGTGTCCGGATAGAAGGAACCCGTCGCTTCTTTCAACGCCTCCTTGACTCTTTCGGTGCCGTCGATGATCAACTTGGCTGGGCGTGATTCTGCACAGGCATAGCGCATCGAGAGTGTCCAATCGCCAGCGCTTGGCACTTCAAAGTCCCATTCCACAAACTGAAGTTCGTTGGGGCGGGTGGTATGGATCACACCAATCCCGGGGCCCCACTGGTCGAAATCACGGTTGAGGTTGGAGCGATCAAATGCCTCGGCCTCTCGACCGATTTGAGCATTCGGAACCGCTGCGACGGTTTCGATGGCTTGTGGGAGTTTTGTCACCCACTGGTCTTGCAGTCCTGTATCGATTTGCTTTTGGGCTTGGTCGATGGCCGCTTTTGCCGCTTCCAGATCACGTTCCCATGCTTCACGCTCCGCAAGCATGTCGGGATGGGCGGCCGGTTGCTCGAGGACTCGGGCCACAGTGTTGAACGTGGCCATGGTCTGCGTGGAATGCATGATCCCAGCCAAGGCGTAATAGTCCCGAGCTGGAATGGGGTCGAATTTGTGGTCATGGCAACGAGCACAACCGATGGTCTGGCCCAGGAAGGTTTTTCCGATGGTGTCGAGCTGCTCGTCGACAATGTCGGCCCTCATTTTGGCTTTGTCAGGCTCGGCCAGAACTTTGGGACCGAGGCCCAGAAATCCGGTGGCCACGATGCGGTCACGGGCCAGGTCACGATCGTCGGTGGGCGGAAGCAGATCCCCAGCCAATTGCATGGTGAGGAATTGGTCGTAGGGGAGATCGTCGTTGAAGGCGCTGATCACCCAGTCCCGCCAACGCCAAGCATTGGCGAAGGCCGTGTTCTCGTCAAGCCCATTCGAGTCCGCGTATCGCGCCACGTCCATCCAGTGTCGAGCCCACCGTTCGCCGTAGTGGGGGGACTCCAGCAACTGATCAAGTGTTTGGTTCAGTCGTTCAACTGGAGGGGCATGTTCAAAGTTGCGGAGCTGCTCGAGGGTTGGGGGCAATCCCGTCAGGGACAAATGAAGACGCCGCAACAGTTGGTGGTCTTCGGCCGGTGAAGAGGGGGTGCCGCCCGCTTGTTCAAGTTTGTGGCCAATGAACCGATCGATGGGATGTTCTTCCGGATAGGCGGGGGGCCCATCCTTCGACATGGGGCGGTACGCCCAGTGTTGCAATCGGTCGCCCAGTTGAAGGGCAGATTCTTCACCTCCCGCCTCGATCTCCCCTCGTGGTCTCGGGTCGGGGGCGCCGAGTTCAATCCAGCGGCGGACATCGGCGATGGTGGATTCAGGGAGCCGCCCGGAAGGTGGCATCCGAAAGTCAGGATTGTGGTACTCGAGGGCTTCGAGGAGCCTCGACCCAGAAGGGTCCCCAGGCCGAACGACTGCTCCGGCGTCGCCGCCCTTTTCCAAACCTTCTGGGGTCGATAAGACCAGCCCTCCCCGAATCTTCTCACCCCCGTGGCACTCGAGGCATTGGTTGACCAGCATGGGACGCACTGTTCGTTCAAACAGTTCCAAGCCTGGGTCGGTGGCCAGCAGCAGGAGGAAGGCGAGCACAGCAACAATCTAGGATGATTCGGGATCAAATTGCGGTCGAATCGCCGATTCGGTGTCGCGAATGGCCCTTTCTGGGTATTGTTTTGACTCGGGCCATGCCCAGAGGAGCCTTTGAATGATCACCCCCTCACGACGCAAAGCCTTCACCATTGTCGAACTTCTGGTGGTCATCGCCATCATTGCTCTTTTGGTTTCCATTTTGCTCCCGGCCATTGGGAAAGCCCGTGACCAAGCCAAACTGACCCAATCGCTTTCCAACCTGAAAAACCTCGGGGTTGCCCACGCCAGCTACGCCGCGGAGTGGAACGGCCGACAGTTCACCTTGATTGACGACAACATTGGCAAGTATGGGCCCAACGCTGACGTCGGTTTCCAAGGCTATGCCGCCGCACGAAATGGTCGATTGCATCCCGGTATCAATTTTGGCACCGCAACCAATGCAGACGGCACCAGCGGAAGCTACATCTGGACCCACGAAGCGGGAGCCTTGCCCATTCACTCGTGCGCGCAACCGCTGGTGATGGAGCCCAGCAACGGGTTCGAATATTGGGGTTCTTTCCGCATTCCAAACGTGCGAAATTTCAACGTGTACGTTGGAAACAAGTTCTACGACCCCACTTTCTACGCCCCCAAAGACACCATTGTTTTGGATGCCATCACAAACCGGGGCCAAGACGGCACGAACTGCTTTGACGATCCTCAGGAATACTGCATTGCCAACTTCACCTACCCATGGGGGTTCATCCCCGCTTGGAGCAGCTACTGCCTGTCTCCCGCGGGCATGTTTGCCGCCCAGGTGATGGACGCAGAATTCACCGGCAGTCCTTGGGATCTGCCCGGAGGGTTCCGTTCTCCCGCAATGGATCAGGCCAAATACAGTTCGCTCAAGACCCATATGCTCGAGCACCAGTGGCTTCAGTCGCGGCGGGCCGAGTGCAACACCAATATTCAAAACGATATTGGCTCTTTCTACGAGTCCTGTGAACCGTTCTACTTCAACCACTGCTGGGAGTCGAACCCTGCCACGTTGTTCTACGACAGTCACGTTGAAACCGTTGGTGTTCGCAAGGCTGAACGGGCTGATGGCCGGGTCCAGGCCCAAGACGGGGTGGGGCTTTGGAAGCGAAACACCGCACTGGGCACCGATGGGTACCTGATCGATTACGGCTACGACTTTGCAGCCACCAGCTTCCACGTGCTCACCATCGATGGCATCAAAGGCCGCGACATTCTCGCGGACTGACCCCGCTCCATCACCTCCAATTCAGCCTCGTCTGGT
>CAXBRK010000059.1:0-11952 GCA_963978155.1 uncultured Phycisphaera sp. | reverse complement strand
CGGACGCCCCACGAATGGTGGTGGCGGGGGCCGACCGACGCCCAACAATGGTGGGGGGTTTGGGGGCGGTCCAAGATGATCTCACAGACCACGCCAACGAAACTCCCCCCACCGGTCGAGCATGGACCACCGAGATCGCGTCAACGCCGTCGCGGCGTCAGCGTGTTGCTTGCCATGTGGAGTGTGGTCATTGCCGCACTCACGGCAACGAGCATCCAGCTGGTTTCGTTCCGTCAAGCGCACCTCGGACACGAGGTACTGCAACGCACCCAAGCGAGGTGGGCGGCCCGGGCTGGGGTCGAATCTGTGATTGCCGCCCTTTCTTGGGACGCCACCACTCCCGAACCAACCGACGCCTTCAGTGTGTTTCGCGAATTGAGACTGGCCAGCGTCGGCCAAACCGAGAATGCATCCTGGGACATTCGTCACCACCGCGAAGGCATGGACTTCGGCGAACCGCTCGATGAACACGCCCGACTCAACATCAACGACGAGCAGAATCTTGGCCTCCTGTTCCCTCTCTTTGAGGAACCCATGCCCGGCATGAACCGAGACATGAGTGAAGACCAATATGCCGCCTTGCGTGACTGGATTGATGAAGACGACGAACCCACCATGTTCGGCGCCGAATCGGATTACTACGACGCGAACTACAACTACAGCCCCCGCAATGAACCCCTGCGTTCCATCACTGAGATGGAATTGGTCGCGGGCATGTGGCCGGACTACGTCCGCGGTGAAGATTGGGACCTCGATGGCCGGTTGGATCCCAATGAAAATGACGGGGACAAGTCACCCCCGGAAGATGACGCAGACGGTTGGCTTGATGGGGCGTGGGCCGGTTGGCTCACTGTGACATCAGTCGCAGATGGCGTTACGGATTCTGGACTCCCACGCCTGCGGCTGCAATATTGCGACTTGGGGGATCTTCAAGATCGCATTGGGATTACACCAGAACAAGCCCAAGCTCTTCAGAACTGGTCACGCGGATCGGACGACCTCCATCTCACGGACTTGCAAATCCAATCCCTTTCAAGTTTGGCGGGTGGCTCTGCGACAGGACAAGCACAGGGGCAGGCTCAAGGACAAAACCAGAACACGCCAAATGTGACCCAGTTGGATCTGGAAGAAGAACAAATCTTGGCCGTCATTTCTGAATGCACCCTGTTCCCTGCCTACGAGAAGCGACCTGGACCTATCAACATCAACACGGTTTCAGAATCCCTGCTGATCGCTCTGTTCCGTGCCCAGCAGTTGGAAGAAACCGACGCCCAACAACTCATTTTCATGAGAAATGCCATGGCCGAAGGGGTCACGGATTTGGCCCGCACCGTGGATGAAAGCATGGGAAACTCTGGCCCAACTGGTCAATTGGCAAACCAGACCCGACAATGGCTCCTTCGATCGCTGGATACCCGGAGCAATGTGTTCCGCATTTCATCGATCGGCACTTCTGAGGTCTCTGGCCTCGAACAGGAAATCATTTGCCTGGTGGATCGTTCCACTATTCCCGTACGCATCATCGAGTACCGAGAACCATGACTTTTCCCACTGATGGCACCATCTTGGCCCTGCAACCCGACGGCACCCGCCTCAGAGCGGTGACTGTGGAGCGGCAAAATGGCCACGTCCGTTCGGCAACCATCCGCGAACTGGAGCCCGACACCTCCTCTGTACTGGCCATGGTCGCCGAATCTGACGCCGTTGGTGTTCTGATCATGCTGCCCGGATCCTCGATGGTGGTGCGAACGGCACTGCTCCCTGGAGGCGCCGACCAAGAACTTTTGCCCGCACTGGCGATCCAATCCGAAGCGTTGTTGGGCTCCGAACACCCCGAGCACCGCCTGGGGCGAGGGTTGCTCCCGGCCGCGCCGGGCGAAAGCAATCGTATTGGGGTCTTGACCAGTTGGCCCATCCAAATGCAAGCCAACGCCTTGGCTGACCTTGCAGACCGAACAGAAATTCCAATTCGCTGGAGCACTCCCGCTGCGGGACTCGCCGGATTGATGGGCGCTCACCGACCGACGGGCCCGTTGGTGCATGCCGACAGCCAAACCGGCAGCGCGACATTCGCATGGTCCCACGCCGGAGGTGTCGGCTTCCGGAATGTCCTCCTTCCCTCCGGAGAACATTGGCCTGCCTCCGTTGGACGAGCGTTCCAAGAATCAGCCCAAGGTTCCGGCGCTCCAGACTCGTGGGCGGCGGCGGCTGGTGAAGCCCTGCACACTGGGCTGTCCGCCCTCGATGGGTCGACCACCATCCTGCCCCACGAAGTCGCCTCGGAACTCCAAGAGCAAACCGGCCTTTCCAGCGCTGAGTTGGGCACACACGGCCTCCTCATTGGAGCTCTGCTGATTGATCCGCAAGGGGTTGGCTTGGCTGGACTCCGGGATGCGATGCCCACGGAAAACCCTGATTTCCAAGCGCGAATGACCGCAGCACTCTCGGTCCCCCGAACCGCACGGATCATTGTGGCCGCCGCCGCTTTAATCTTGATCTTTGGCCCCATCGTTTCGGCCTGGACCCGGCTCAGCGTGGTCGAATCACGCAATGCCGAACTTGCCAGCATGGTTCAGGACGCCGATGCCCTCGAACGATCCTTGGCCCATTACGACACCCTGGGCAACACCGGATTCAGTGCGGTCAAAGTCCTTTCGGATTTGTTCACCAACCTGCCCCGGGGCATTCGGGTCGAAGGCGTCAGGATGAACACGCGGGACGCCAGCTTCTCGCTGACCGGAAAATCCATTCCCGATCGATCGGCCGGGGTCTCCGCAACCGACGTGATCGAGTCCATGCGGCAACAACTTGGACAGGATCGGATGTTCAGCCGCATCAGTTTGAATTGGGAAGAACCAGATGCCTTTGGCCACTTGGAATTCACCCTGGCGGGCCGCATTGATAAGCCCCACAAGGATGTGATGTACGAACGCGATCGTGATTTTGCGGCGTACTCCTTGGCCGCCCGGATGTATCCCGATGCATTCCCCGACGAGCAATCGGATGAAGGCTCCACAGATTCCAATGAAACCACCGACGCAATCGCCACCACCGAGTCGACCGCACCCCCCCCGCCAAGCACCACGGGTGCTTTCGAAGAATCGAACACCAACGACAGCCGAGGCGAAATCGAAGCCCGATTGAATCGCCCAGGTCTTGCCGGTAGCGACAGCGACACCGCATCCATGGCGGACGCCAGTGATCGCGGCGGGTCGATGGTTGACCCCAACCTCATCCCTCAGCCGCTCTCTCTGGCCCAGGTGCAAGCCTTGTCCCGAGATGAAATCACCGCCGAGATCAAGACGTTCTCTACCGCGTACAACCTGCTTCGCCAAAATGGGGCGAGCAAAGAAGACAACCCCCAGCACGCTTTGTTCTTGCAGATCCAAGCCAGCTGGAAAGATCTTCGCAGCGAACTTCTGAACCGGAGTCGAGAGGGGAACAACCAATGAGCGAACAACAATCCCCAGTGCTCCGCTTCGGCCTCCCGGCCATCGCCGTCATGATCGCTTTTGGCCTTTGGTCATCACTGCTGGGACCTGTAGCCAGTGAGATGCACATGAAAGCCGACCGGATCGAATCGGATGCCAAGCGACTTTCCGATGGGGCCGACTTGGCCGTACGTCTTGGTCGTGCCGAGCGTAAGGATCGAAACGCAACCGGCGATTTGATTGTTGCCTTCGGCGAGGTGGCCGCACCGCCCAACGAAAACGAAGCCGGATCAAGCCTTTTGGCGTTGATCAACGACATCCGTGAAGAATTTGGCAACGCCATTCGGGAAGACACCTTCCGCCAAGGCGTTGGCGCCATGATTCCCAAAACCGAAGCCCGGCGCATGCTTGGACGAGACGGTGCTGTGCAACGGGTGACCGCGGAATACCAATTTGTGGCCACCACTGAAGACGCGATTCGCATCCTGGGCCGCCTTGAAGGTTCTTCTTCGGTGGATCTGGTCACCGAAGTACGCATGACCAAAGAAGACGGAGGAAGAATCGCCGTCTCCTGCTCGATGGAGCGTTGGGCCTTGGCTTCGGTAAGGAGGGGCGCATGAACACCCGTGACCTCAACATGTCCATCGGAGGCTTGGTGGTTGGCCTGCTCGCCTTCTTGGTGCTGGCCCGATCCCCAATCAATGCCCTTCTGAGTGCTCCCGCGGTTGGAGACGAAAATGCGTTGGCCAAGCTCGAAGCGCTTCGTGACGCTCACGATGACGCCAGAACCACGTGGGAAAACCGATTCGCCGGACGCTCTGCGTTCCACACTCCCCCGCAGCCCCGTCGTCCAAGACCGGTTACACCACCTCGACCCGTTACGCCTCCCACCACGCGGCCCGAACCTGTTCGCCCCCCCGAGCCGGTGACCCCGCCTGAGCCGACTTCCTACACGGGACCAAAACCAATTGCGTTTGATGGCGACAATCTTTGGTTCTCCAGCGACGACCGCATTCGGATGGGCGAATCATCGCGCGGCGTAACTCTCGTGGGCGTTGAAGATGCGCCTTACACCTTCCGGGTGGAATACCGAGGCAAGGAATGGGATGTCCCACTCCGCCCTCGCGGAGAAGACAGCGACCTCTTCAAACCAGCCCGCAACACTGGGCGAGGAGATCTGGAAGCATTGTCGATTCCTGACGAGCCCGATCCACCCGTCGAAGATTCTGACGAAGAAGAGTCCACCTCCTCCTCGTCAACTGAACCCGAAATCCCCGACGAATAAGCCCCCAAACAACATCACCTGAGCCAAAACCATTTCGACTCACTCTTTGAGATCAACACCAGCCATGAATGTCCACTTCACTTTGCCAACCTTCACTTTCGCCACCACGCTGACCGCCTTGGCGTGCACCGCTTCTCTCCAGGCCCAAGTGGTCGAAGAATCGGACGCTGCCGGTGAAAACACGACGACCATGCTGATCACCCCTCCCGGTCGGGTGGAACTGCCGAACGACGAAGTCCCGCCGATGGAGATTGTCGATCAGCCCGTCGAAGACATTCTCTACCGAATTGGCGAACTCACCGGGAAGACCATCCTCCCCGTGGGCAACATCGGATCCAAGAAGTTCACGGTCATCACCCATCGCCCCATGCCACGCAGCAAAGCGTTGGACTTGATCTTCCGGGCGTTGGTTCTGAATGACATTGGCACCATTGAACGCGAAGATGTCATTCTCATCGGCGATCTTGATGACATTGCCAAACTGCGTCAACAACCCGTGCTGACCGCCGACGACGACGTGATGCTGCGGCAAGACCTCGGCTCGTATGTGGCCAAGATTTTCCGTCTGGAAAATGTCAAAGTCGATGCCGTTGAGCCCATCCTCACGGCCAGCCTTCCCGACAACGTCAGCATCGAGATCGATGGATCCAGCAACCAGCTCGTGGTGTATGCAGACATTGCCTACTGCCAGCACGTGCAGCAGATTGTTGCGGAACTGGACAACCGGTTCGTCCGCCCCGAAACCCGAACCTGGCGTCTCCGTCACGCTGATGCTGAGGCCGTCGCTTCCAACGTCACGGATCTCTTTGAGTCGGATGGATCTTCATCCGGAACCGCCTCTCGAGGTCGTACCCAAACCCGATCGGCCGGCCGGAACAACGTCACCACCCCACGGGTGGATGGCGGTTCCCTTGGTGCAGAAATCGAACTTCGGATCACCGTCAATGTTCCCCAGAACTCCCTGACGATTTCTGGTGAGCCCGCAGTTCTGCGTGAAGTCGATCGCCTGATCACCAGCGAGTGGGATCTTCCCCGCGATCTTGGGACCACCAAACTGTTCACGCTTCGCTACACCGACCCGGTCAAAGTGGCTGAAAAGCTCAACAGCTTGCTCGGCCAAGGCACCGGTGGCGGTGGTGGCACCGCTCGAGGTCGCTCGGGGCAACAAGGTGGTTCTTCCGTCGAGGATGCGCTGAGCGGCATTTACCGCATCGAGTCCTACCCCGAGACCTACCAGTTGTTGGTGTTCTCCAAAACCCGCGACTCTCTGAACTTCCTCGAGCATGTCTTGGAAAGTCTGGACCAACCCACCTCGATCGGTCTTCCCTTTGTGGTGGAACTCAAGCACGCCGATGCATTTGAATTGGCGGAGCAACTCAACGCGTTGCTCTCGGAGCCCGGCGTCCAAGCCGCCATCACCAGGCCGGAACAAGGCCTTTCTGGTCAATCGATTGACCAGTTGGCCAACGGCGGAACCGGTACCGATCAGACCGGACAAAATGCCGAGACCGTGACCTTCCCGTGGCAACGCGGAGGCCGAGGCAACGAGGAGTACACCCCAGAGTCCCCCCTCATCGGCAAAGCGCGAATCGTGCCAATCTCCCGCCAAAACGCGCTGGCCGTGTTGGCCCCCCGCCCCCAAGAAGAGGCCCTTCGGGATCTCATCACCTTCTTTGACCGCCCCGGCCGTCAGGTTGAACTTTCGGTGGTGATCGCAGAAGTCGAGTTGAATGACGAACTGAACCTTGGGTTGCGTATGAGTGCCACTGGCCTTGCGATTGAAAATGGCGACAACGCTCTCGCCCTGGGCGTGAACACCACCAATCCCGCCACCAAGGAGTTCGATGTCTTCGGTCTGTTTGACTCTGGCACCCTCTCGGCCGAATTTAGTGCCGACACGGTGTTGCAAGCGTTGGCACAAGTGACCAATGTTCGGGTGATGCAAAATCCTGTGGTCTTCACCGCAGACAACCAAGAAGCATTCTTCTTCGACGGATCCGAATTCCCCTTTGCGAATCAGGTCATTGCCAACGCAGGCACTGCGGGCGGCACCCAAAGCTTTGAATACCGTTCCGTTGGCCTGGTCCTGAACGCCCGCCCCCGGATCACCGCCCAAAAAGATGTCGATATGGACATCCGTTTGGAACTGTCGAAGATTGGCCCCGCCATCAACGACGGCGGACCCACCGTTGACCGTCGACAGACGACCACCAACATCGTGGTGAAGAATGGCCAGACCATCATCTTGTCGGGCTTGTTGAAAGAAGAAGAAACAACTTTGACCCGCAAAGTTCCCCTTCTGGGTGACATCCCCGTCTTTGGAGAACTCTTCACCAGCCGAGACAACACCGTCAATCGCAAAGAAATCATCGCCTTCGTCACCCCACGCGTGGTGGACAACCCCGACGAAAACGACGAAAACTTCCAACAAGACTATCGAGATCGCTTGGAAGAAATGCGTGCCCCACTCGCCGAACAGCGTGAAGCCGCCGAGACCAGAGACGACACGGGCCGTGGTGTTGGAGAGCCCACCGGGGTTCGTACCGAGTGAGCACGGTCGTGATGCCGAATCGCCCGGCCCGCCAGTTCTGTCTTCTGCTGACCGCCGGAATCTCGCTGTGGGGATGCGCTTCGACATCCTCCACGGTCGTCCAAGCCTCCGAGTCTCCCGAGTTCAACCTTGAAGCCACGCCGACGGCTTCGCAAGCTTTCCGAATCTCCGTTGAACCACGCGGCCAAACCGGGTGGACAGGAGATCTTCCAGTGGTTTCACCCAAAGGTGATCGGATGGCCATGGCCGATCCCGAACGCCCCGGAGATGTCCTGATTCGGTCTATCCCCAACAATCGACTGGACGATCCTATGGTCCTTGGCCGCGTCCCCGGACCAATTCGATTCGGCCGGAGCGTCGACGACATCGGATTTGCAGTGATGGATGGTGAACGGGTCGGCCGAGCGTCATGGGTTGGCGGAACGGTGGAATGGTTCGCCGAGCAAAACGCCACCGATCTGGACTTGGGCCCGAACGACCGCATTGCTTTCATCCAAGATGGCGGGCTGGTGGTGCGTACGCCAACCACGACTGTGCGATTGGAAGACGACACCGCGACTTGGCATGCGCCAAGATGGCAAGGTGACAACGGCACCCTTTTCTGTTGGCGAGTGCGGGATGGTGCTCTGGATCTTGTCCGATTCCGGACGAATGTCGAAGACTCCGATGCGTTGCGGCGTACCGCCCTTCCCCTCCGCATTGCGGAATCTGGTGGTTCGGAGGCCACCATTGCCACCACCAGCACCTTTCGACAATTTGATGCCACCGCCCCAGGCCTTCCCCGCTGTGTGTTCTGGGATCCCGCACGTCAGCGGGTTCGGCTTTGGGAGCCGCCCTACCCCATTGTTGACTTCCCCCCCGGGGTGCTTGCGTTTGTGACCGACCCCACCGATCCAAGATTTGGCATGAGCGTCGAGAGTACGGTCGTGCGGCGGGTTTCCCTGCTGACTCCTTCCAGTGGCGTTCCCATTTCTGGCGGACTGCGTCTGCCCTGTCCGATTCCCAATGGAGAATGGCTCCTGTTTGCCCCTGAAGATCAGCAGATCTCGGTGGAATGTGCGATTCTCCAACCTCTCAACGAGAGCGAATCATGAACAGTCCCGATCCCGAAACATTCAAGCCGGCCCTCCGATTCATGCCAATGCCAAGAGACACCAACGTCTATGGCACCATTTTTGGGGGCGTCATCCTTTCTTGGATTGACCAAGCGGGGTTTGTGGAAGCACGAAGGCATGCCAAGTGTCGATGGGTTACCGCCTCCATCGAACGGGTGGATTTCCGAGCTCCCGTCAAAGTCGGCGACCTCGTTCGATTGCTCACACGCCCATGCCGAACCGGAAGGTCATCACTTGAAGTTGAAGTCAGAGTCGAAGCCGAACGTTGGGACGACGGCGAAACCGCCGAAGTCACGACCGCCCGCCTGACCATGGTGGCAGTCGATGAAGAAGGCCGGCCCTTCCCATGGAATGAGGCATGAACCACTTTTCGGTCGTGGTATTCGCTTCGGGGCGCGGTCGCACCCTTCAGAATCTTCTGCAACGCATCGAGGAAGAATCACTCCCCCTGGAAGTCAAAGCCTTGGTGGTGCATCGCCCCTGCAACGCCGAACTGATCGCAGCATCGCATGATCTTCCGGTGCATCACGTCGATGCCGAGGATCGAGGGTCGTGCCACCACCTGTTGCAAGAACTTGCTCCAGATCTTGTGGTCCTGGCCGGGTGGATTCGTCCGTTCCCTGTACCCGCGCCGGTTCCCGCCATCAACATCCACCCCTCACTCCTTCCCAAGTACGGCGGGCACGGCATGTATGGGAGACGAGTGCACGAAGCGGTCATTGCCGCCGGTGAACAGGTCAGCGGCTGCACCATCCATCTGGTGACCGAAAATTACGATGAGGGGCCGGTCTTGGACCACATGGAGGTTCCCGTCAAAGAAGGGGATACGGCCGAGATCTTGGCGAGCCGGGTGTTCGAAGCCGAATGCCAACTGCTGCCCAGCACCTTGGTTGCCATGGCCAATGGTGAGATCAGCCTCACCGATGCCACTCGAGGGATACGATAAGAGCATGGCGAAACCCGCAGGCATGAAAAGTCGGTTCGTACGTGGGATTGCCGCGCTGCTTCCGACCCTTCTCACCATCTGGGTGGTCTCCACCGTCTGGAGATTCACCTTCGACACCATTGCCGCTCCCATCAACGCTTCGATCCGTGAAGCCGTGATCTGGACCGCCGACGTTCTCCCCCCCTTGAGGGATGCCTTTCAACCCTCAGAAGAACAGATGGAACTGGCCCAAACTCGGGCGGCCACACGCGGCGAAGCGCCACCAACCCAAACCGAATTGCTCACCCAGAACATCGACGAATGGTGGTCCAACCAGTTCGGCTTGGATCTCATCGGCTTGTTGGTGGCCCTATTAGGTATTGCTCTGCTTGGCACCTTCCTCCAAGGCATGCTCGGGCGATGGGTGTGGCGTCGATTTGAAGTCTTCCTGGCTCGGCTGCCCATTGTGCGAGCGATTTATCCTTCGGCCAAACAACTGGTTGACTTTGTGCTGGGTGGCGGTGAACGGGCCATGCAGTTTGAACGCCCCGTGGTCATCGAATATCCGAGGCCAGGTATTTGGAGCCTGGGATTTGCTACCGGTTCATCACTGCAGACGGTCCGCAACCTCGCTCAGACCGAAATGGTCACGGTCTTTATTCCCAACAGTCCGACGCCGTTCACCGGCTTCACAGTCAACTTGCCCAAAGCGGAGGTCCATGAAGTCAATATGACCGTGGATGAAGCCATCCGATTTACGATTTCCGGCGGAGTGATTGTTCCCGAAACCGAAAGTTCTGCCCCGCTTGGAGCCGAAAGTGCTGAAAGCAAACCTGCCTCGTAGCACCAAAGGAGAGGCGTCACCATTCGCACGCCATCAACCATGCAATTGACGAAACTTGTTGAAGACGGAGCCGTAGTCGCCTCACTCAATGCCTCAGAACGAGGCCCGGTGATCCGCGAACTTCTTGAAAGCTTGGCAGCTGCAGGCCGAATCGACGACAGTGCGGTTGATCCCTTGCACAACGCCGTTATGAAGCGTGAACGCAAAGGGTCCACGGGATTTGGCCACGGGGTTGCGGTACCTCACGCCAAGACCGCCATGGTGGACAACATCAGAATCGCAGTCGGGCTAAGTCCGGATGGCGTCGAGTTCAATGCTCTCGACCGCCAACCTGTCTTTGCCTTTTTTCTCTTGCTGAGTCCCGAAGGTGAACCCGAGCTTCATCTTGATGCTATGGAAACGGTCTTCGGACGACTCAGCGACGACGGCTTCCGTCGATTCCTACGACAAGCCGACAGCGTGGAAGACGTCATGACGCTGATCAGCGAAAGCGATGCAGCGAGTTCAGGCTGAGCAATGCCCACCCGGGTTGAAGCAACTGTCGACAATCCTCTCGGGCTGCACGCGCGGCCAGCGATGCTGCTTGCGCAAAAAGCCGCTGAATATGCTTCGCAAATCACCATTGGCCGAAAGGACCGAGAGGACTCTGTCGACGCCAAATCCATCATGCATTTGCTCATGCTGGCCGCGACCCAAGGGACCACCCTCGAAATCATCGCCGAGGGGCCAGATGAGGCCGAGGCGGCCGAGGCCTTGGCTGAACTCGTCCGAACCCGCTTCGAAGAGGACTGAGTGTCCTGAATTCACCCGCAACCAATCAAGCGAACCAGCCGGCCTCCGGCCGAACCCACCCGCTGCGGATAGAATTCTGGCATGAATATGGAAGCCCCCGATTCCAACACTGAACTTGCCGCTGAGTCCTTAGAGCACCGACTCTTCATTGCTTTGGCCGGTGGCACCCTCTTGCTGGTCTCTTGGATTGCCGGCATCTTCGGGCTTCACCCGCAGGTCGTACAAATCCCAGCCTTCCTCGGCGCATTGGTGCTCGCGGCGCCACTGTTGCAAGGGGCCTTGAATGAACTCCGATCCGGCCAGGCTTCCAGCGAATCACTGGCATCGTTGGCTGTGCTGGCGGCCATTGCCACCGGCAACTATCTCGCGGCTGGTTTTCTGGCATTCTTTTTGAAGGCGGCAAACTTGATTTTGTCCCGGACCGCATGGGGCGCGCAACGAGCCATTCGCGAACTCGTCCGACTGACTCCCGATTTGGCCCGGGTGGTTGAGCCAGGTGGGCAGGAAGTGGAGAAACGTCTGGCTGAACTATCGGTTGGCAGCATCGTTCGCGTTCGACCGGGCGAGAATTTGCCTGTAGACGGACGTATTGTCTCGGGAACCTCCGACATCAATCAAGCTTCACTCACCGGTGAAGCAGTGCCTATTGAGGCTTCGGCTGGAGTCGAGGTGTACGCCGGTACCACCAACCTCACCGGTCAAATTGATGTCGAAGTCACCGCGGTGGCTGGCGAGACCACCATCGGAAAAGTCGAGAACCTCATTCGTGAAGCCGAACAAAGCAAGACCGAGCGTCAGGAGTTGATCGAACAGCTCGCAGCGTATTACGTCCCGGTGGTATTGATGGTGGCTGGCGTGGTGTGGTTCTTCACCGCCCGCAGTGAGCTCCAATCCATCCGTGATGAAGCGGCCATCCGAGCCATTACCGTCTTGGTGGTGACCTGCCCCGGGGCCCTTCTGATTGCGCACCCCACCGCCATGGTCGCCGCCTTTGCCTCCGCGGCCCGCC
>CAXBRK010000058.1:0-12362 GCA_963978155.1 uncultured Phycisphaera sp. | reverse complement strand
GGTTCACGGCGAGGCGGTCCCCCCGCAGCAAACGCTTGGCTTCCATCGTCAGCGGGCCGGGCCAAGGCCCGGGCCATGCGCTCGGCGGTCGCTTGCAAGGCTTCTGCTTCTTGCTGCAGCGCGGGATCGTTGTTCAGCGCCTCGGTCATCTCTGCGCTCTTCTCTTCACCCAGTACGTGCTGGGTCAATCGTGGGTCGTCGTGGTTCATACGGCACGTCCTTCGGTGGCAGGATCAAGTTCTTCTCGGAGGGTGCGAAGCGCTTTGTGCAGCAACACCCCCACGTTGGAATGGCTGGTGCCCATCACTTCCGCGATGGCGTCATACGAAAGCCCCCCGCGAAAGCGAAGCACCATGGCTTCGCGTTGACGCGGGGGCAATTGGTTCAGGGCTGCGATGGCCTCCGTGTCCACGCTGGGATCGTCAGCATCCACCGCCAAGGCAGGCAAGATGTCGTTGGGCCGCTCTCGCCGCGAACGGCGGTGCAGATCGATCAGACGATTGCGAACCACCCGGAACAGCCAGGGCCGGGGTGGATCCCCCGCCACCGCCGGCGTGGTTTGTTGCAACTTTAAGAATGCGTCTTGCACGGCGTCCTCCGCTTGCTCGACGTTCCCGCAATAGCCCCGGGCGTAGTGCCGCAGATCGCAGCTGTGGGCCGCCCAGGCAGATTCAATCCAGTCGTTGTGCATCATTTGGGGCTCCAACGGGGTCGGTCGACACCAATCGACGCAAAAGTGGACGTCTTCTTACCATGAATCCCAGATTTGTTTGTCACCGGAAGGAAGAACCCATGCTGACCACCCCGCGCCTCTGCATCATGATGTTCATTCAGTTCTTTATTTGGGGAGCGTGGTACGTCACGGGCCCCAACTATCTGGAAACGATTGGCTTTGAGGCGGAGGACTTTGGGTGGACCTACTCGGTCGGTCCGATCGCGGGGATGATCAGCCCGTTCTTGGTGGGCATGATCGCCGACCGCTTCCTGCCTTCCCAAATCGTCTTGGGCATCCTGCACCTCATCGGGACTGCGGGGATGTACGTCGCCACAACCTTCATGACGGTGGAGAACCCCTCCCCCGACACCATCAACATCGTGTTCTTCTGCTTCATGCTGAGCTTCTTCCCCACCGTGGCCATCGTCAACACCGTGGCCATGAGCAACATTGCTGACACGGAGAAGACCTTCCCGATGATTCGGGTCTTTGGCACCATTGGCTGGATTGCGGCAGGACTCACGGTTTCATGGCTTGGAGCTGACGCGACCATCGACCAGTTCTACTTGGCCATTGGCGCGTCTGCGGTCATGGGCCTTTACAGCTTTACGCTCCCCAACACCCCACCCCCGGCCAAGGGGACGCAGTTCAGCGCTTCGCAAGCCATTGGGCTCGACGCGATGTCGCTTCTGAAGGATCGTTCCTTTTGCGTCTTCATGATTGGGTCGTTCTTGATCTGCATCCCGCTGGCGTTCTACTACCAAATGGCCGCGAGATTCATCACCGATGCAGGCATGGCGAATCCTGCCGCGAAGATGACTTTGGGACAAATGTCGGAAGTGGCCTTCATGCTGGCCTTGCCACTGGCGATTCGAACGTTCGGCTTAAAAATGACTCTCTTGGTCGGAATGGTCGCTTGGGTCCTTCGGTATCTCATGTTTTCTTTCAGCGCTCCCGAGGGCCTCATGGCCGATTCACTGATCCCGTTGGATTTCATGCTGGTCGGCACCCCTGAAGCGGGATACACCAGCGTGATGCTCAGCACACCAATCCTGTTGATGTTGGGCAGTATTTTGCTCCACGGCATTTGCTACGACTTCTTCTTCGTCACAGGTCAGATCTACACCGACAAGATCGCCCCACCCGAAATTCGTTCCCAAGCCCAAGGCATGTTGGTCTTCTTCACGCTGGGAATGGGCATGTTTATTGGCGCCCTGGTGGCAGGTAAAATTGAAGCCGCGCACACCGTGGTGGTCGAAGCCACCGAACCGAGCGCTGAACCCGGAAAAATGGTGGAATGGGCATCACTGTGGCTCAAGCCTGCAGGGATGGCGGCGGTGGTGATGCTGCTCTTCGCTTTTGCCTTCTCGGGCAAGAAAGCAGAAGAGTCCCCACCTGATGCGGCCTAAAATAAAAGGATGAGTATGCACCGCGAACGAACGCGCCGAATCCGGATTGGTGATGAGCGCACCGGCATCGTGGAAGTGGGTGGTGGCGCCCCAGTGGCTCTCCAAACCATGACCACGTCGTTTACCCACGACGTGGAGGCATCGGTGGCCGAGATCAACCGCCTGCATGCTGCGGGCGCGGACATTGTTCGCGTGGCGGTGCCCGAAAAGAAAGACACCGAGGCGCTGCCAGAAATCCTCAGCCGCACCAGTGTGCCCATCGTGGCCGACGTGCACTTCCACTTCAAACGCGCCCTTGAGGCCGTGGAAGCCGGCGTGCACAAGATTCGACTCAACCCCGGCAACATCAGCGACCGGGTGCAAGTCGAAGCCGTCATCGATGCGTGCAAAGACCGCGGCATTCCCATCCGCATTGGCGTGAACGAAGGCTCCATCATCGAACGCCGCGACAAACAAGTTCGGGCCCAAGAGCTGGGCCGGTTCTTCAGCGAGCACCGCCATGGCCAAATGCTGGCTTTGATGATCGCGAAGTTGGAAGAGTACTTGGACATTTTCCACGCCAAAGATTTCCACGACTTGGCCATCAGCGCCAAAAGCATGGACACCATGTTGACGGTGGACGCGTACACCGAGATCGCCAAACGGTTCGATTACCCGTTGCACCTTGGCGTGACCCACGCCGGCCCCAAAGAGACCGGATGCATTCGCTCGGTCGTCGCCCTCGGTTCACTGCTCCAACAAGGCATCGGTGACACCATTCGAATCTCGTACGCCTCCGATCCTGTGCACGAAGTCGAAGACGGCGCCGAAATGCTCTGCTGCCTTGGCCTGCGGGAACGCAAAGGGGCCGAATTGATCGCCTGCCCCACCTGCGGTCGTTTGCAGGTGGATCTTTTTGAGCTGGTGCAGCAAGTCAAACGAACGCTCGACCAAGACGTCGAACTGCCCATGAAAGTGGCGGTCATGGGCTGCGTGGTCAACGGGCCCGGCGAAGCCGAAGGCGCGGACGTGGCGGTGTTCGCGGGCGACCGCCGCGGCATCATCTATGTGCAGGGCGAGAAAGTCGCCAACGTGCCCGAAGAAGAAATTCTCGATCGTCTGCGAGCCGAATGCCTTGACTTCCAAGAAAAGGTGCGCCGCGGCGAAGCCAAGCTGGGAGAAAAGAAAGTGGACATTATTCCGCCCGATCCCATCGGTGATTTGGGTTCAGGGATCGAAAAGATCCGCGCGGGGCTTGTCGAAAAACCAACCATTGGCCGGACTTGATGAGACGTGCATTCAGTCTGGTCGAACTCTTGGTGACCCTGGCGGTCATCGGGGTCTTGGTTGCCTTGTTGCTTCCCGCCCTCAGTTCAGCCCAACGCAGTTCCAAAAAACGTGCGGAAAGCAACGCGATCCGCACGCTGCACACGGCATTCGAGCAGTACGCCACCCGTTCCCAAGATGCTTGCCTTCCCGGACACCTGGACTCGGCTGTGGTCAACCGCTGGAATCTTGAAAACTTTTGGCCCGGTGGCGCCCCCATGTTGCCCACCGATTTGGGCTACTGGCCAAGTCGGCTCCTGCCTTCACTGGGCAATCAATTGCAACCTCTGCTGCATGGTTACGGGGTCGATGACCCCCTGCCGCTTCGGTGCGGTCAAGCCGATGGTGACGACCCGCTTGATCCTTGGGATGCCCCAGGACCATGGCCTGAAGCCACCTTGCGTCGCACCACGGTCAGTCGCTATCCGGCGTTTGCGTACAACGGCCGCCACGTTGGAGGACGCTGGGTCGAGACCGAAGACGATATTGGTCCCGCCATTCGAAGCACCAGCCCAGTGCTGGTGAGACGCACCGTTTCCACCATCACGAGACCTTCGCATCTCATCTTGTTTTGCTCCGCCACGCAAAGTCGAATCAAAACCACCGACCTGCTCCGAGAACGCGACGCTCCGCGACCTGGGGTGGATTTGATCGGCCCTCCCAACGCCATACTTCGTTCGTACACCTACCCGGCTTGGCAATCCATCGTTGACGTGCCTTACAAGATCGAAGCACTGGGCTTGAGCCCCGACCGTCAATTCGCTGAAATCCCCTGGGGTCGCCACACCGGAGAAGTGGTGGTGGTGTCGGCGGACGGTCACGTGGAAACCAAGTCCGTCCCCGAGTTGGATGACATGACCCGGTGGGTGGATGGCCTTAAGGATCCGGAGTGGGCTCCAACTTCGGACTAAGGCGTTCGGATTCACAGTTCAGCACGCCGCCAGCTTCACGCACTCTGGCGTGCAACCAGTGCCGCAGCACCAAGGCCACCAAAGCAATGACCAAGCCAGCGGCGGTGGTCAGCATGGCTTCGGCCAAGCCCGCAGAGATCAATCGATCCAGGCTGGCTCGCGATGACCCGGTCCCCTTGGCTCCCAGGGCCCCCAACGCCTTGGCCAACCCCAGAACGGTGCCCAAAATGCCCAACATCGGGGCAGCCCCGACCACGAATCCCAAGAACGAAACGCCACGCCGCAGCTCTCGCTCGATCACGGTGTAGGCCATGGCATGGCCCTCATCATTCAAAATGGACCGCCACCGGTCAAGGTGAGGGCCACCACCATCTCGGCGATACCGGTGCAGTCGGAACTCACTTCCCGCGGTTGACCACCACCAAAGGCGTTCCAATCCTGTGGCCACCACCGCCAAGGAAAGGACGACCAGCAACCAAAGCACCGGTCCCCCACGATCCAAAATGGCTCCGATCAATTCAATCACGGCCGACATCCTACGATGGCGTTGTGTCGACCGTACTGCAAGCCCATCGTGATGCGTGTGATGCCCTCTTGGCGCGGGCATTGGAACGAAGACGCTGCGAACCGGAACTGGCCGCGGCCATCGAGTACGCGGTGCTGGCCCCCGGCAAGCGGCTCCGCCCAGCACTCGTTCGTCTCGCCAACCAGTGCATCGGCGGAGAAATGAAAGACGCAGAAGCGCCTGCCGCCGCGGTGGAAATGATCCACGCGTTCAGTTTGGTGCACGATGATCTTCCCGCCTTGGATGACGACGACTTGCGGCGTGGACGCCCCACCCTGCACCGACATACCAACGAAGCCACCGCCATTTTGGCCGGCGATGCCATGCCGATGTTGGCCATGCAACTTTTGGCCGAATCCCCCAATGGCTCAGCCATGTGCGCCGTGCTGGCCGAAGCCACCCTGCGGATGATCGAAGGCCAAATGATGGACATGGCCGCCGAGCGTGAAGCCCTTGCCAAAAACGAACAGAATCTGCGGGCCTTGCAAACCGGCAAGACCGGGGCGCTCTTGGTCGCATCCGTGGAGTTGGGCGCTTTGAGTGCCAAAGCTTCGGCATCACAGATCGAAGCGCTGAACGTTTGGGCCAGCCATTTGGGAGAGCTGTTTCAATTGACCGACGACCTCTTGGATGCCACCGCCAGCACGGAAACCATGGGGAAGCGGACCGGGAAGGACGAGGGGAAATCCAAACTGACCGGAGTCCGCGTGTACGGCCTGCCCGGACTCCGCGATCGAATCCAAAGTTGTCGGCAAGATGCTTTGGACGCCCTGCAGTCGTTTGGTCCCGAAGCGTCCGATCTTCGTCTTTTGACCCAAGAAATGGCGGACCGAAGCCGCTGAGGCCCCACGTTCAAGCCCCCTCAAGGCCTAGAATCCCAGCATGACGGCTCCGCTTCTGCCCACCATTGCTGGCCCCACCGATCTTCGCCGACTTTCTCCGGAGCAGTTGCCCGGACTTGCCCAAGAAATTCGCGAGGCCATCATCGGCCAAGTGATGGCCACCGGTGGACACCTGGCCCCCAACCTTGGGGTGGTCGAACTGACCATGGCCTTGCACCGGGTCTTCAACTTCGAGCACGACCGGCTGCTGTTTGATGTCGGACACCAGTGCTATCCCCACAAACTTCTCACCGGACGCGCCGACCAACTGTCGACCCTTCGGCAAACGGGTGGGATGGCGGGCTTCCCCGAGCCCAGCGAATCTCCATTCGACTTGTTCAGCGTCGGCCACGCCGGAACGGGTATCTCGACCGCTGTGGGTATGGCCCGCGGCGACACCCTCAAAGGCGAGGGGTACCACAGCGAATCCAATCCTGAAGGTCGCCGAACCGTTGCCCTCATTGGCGACGCTTCCATCGTGAACGGCTTGGCTATGGAAGGGCTCAACAACGCGGGCACGCTGGATCGCCAGATGCTCATCGTGCTGAACGACAACGGCATGTCGATCTCCAAGCCTCAAGGCGGCTTCGCCAAAGCGCTGGATCGGGTGCGTATGGATGGTCGCTATTTGGATGCGAAGTTGCGGGCCAAACGAATGGCCGACGCCATCCCCGGCGGGGATTCTCTGGTGCGTTGGTACCACAAGATCGGCGAAGTGGCCAAAGACCTCGTGGCCGAGGATTCTTGGTTCGCTGATTTTGGCCTCTTGACCGTGGGCCCCGTGGATGGGCACGACTTGCCCAAGCTGGAATCCGTGCTGCGGGAAGTGGCCAAGGCCGATCGCCCCATTGTGCTTCACGTGCACACGGTGAAAGGCAAAGGGTTTGAGCATGCCGAAGGCAACGCCACCAAATTCCACTCGCCACCGGCCTTCCAAGTGAAGGGTTGCAGCGTGGAGACCGCCAGCAAAGGCCGGGCCTTCACCGCCGCGTTCTCCGATGCCCTGGCTTCAACGATGGCCCAAGACGACCGAGTGGTGGCGTGCACCGCGGCGATGCCAGACGGCACCGGCATCACTCGCATTCTCGAGGAATATCCAGACCGGGCTTGGGATGTGGGCATTTGTGAATCTCACGCCATGGACATGATGGCAGGCCTCGCCAAAACCGGATTCCGCCCCTTCTTTGCGGTGTATTCCACGTTCCTCCAGCGGGCCTTCGACCAAGCGTTCCAAGAAGTCAGCTTGCAAGGCCTTGCCGTTCGCCTGTGTCTTGACCGAGCCGGCCTCGTGGGCGGTGATGGCGCTGTCCATCACGGCTTCTGCGACATCTCGCTGCTGCGCACCTTGCCCAACGCGGCCCTCTTGGCGCCCATCGATGAGCCGAGTTTGAAAGCCGCGGTCGCGTGGATGGCGGACTACGACGACGGACTGTCCGCCGTGCGTTACCCCCGAGGCACCGTCACCGAACGTGACTTGGGGCCATGCCCACCATTCGAACTGGGACGGTCGCGCCCCCTGCTCACACCAGAAGATCCCGTGGCCGCCATCATCTCGTACGGCACGAGTGGTCTCGACGCGTTGGAAGCAGCCGAAGCGTTGGCCGCGGAAGGGATGTCCGTGGAAGTACACGACGGTCGGTTTGCGGCGCCCGTAGACCTTCAACTTCTCGAAGACCTCGCCCGCCGAGAACTGCCGGTGATCACGGTCGAAGACCATGGATTGCCTGGTGGTTTTGGGGCGGCCGTCGCGGAAGCGGCGTCCGATGCTGGCCTGCCGCTGCGTTTGCGTCGGCTGGGGATTCCCGATCAATGGATCCCATGCGGCAGCCAGTCCGACCAAAAGAAGATGGCCGGGATCGATGCTGAAGCCATCAGCACGGCACTGCGTCAATTGGTCGCAAATATCCCGGGATAAGCTTCACCACGAGCGTATGAAAGAGTTTTTTGATTGTCGCGGTAGACGCGTCAAATGCTTTTTAGTGACGCAACTCTCCGGACGTTCCCGCGAATCGTCGGTCAACCGGCATCAACAACAGGGCAACACGCTCAAGCAATCGAATCGAGTTGCGTTCGTAGTCGGCGTAACCCCCGTCGGCTTGCTGAAGTTGTCGCTCAATGGCATCGGTGGTGACGCCTGCTCGCTCCATGAACTGGGCCTCGGAACCGCACCAACTCAGGATTCGGTCGTGGGAACACTCGGGATGGAATTGGAACCCGTAGGTCCGCAAGCCCTTGGCAAATGCTTGAACCGGCGTGTCGTCTGACTTGGCCAGACCCTTCGCGCCATCCGGCAGTTTCGTGACGGCTTCACCGTGATGGTGCAACTGCACATGGGACCAACCCAATCCGGCAAAGAGTGGATCATCGCGACCGGCCGGGGTCAGGTGAATGTCGGCCAGACCAAACTGGTAGCCCGCATCCACGGGACCAACCTCACCCCCGAGCGCGTGCGCTACAATTTGCGCCCCCAAACAAATGCCCAACACGGGCATGGCCGCCGCATCAAGCGTTCGGACCAACGTTTTGGTGGCTGCGATCCAAGGCTCGTCTGAAGTTGCGGAACCTGGCCCCCCCATGATCACCAACGCATCGATGTCGCTGCTGTCGGTTGGGATCGCATCTCCCTCGTGGGGACGGATGAAGACCAATCGGTGGCCAAGGTCTTGCAGCATCACGGCAAGACGTTCGGCGGGTCCGGTTGAACTGGGCTCAATGATGTACGTAGCCATGGTTCACATTCTACGACGGAGCCGTCCAAAAGAGACTTTTCCGACACATTCCGGGATCTGGGCCTGACCGGAGTACAATCAGGCCCTTACAGGAGCCTCGTCTTGAGCGAAAACACACCACCCGCGTCACCCTCCAACCCCCCAGCCGCCGCACCACAAGTGGTGTACGCCACCCCCCGTTCTGGCAGCGGTGCCGGCGTGGCCTTGGGGGTCTTTGCGGCCTTGATGCTGGCCGTCCTCGTGGCCGGAGGCGCGTTCATCTTCGGTTTGGCGGCAGGAGCCGCGGGCTCCAGCGCGAGCGCTGCAGATGTCCAGAATGATGTGGTGCGCCGCACCGTCCAACGCGGAGATCGAGAGACCCAGATCGCGATTATTCCGGTCGAAGGGGCCATCACCGATCAAACCGCATCAGAGGTCTCGGCCGCGGTCGATCGCGCCCAAAGAGACAATGTGGACGCCGTGCTGCTCCGGGTGGACTCCCCTGGTGGCGGGGTCACCCCATCGGATCGGATCGATCACGACCTGCAAAAGCTCCGTGATGCCGACATTCCCGTCTTTGCCAGTTACGGAGGCATCTCGGCGTCCGGTGGCGTGTACGTCTCCGCCCGCTGCGAACGCATCATGGCCGAGCCAACCTGCGTCACGGGCTCCATCGGCGTGATCGCCAGCGTGCTCACCATGGAAGGTCTCGCCGAAAAGATCGGCGTGGAAGCCAACAGCGTGGTGGCCACCCGCAGCCCAGAAAAAGCGGTAGCCAATGACCTCTGGCGCAACTGGGACGAAAAGGACTACGCCAAGATCCGGAAAATTTTGGATGCGGCGTACGACCGGTTCCGCATGCTAGTGGAAGAGGGACGTTCCGAACGCTTGGCTGAAGGTGTCGATTTCGACGACTTGTGCAACGGCAACGTGTTCACCGCCAACGAAGCACTCGATCTCGGGCTGATCGACGCCATCGGTTACCAAGAAGACGCTGTGGCCATGGTGGAGCAGGCCCTTGGCGTGAATCCCGGCGAAGCCAGTGTCTTCCGCTACGAAAGGCGACCAGACCCCTTTGAACAACTGGGGCTGGGCTTGATGAAAGGCCCTTCGATCGAAGAACGCATTCGATCGGCTGGCACTCCAGTGCTCGAATACCGAGCCTGGTGATTCTGCTTCGCGAGTTCAACACGCAACCAAAAAAGAATGGGGGGATAAAAGATGGGGATCTTGCGCGCTGGTGGCGTGGCTTTGGGCATCTTGGGGTGGGCGACTGTGGCATCGGCGCAGTTCACGGCAGCATCGCTCAGCGATGATGACATCACCCAAGCCATTGCCCTGCTGATCGAAGAAACCATGGAGGACTGGGATCCTCAGACCCACTGGGATCCCCCAACTCCGAAGTACGACCATTCTCCACGGGGTCAAACCCCGTTAACCATCTTGGGCCTCTTGCACGCCGGGATGAAATGCCAAGACCCCAGATTGCAACCAAGCGTGCAATGGATGCTGAAGGCTTCGCTTAAGAACACCTACCCCGTGGCGTGTCGAGCGCAAGCTTTGGGAAGGATGCCCGAGTCCACCCGACCGGCACTCGAACAAGACATCCGTTGGCTTCTGCGTTCGTTTGGAAACGAGGCCGCATGCTGGGGCTACCGGGCCCAACCCAACACCAAACGGGTGGACAATTCTTTGCGACAATATGGCGCCCTGGCTTTGTGGGCGGGTGAAGAACGCGGGGTGCAAGTGCCACGTGCGGTGTGGGCGGCGCTGGAAGACCACTTGCTTCGGGAGCAACGAACCGACGGTGGCTGGGGCTACACCGCAACCGATGCCCCCCGCTCCTCCATGACCCTGGCCGCCCTGACCATTTTGGGCATCGCCCAAGACTGGTTGCACAGCGAGAGTGCCGTCCGCGGCAACCGTGGGGCACTGGAGCGCAATCAAGACGCCTTGCAGCGTGGACTCGATTGGGTGGACCGCTACTTTGACCCCAAGAGCAACCCTTCGGTTGAAGAGGGAGATGTGCAAGATCACGGCTGGTGGTGGTACCACGCCTATTGCGTGGAGCGGGTCGCTCTGGCCACAGGAAGACACCGCTTTGGGGCCCACGATTGGTACCGAGCCATTGCCGCCCGCATGTTGGAACTGAAGTTTCAACGAAAGGATGCGAAATTGGTTCGCAACCGGCACCCACTCAATGCCATTGACCGCGCGTTCGCCTTGATGTTCCTCAGTCGAGGTCGGGTTCCGGTGGCCATCAACAAATTGGTCTTGGATCCACGACACACGAACCGCCGCCCACGCGATGCGGCCAACTGGACCGAACACCTCGTCCAGACCACCGAAGAAAAACTCAATTGGCAGTGCGTTACTTTGGATGACCCCTTGGGCAAATGGATCCAATCGCCCCTTCTGTGGCTCACGGGTCAGGGACGCTTTCTTCAGGGGTCCAACAGCACATCCGGCGCATCACGAAGAATCGCCCAAGCCCACGTCGCTTGGCGAGAAAGGTGCGCCCGCGGTGGCTTCCCCCACCGCCAAGCATTCTTGACCGCCCAAGCCGATCTGCCCCAACCGCCGCCCCAGCAACTGTGTCAGAAGATGCAGGCCTATCTTCATGAAGGTGGTCTCTTGGTGGCTTCCAGTGACCAACGCGACCGTTCCTTCACCGCCTCCATTCGCGAACTGGGACAGCAAATGTATCCCGAGGCTTCGTGGGAGACGTTGCCCCAAGATCACTGGATTTACAGCTTGCACCACAAGGTCCAAGGCCAGCATCCTGTGGTGGAAGCCTTGTCCGCTGGCGGACGAGAACGCATCCTGCTTTTTCCCAGCACCGACGTCAGCGCGACCTTGCAGCAACGAGACCATCGCAAAGTCCAGCTGTATCACACCCTCACCAACATCTATCTGGGAGCAAGCGGACTCCAACCGCTTCCCGTGCGCCTCCATGACGTGAACATCAAGGCGGTTCACCACGACCCCGAGCTTGCTCCAGAGATGCTGCTCATCGAAGCGGTCCACCAAGGGGACTGGAACCCAGAACCAAGATCAACCAACAAATTGTTGGCTTGGATGGGGGCTCCCCGCACCATCAAGGTCGAACAGTGGCCGTTGGCCAACCTTGATGATCTCAAAAAGAAAGCTTTTGTGTGGATCCGCGGGATTGATCAAATGCTTTTGAACGACCAAGAATTGAACGCTTTGCAGTCGTTTGTGCAATCGGGACGTGGGGCCATCCTGTTTGAAACGGTGCACGGCGAAGGTTCATTTTGTGAATCGATCGAACAACAACTCAGTGCGGTATTTGAGCAACCGATCACGAGGACTTCTGACATGCCGCATCTGCATAGCACTTTCAATACCGTCCTCGCCGAGATCGGAGGCGTGCTTTTCCAGACCCGAACCACCCGACGTCTCGGATCTCACGACCAGAGCCATCGACTTCGGACGATGACGTTGCCCAACCCCGCGATCAATATCTTCTTCAGCCACGAGGATCTTTCGTACGCCCTCTTGGATCGCCCTTGGTGCAACACCAATGGATACCGCACGGAGTCGGCCCGCATCATCTTGCGACAACTGATCTGTGGCGGGCCATCGGAATGAACCAGCACATCCATGCACCCGATGTTCAAAGAGGGCATTGAATGCTGTACGAATCCAACACGATCAACAGATCGTTGAACTGAACCACGCCGTCTCCATTCACATCACCCACGGTGCCCAACTCCACCGGCCCCCAAGCGTTCACAACCAATAGCAAATCAAGGAAGTTCACACGACGATCGCCTGTCAAATCTGCAAGGCATTCACAACGATCGTGGATCCCATTCTGGTTGGCATCGGGATCACCAGCTTCGAC
>CAXBRK010000057.1:0-12466 GCA_963978155.1 uncultured Phycisphaera sp. | reverse complement strand
GGCCGCCGTCGCCGTGGATAAATCTTGAGGCCATCTCTCCCTGTATTGGGGGAGCAAAAGCCCCAAATTTGAATCTTGAGCAGCCCTCCTTACCAGGAGGGCTGTTTTTGTTGATTGGCCCACCGAGCGGTCAAAGCGCCCAAACCGATTCTTTACGATTTTTTTGGAGAAAGGGGTTGGAACTGGATTCAGAGTGTTTTACATTGGTCCTGTACGGTTGATCTGCGGGCCGGACGAGAAGAAGAGATCGCAGCAGAAGAGAGACCCCAATCAGAGAGAGGACCACTATGTCCCGATTTGCATTTGCAGCTGTTCTTGGCGTGACCGCCATGGCTTCCGCCGATTTCGTCGGCGCTTCCTACACCGAAGAAGTCATCAACCCAGGTGAAGTCACCTACAAGATCTTCTTGAACTACGACAACCCACTCGACAAGCAGCTCGCTGTCTCCGGCAACGCCAACTTCTCCGCGTTGCAATTGACCGCCAGCTCCGACCTCATCCAAAAGCACTTGGTGCCTGCAGTTCCTGCGGACGTCCCTGGTGCTTTGGCCCAACCCGGCGATTCCTGGGTGACCATCGGTGAAGGCGACGCCAACGGCGGTGAGACCCAGTTCTCCCCCGGCTTCCTTGAAGGTCAAGGCGACGCATTCGGCGCCCTCATCAGTGGCAATGGCTTCATCCAAGAGGACAACGGTGGTTACTTCGACACAAACCCCTCGACCTCCGTCCAGGGCACTTCAATCCTGATCGCCCAGTTCACTTTCGCCGAAGGCACCTACTGGAACTACCGAGGCACCAGCGACTACAACGCGAATGGCACGGACCTGACCAGTGCACCATTCGTCCTCACTTTTACTTGCGTTCCTACCCCCGGCAGTTTGGCCCTGCTCGGCCTCGCCGGAGTCGGCCGCCGTCGTCGGGGCTAAAAAAGGTCTGCAATGCGATCTCAACCCGAACTCCTCATGGGTGTTCGGGTTTTTTCGTCACCCCCTCCTTCTGAACGCGGAATACCAACAACTGGTCCCGATCCATTCACCAACTTCTGGCGTTGTCCACAACTCGTCCGCGGCAATCACATGGCCTCTCGACAGCATCCAAACGTCCCTTCAGAATGGTGGAAGTCTCAGCCCATCAATTGGTTGAGCAACTTGTGCTTCACCACCGGGAGGGTGTGAAGTCGTATCGAAACCATCGGTTTGAAAGGGTGGATGATGGATCGGATTTCCTTGTGTGCAACCGCAGCGGCAACTGTGCTTTTCGCCTCGAACTCATTTGCCCAAGATTCGCTCGAGACGGTCAGTACATCGGAGCGTGGCAGTCTTCTCATCTACCCCGACATTCGCGCTACTTGGGAAGGTGGCGAGGTGGTCTCTGACACGTTGATCACCTTGACCAACGACGCACCTTCTGAGGTGCGCGTTCAGTTCTACATCGTCTTGGGAACCAACTGCGTCTCCTACGACAACGCCTTCACGCTGACCGCCGATCAGCCCGTGCAGTGGCAAGCTTCCAGCGGTCGGGCCCTGAACCCGGTCGAACTCAACCCCATTTTGGCGCCGCTCTGGTCGATTGATCCATCCGTGCTCAATCCCTTGGGTGGAGGCGACATCGAAGCCACCCTGTACGTGTGGGCCACGGGCATCACCAACCAGCCCATCAAGTGGAACCACCTCCTGGGCACCGCCACCCAAGTGGACTACCTCAACCAAACCGCTTCGGAATATGCCGCGAGTGCGTTCCAAGTGCGCACTGCTGGGGTATCCGGAACCGACGTCCCTGGAGCTGCCGACATTGAAACCGGTTACGGCACTTTGGCTCTGGACGGCGAGTCGTACTCCGCGACCCCCGATTCACTCCTGCTGAATTTCCAAGCCCCGGGCGACAATTTGGACTCCATCTATTCCAGCGGGCCGTATGCCGTCGAGGCCGCGGGCATGGAACTCGTCTTGCAAATTCCCGATTTCGACCTCTTCTACGACGCCGGCTATGACCGTACCGTGAGCCTCCAGATTGATATCTGGAACGAGAACGAGATCAAATTCGAAGGCACCACCAACTGCTTCTCTTGCTACAGCGGACTGCGTCTCGAGAACTACCCCGAAGAAAATTCCTTCCCGCTGGCCATCCTGGGGACCGATGCCGGCAAAGCTCGGATCAATGCCATGCAAGATGACCATTGCACCAACTCAGAAGACCACGCTCTTCTTGGGGTCTTGCACACGGATTTGGTGTACCGACGTCCTGGACCCAGCGGTCCCGGACCCGTTCTGGGCCTTGATCGCCTCAGCACGCCTTTGACTGGCGTGGGTTCCCAACCAGCGACGGTCCGCTACCCCTTGGAAAATGGTGGCATTCTCCCCGAGGAACTCGCCGGTTCCTAATCAAAGCCATCTCACTGGCGGACCGAAGAAACATTCAACCGCACGCTTCGGCGTGCGGTTTTTTACGTCTTGGTCAAACCCTTCTGGCACTGCTGCAGCAACCAACCAAGACGAGGGTCCATCTCGGATGCGTTTCCGGAAAGTTGCGGCAGAATCGTCTTGGCCAACGTCTTGCCCAACTCCACCCCCGGCTGATCAAAGGAGTTCAAGCCGTAAAGAACGCCTTCCACAAAAATACGATGCTCGTGCAACGCCACCAGAGACCCGAGGCAATACGCGTCCAGACGATCCAGCAACAGCACCGTCACTGGCCGATCCCCGGGGAAGGTCATGGAAGCGGTCGCAAGTTCAAGGGCATCGCCTTGCAGACCGGCTTCGACTGCTGCCGCTCGAGCGGCTTCCGGGGTACGACCATGCCGAAGCGCTTCCGCTTGGGCGACCAAGTTGGCCAACAATGCTCGGTGATGCTCATCGTGATCATGGTCGGGGTGAATCACTCCGATCAAATCCACCAACGCCCGATCGGTGCCTTGATGCAACCACTGGAAAAAGGCATGTTGGGCGTCGGTTCCCGGCTCACCGAACACGAGAGCACCCGTCGGGCCGTTGAGTGGTTCCCCCGAAGCAGAGACCCGTTTGCCATTGGATTCCATGTCGGCTTGTTGCAGGTAAGCGGGCAACCGGCCCAAGCGGCGGTCGTATGGAATGACGGCATGCCCCGCAAAACCAAGATGCACCCGGCACCAATACCCCAGCAGGCCGAGAAGCATTGGTGCATTTTGACCAACTGGAGCTTCGGCGAAATGCCGATCCATGGCGGCCGCACCGGCCAACAGTGCGCGGAATCCCTCACTCCCGATCGCGCAGGCCAGTGACAAACCAATGGGAGACCACATGCTGAAACGCCCCCCAACCCAATCACGGAAACCAAACATCCGGTCTGGGTCGATGCCGAATGCTTGAACCGCATCGGCGTTGGTGGAGAGCGCCGCAAAGTGTGACCCCACGTGGTCTTCGCCGACCGCTTCAGCAATCCATGCCCGCGCGGTTCGGGCATTCATCATGGTTTCGAGAGTGGTAAAAGTCTTGCTCGCGACCAAGCAAAGCGTGGTCTTGGGATCCAGCCCGCGAGTGACCAACTCAAAATCATGGCCATCAACGTTGGCGACAAAGTGCACCCTTGGTCCCGAAGCGCTGGCCCGCAACGCCTCAACGGCCATTCGCGGCCCCAAGTCCGACCCACCAATTCCAATGTTGATGACGTCAGTGAACGGCACACCACTTGAGCTTTGAATCTGGCCATCTCGGACCGCATCCGCAAAGGCAAGCATCCGATCGAGTTGCTCGGTGGCGTACCCCACCGGGTCTTCACCATCGACTTCGATGGAATGCTGAACCCCACCCCGCAGCGCCACATGGAGCACCGCTCGATCTTCACTGGCGTTGATGCGCTCCCCGGCAAACATGGCATCACGCGTGGCGCACAACTGCTTGGCTTCCGCATGTTCGAAGAGCGTCGTCAAGACATCCCCGTCGATGAGATGACGGGTCAAGTCCAAGCATCCACCGGGGAACTCAAACTGCAAGCCTTCACTTTGGGGCAACGGGACCCCTTCCTTCAAAGCGAACGCCTTTCCTTGCGTGGTGAGCTTGGCTTCGGTTGTTGTCATTTGGCTTCTCCGTTGCCCCAAGGCTCGATCACCTTGGTGTGGATGTCCTCGGGCATAACCGCCGCCGGGTCATGCAACCGAAATCCCCCCAAGAATGCGTTGAGGTTGTCGCCGCGGTGAACATCGGCAGGAAGTTCTTTCAATCGTTTCACGTTGCCCCCACCCAAGACCACAAAGTCAGCCACCATGGCGGCCTTCAACTTCTCGATGGTCTTGAAGACATCTCGCTCCCATTCTTTTTTGCCGTTCTCTTTCAAAGCCGCGATCCCCACACACTGCTCAAACGTCTTTCCATCTCGGTAAGGCAAATGACCAAGTTCCATGGGGACCACCACGGGAAGGCCAGCTTTGTCAGGAAGCACCATGGCATTCCCCAAACCTGTGCCCAAACCGAGGTACAGCATTTTTCCTTCACCGGGCCACGAACCCAAAGCTTGCAACTCGGCGTCGTTGGCCAGAATGCATGGAATTCCTGGGAACAACGCACCAAAGTCAAAATCGGTCCAGCCGCTGCCCAAATTCACCGGGTCAATCAATGGACGGCCATCGGCAATCGGAGCCGGCAGCCCCACCGTCACGGCGTCGTAAGACCAACCTTGGGTGGCCGCTTTGATCCCCTTGGCGAACCGCTTGGGCGTCAAATTCGGACCCGACGGAAACTTTCTTCGTTCCGAATCTCCGGTACGCAAGAGTTTGACATTGGTCCCACCGATATCAATAGCCAAGACTTGCACGATTCGATCCTCCTTCAGAGTCGTACAAGGTATCGGGTCACCGCTCTATAGGATGTTGATTTGATGAACCGTTCAGAGTTGATCCACCGAGGCTGGCACGAACGCTCGATCTACGCCACCGATGCCAGCATGTACCGCGAAGTGCCCAGCGGTATTGCAGCCCCGCGGGATGGGGAAGAACTCCAACGCATCGTGGCGGAAACCGCCAAACAGAACGAACCCATTTTGGCCCGTGGCGCGGGATCCTCGCTGGCGGGGCAAACTGTGGGGCACGGGGTGGTGCTCGATTTTTCTCGGCACATGCATCGACTGCTCAGTCTGGACCCCAACCACCAATCGGCGTGGGTGCAACCAGGATTGGTCTTGGATGAACTCAACCGCCAGGCGGCGGCCCACGGACTCCTGTTTGGCCCAGATGTTTCCACCAGCACCCATGCCACTTTGGGCGGCATGATTGCCAATCGATCAGCTGGTTCGTACTCGCTCAAGTATGGGATGACGGACGAGCATGTTCTGGCTCTGGATTGTGTTCTGGCGGACGGCACCAAACTGAGGTTTCAGAAAGGCGCGAGTCGTCAAGATCCATTGGTCGAACAGTTGACCGCCGAAGTCGCCAAAATTGTCTGGTCGGTCGAACACGAGATTGATCGGCGATACCCCTCCATCCGACGGAATGTGGCGGGCTACGCACTGGATGACATCTTGGCCCAACTCCGGGCGAGTCCACCTGGAACCTTCGACCACGTCAATCTGGCCTCACTGATCTGTGGTTCTGAAGGCACGTTGGCCCTGATCGAGACCGCGAACGTTCAATTGGTTCCCGCACCCCAACGGACCGAATTGCTGCTGGCGTCTTTTGCAGATGTCGATGCGGCGTGTGACGCTTTGTTGCATCTGGTGGGCACCGACCCTGCGGCCGTTGAACTGATTGATGCCAACGTCATTCAAGCGGCCAAGGGGCAAGGTGGCTTCGCGACCATCCTCGACAAGGTGCCGTCCGATGGTGCACTGGTCTATCTGGAATATCACGATCAAAGCACCGCACCGGCCGAAGACCTGCTCCAACAACAGGGCATCACGTTCCACAAACCAACTGATCCCATTGAAGCCAAGTTGTTCTGGCGACTTCGGAAAGAAGGGCTGGGATTGATCGGAAAACCATCCGCCGGCAAGATGCCCATCGCTGGTTTTGAAGACTGTGCCATACCCCTCGAGCAGTACGCCACATTCCGAAGGGCTTTTGCCCGCCGATTGGAGCAGGAGCAGCGCGAGGCCGTCTGGTACGCCCACGCGTCGGTTGGCTTGTTGCATGTGCGACCCAGATTTGATCTTCGAGAGGAAGCTGAACAAGAACATTGGGCATCCTTGGCCAGAGATCTGACGCAACTTGTGATCGAACACGGTGGCACCGTCTCGGGCGAGCATGGAGATGGGCGCATCCGGGCCAAGATGGTGCACGAGATGCTCGGCCCGGAGATCGTGGAAGCCCTCCGCAAGATCAAAATGCTGTTCGATCCTGAACAGCGACTCAACCCGGGAAACATCGTCGAGGCCAGACCAGCTTTGGTCCCCCTTCGTATTGACGGACGCCATCAACCGCTTACCGAGCCGGAGGTCAGCACGTTCTGGCACTGGCCTGAGGGCTTGGCCACCGCCACCGGATCCTGCAATGGCAATGGACTCTGTCGCAAAGAAACCGGAGGAGCGATGTGTCCTTCTTGGCGCGCAACACGGGAAGAACGACATGCCACCCGGGGCCGCGGCAACGCGCTCAGGGAAGCGATCGTCGCACCCTCAGAGACAAATTTCAGCGATCCCGATCTTCTGGAGACACTTGATCTTTGCTTGTCGTGCAAGGCCTGCCGACACGAGTGCCCCGCGAATTTTGATGTCTCCAAATTCAAAAGTGAAGTGTTGGCCCAACACCATGAGCAACAAGGCACGCCGCTTCGAGCCAAGCTTTTCGGCAGCATTCGCCCGCTCGCGCGAATAGGCTCACGGTGGCACCGATGGATCAACCCCATTCAGAATTTGCCGCTCGCCAGGTATTTCACCAACCACTGGCTCGGTCTTGCACCCGGTCGGCCCCTGCCAAGTTTTTCAAAATCCCTCTTCCGACGATGGAAGCCAGACGCGTCAACCACGAAGCCCAGTGTGATTCTGATGGCCGACTGCTTTTCTTGCTTCTACGACTCCGACCTCGGCTTGGCGTCGATCCAACTCTTGGAAGCGTTCGGATACCAAGTGGTCTTGGAAGACGTTGGTTGCTGTGGGCGCACCAATATTTCGGTCGGAAGGCTTGGGGCGGCCCGAAAAGACATCGAGCAAACGGCTCCGGCCTTGGAAGAACTCCGAGAGCGACACTCCGCGGTGGGTATTGTCGCATTGGAACCATCCTGTGCCAGCGCGATGCAAGAAGACTGGGCCGAACTGAAGACCGACGTCCCGGCGTCAACCACCCAAACTCTTGCCGCCCATACCGCCAATCTCGAATCCTTCTTGCTCCATCGATGGGATCAACATCCCCAGCGACCCGAGTTCGCACCCGACCAAAGACCAGTGATGGTGCACACCCACTGCCATGCCAAACACGAAGGCCCGGTCGCGGCCGAGTTGCTGCGGAAGATCGGCTTCCTGGTGACGGCGGTGGATTCTGGGTGCTGTGGATTGGCAGGATCGTTTGGGTATCGCGCTGAATGCGATGATATTTCCCGGTCCGTCGCCGAGCAGTCCCTTGGCCCCCACCTCCGCGCGCAGCCTGACGCCCTCGTGGTAGCCCATGGCACATCTTGTCGACATCAAGTCACGGATGTGTTTGGTCGAGAAACCATCTCCCCCACCGAACTTCTGGCGCGATCTCTGGCTCAGTTCTGATCTGGAGTCTTTGGTTGTGGTGGGGCCGCAGCAGCCTGCGATGACAAGAAGAAGGCAATGGACAACCACACCATCACAAAGGCCACCAAACGGCGGACGGACAACGCCTCACCAAAGAACACCACCGCCAAGGTGAATTGCAGGGTGGGGGCGATGTATTGCATGAGCCCCACCACCGAGAGTGGCAGTCGCTTCGCAGACGCACTGAAGAAGAGCAGGGGGACAATTGTCACAATTCCGCCCACCCAAAGAGCACCCATCTGTTGGGGCTCCGCCGAGAACCAGACGGCTCGGCCTTGCGTGAACAGCCACCATTCCAGAAGACTCAACACCGGGAGCAACATCAGCATTTCACCAGCCAAACTGGTGAATGGATCCGCCTTGGTTCTGTTCTTCGCCAAGCCATACAGCCCAAACGAAAGAGGAAGCACGACCACGATCCATGGCAACTCCACCAGTTGTCCTGCTTGCAAGAGACTGGAGACCTCGAAGTCGGAAGCAAACACCATTGCCCCCACAAACGCGATCACCAAAGCAAACCAACGGCGAGGAGTCATGGACTCCCCCAAGACGAAGACGCCCAGCAACACCGAAAGCAGCGGGTTGATGTAGTAGCCCAGACTGGCTTCAGTCAGCCTGGAGGACACAACGGCGTAGATGAACGTCCCCCAGTTCAAACCAATCAAGGCACCGGCCACCAGAACCGCAATGGGCTGGCTTCGAATCAGACCAACCAGATCGCGAATTCCGCCAGTCCGAATGCTTAAAAAAGCGAGGAGCAGCGGAAGACCCGTCAACACGCGCAATGCCAACAATTCCAGAGGCTCGGCAAAATCAACCCATTTGAAATACGCCCCTGTGACCAACCCCCACCACACGTAGGCGGCCAGGGAATACACGACACCAAGACGATCCAAAGACAAGGCATGGCATGGTAGCCGTACGGGCTGGTGTACCATTCGCGGTTCTATGGTGTCTCTGGCAGATCATGCTCGCTGGCTTGGGTCGTTCTTCCGTCACGGAACACGAGTGGCGTCGTTGGCGCCCACCGGTCGCCGTTTGGCTCGAGAGATGTGCCGAGAGATCGATTCGGAGACTCCGCAGCGCATTCTTGAACTCGGCACCGGAATGGGGACAGTGACGCGAACCGCACTCGAGCTCAAGCATCCCGAGAGCGAACTCGTCTCCATCGAACTGGATGCCAAACTTCTTGAAGTGGCCAAACGAACCGCCCCCGGAACCACGTTTGTCCACGGCAGCGTTGGTGATCTCCCCAAACTTCTGGACGAACACGGGTGGGATCAGTTTGATGTCTGCATCTCATGCCTCCCGATACCCAGTTTGCCCAAGAAAGTGAATCAAACGGTGATCGAAACTTGGGAAGAGCGTTGCACCAGCAGCGTCTTCTCCCAACTCACGGCCATCCCTTGGATGTACTGGGGCATGTACCGCAAGATGTTCCACCATGTCAGCTTCAACTTGGTGTGGCTCAACACTCCCCCGGCCGGCGTCTACCACTGCCGAACACTTCGAGATGATTTTTCGTCAGATGGACGGCTTGCCGGGCACTGATCAGCCGCGCAAAATCTCTTTGGCCACCTCACCGTGGACATCCGTCAGTCGGAAGTCCCGCCCCGCGTGCTGGTAGGTCAAACGCTCGTGGTTCAAACCAAGCATGTGCAAAATAGTGGCATGCCAATCGTGGATGTGCATCCGCCCATCCACCGCTTCACGGCCCAGAGGATCGGTCGCGCCATAGACCATGCCACCCTGCACCCCACCGCCAGCCATCCACATGGAGAAGCCTTTGTTGTTGTGGTCGCGGCCATCGGTACCTTGGGCGTCTGGAGTACGACCAAACTCACCACCCCAAATCACCAGCGTGTCTTCGAGCAAACCACGCTGCGCGAGATCTGTCAACAAGCCAGCAATCGGTCGATCGATGGAAGTGCACTGGCTGGTGAGTTCTTCACGAAGATTCCGGTGGGTGTCCCAGCCGCCGAAGCCAACCTCGATGAATCGGACCCCGGCCTCCGCCATTCGTCGTGCGGCAAGGCACTGTCGGCCGAAAGCGCTTGTGGCTTCATCGTCCAAGCCGTACAGATCACGAATGGACTCTGGTTCTTTGGCCACATCAATGACTTCGGGCAAGGTGTCTTGCATGCGGAACGCGAGTTCGTAGGCGCTGATCATGCCTTCGATGCCTTCATGCGTCCCTCCGGCATCACGGAGTGCGGCCTGATTTAGAGCCTGCACCAAATCCAGCTGCTCCCGTTGGGCGGCTCGGGTCAATCGAGATGAATCCAGATTTGGCATGGCTTCGACTTCACGTCCTTGACGCAACCGTCGACCCCCAAGGTCCATTCGGGTGCCTTGATAGTGGGCGGGCAAGAATGCCGAACCATAGTTCTGTGCATTTCGTGGGGGATTCAACGCAACGAAGCCGGGCAAGTTCTCATTTTCAGTACCCAAGCCATACAAGGACCAGGATCCCATGGACGGCCTTACAAACTGGGTGGAACCGGTATGCATCTGCACTTGGGCCTGAGCGTGGGCCGGGATGTCAGTGTGCATGCCATTGAGCACACACAGACGATCCGCGTGCCGGGCCACGTTCGGAAACAATTCGCTGATGGGAATCCCGCTTTCGCCATGCTGCTGGAATTTGAAGGGGGAACCCAGCAATCGACGATTGCGGTTGCCACGCTGCCCATCAAGCCGAGAAAGCTCTGGCTTGTAATCAAACGTATCGACGTGAGAAGGCGCACCTTCCATAAACAGGAAAATGACTCGCTTCGCCGTCGCTTCATGATGTGTGGCGCGTGGCGCGAGCGGGTTTGCACCATCGAGGAGACCTTGGCCGAAAGCCAATTGCGAAAAGCCGAGCATCCCAAAGCCGCAAGACAAACCCCGCAGCATGTCACGCCGGGTGTACAAGTCGGATTGGATTCGATTGGAGCACAGTTCCATGACGAGTCTCCTTAGGGTCGGTACAAGAAATCAGCAGAAGCGAACAACGCTTGGGCCAAAGCGCTCCACGCCGCCGTACGGGCATCGAGGGGTCCAGCGGCCGTCCCCTGGTATTCACGGCCTGAAACATTGGATGGCAGGTTGGCCAATCGATCACGTGCGTCAAGAAGACGACGCAATCGGTCAGGGAATCTTGGGTCGTTTCGTTCGATCCCTTGGCGTCGGAGTCGATTGAGTTGACGTTCCACGGCACGGGGCAATTCTTCGGCCTCCAAGAGCTGCCGAACGCGATCGGCTTGTTCGGGAGCGATACCCGCTTCACGCATCGAGCGTTCCAGGAGCTCTTGGCCCGCATTGGGGGCCAGTCGTCTCAACCGAGAAAGCGACTGTTGATCCGGTGATTCAAGAGACTCGAAAGCATCATTCTTCGTATGCAATCGAGAAACATCTTGCATGAACAACGTAGACGACCGCTGCTCGGCTGCGGTTGGGTCCCGTCCCAGAGTTCGGCGAAACACTTCGCGGACGTTCTGGGCATCGCTGCGTGGGGTTTGCAGAATCTGACGAGCCAAGGCATCGGCCCGACCAACCACAAAATCATCATTCAACAATTGGAGTGCTTGGGTCGGCACATTGGTCTCGTCTCGAATGCCAGTGACAAAGGACGGATCAGCGCCATCGAACGCCGCCAAAAATTCAGGAGGTGCCCCCCGAAGACTGGGGAGATACACCGAGCGATGGTGATCGGGTCCTGAGAGTTGGGTTTGCAATTGCCCCAATCGAGCCGAACCTGGGGCAAAGGAGATGGGCGACCCCTCCGGACGACTTGAGACCAATTCACCAGAAGCCATCAACATGCTGTCTCGGATGGACTCTGCGGGCAACCTTCGCGGTGTCGAGCGCCAATACAACTTGTTTTCAGGATCTTTGGCATGGGCGTCGGATTGGTGGTCGTTCGACAACCCCCAAGTCCGAGACAACACAATCTCACGGATCAGAGCGTCGGTGTTCCAGTCCAACTCAACGAGCCGCGTGGCCAACTTGTCCAACAGTTCGGGATGCGAGGGGGACTGCCCCGAGACGCCAAAGTTGTCTGGAGTCTCCACCAACGGTCGGCCCATGAGATGAAGCCAAATTCGATTGGCCCAAACCCGAGCGGTCAGCGTGTTCTCCTCCCCGGTGATCCATTGGGCCAGTTCAAGTCGACCCGATTGATCAGGGTTGATTTCAGGTGCCCCGGCACCGGCCAACATGTTGGGCACACCGCGCTTGACCAGTTGGCGAGGCTCATCCAGTTCACCACGAGCAAGGAATCGACTGTGAATCGGCACACGACGGTCGGCCACCCCCATGGCTTTTCGTTCGGAGGTCAGCAAGCGTCCTTGACCGTCGTATCGATCCAGCACGGCCTGGACGTTCTCCGCATTTTGTTGATTGTTTCGAATTTGTGCAGGGTTGACACGCTCACGACCTTCAACGGCCAGTCGTTCTGTCAAACGCTCCACATTGGCCTCGCTTCGTTCCAAAGCACGTTCCAAAAATGTCCGCATTGCTGGAGGCAAATCAGCGCCGTGGGGTACTTCAGCCTCTTGCGGCAGCGTTACCAAATCTGAAGGCATTCGATTGCCGGGACCAGCCATCGTGCCGTACAACGTATCGGTGCTTTCAAAAATCCCTTTGACAGCGTAGTAGTCGGCCTGAGGAATTGGGTCGTATTTGTGATCGTGACATCGCGCACAGGCCACGGTGATGCCGAGGAGGCCTTGTGAAAAGGCATCAATTTGTTCATCGATGAGGTCTGCTTGGAACTCACGCCGACTTCGGGTGTTGTGCCCCT
>CAXBRK010000056.1:0-12546 GCA_963978155.1 uncultured Phycisphaera sp. | reverse complement strand
GATCTTTCTCGGAAGCCTGCTTCGCAGTACGAAAGGTAATACTTCCAGAATCGAAGGAATCGGTCATCGAATCCAAGCGTCCGGATCTCTTCTTCTTTCGCACAGAAATTTTCAAGCCACTTGGCCAGCGTGATTGCATAATCCTCTGCGAAGTCATCTTGAGCCACCAGGCGGAGTTTGGAATTCTCGGCCACTGCGTTCAAGATCGCTGCGAGCGAAGGACAACATGAGCCGGGAAAGACATACCGGCGGATGAAGTCGGTGCTGCCCAAATAGACTTTGTATTTATGCAATGGCATGGTGATTGCTTGGATGGATGCCTGCCCGTCCCTCTTGAGCAATCGGTCGATGGCCTCGAAGTATGAAGGCAAATGCTCATGGCCCACAGCTTCAATCATTTCGACCGAAACGAGCCGATCGAATGTGCCAGAGACCTCGCGGTAATCTTGTCGAAGCAGATTGATTCGATTCTCGAGTCCGCGAGAGCGGATCAACCCCTTGGCATAGTTAAATTGCGCGTCACTGATCGTGGTGGTCGTGACTTCAACATCATGGTTTTCGGCGAGATAGACCGCGAATCCACCCCAGCCGGTTCCGATTTCGACCACTTGGTGACCGTCTTGGATGTCTGCGATTTGCGCCATCCTCTGGTACTTAGAATGCTGGGCCTGGCTGAGCGAGATCTCTGGGCTTGAGAAGAGCCCGGAGGAGTAGGTCATCGACGGATCAAGCCAGAGTCGGTAGAAGTCATTCGAGAGGTCGTAGTGGGCAAGGATGTTTTGCTTGGCACGGTCAATGGTCCCAGATCGAGCGGCCTGCCAGAATTTGCTTCTCCACTTGCTGATCCACGCCCGATCGGAAAGTGAAGTTTGCACATCCGCCTCGCGGGCAAAGATTCGCAGCACATCTGTCAGATGATCGGTCGTCCACCACCCCTCAACCCAAGCTTCGGCGGCACCATTTGGGCCATGTTTGACGATCGAAGACCAGAACCTCTCGTCCAGCACGCGGAAGGATGCGACATGACTTCCTTGGCCGTACCGTGAGATCTCTCCATTCTCAGTGATCTCTACCACACCGGAGGAGAGCCTTTCCAGGCGAGACAGGACAAGCCGTTTGGAGAGCGAAGAGCTTCGCACACGAACGTGTTCGGGAACAATGGCGGGGGACTGGGTCATGCAACAGACTCCTGCAGTTGGTGCGTACCGGGGTGCTTGATGTACGGATTGCCTTTGCGCCAGACCTGCATGGCGTGCCAATAGATTCCTGCGACCACACGCACCGTGGCCAACGGTGTGCCCCAAAGGCATCGACGAAGCCCTTCGGCGGTCAGCGGAACTTTGGAGGTGGCATACGTGGCGTCGAACTTCAGCTCACCGTGGGCATGGTTTTCCATATGGACGGCAAAGTGACGGTCCGTCCAGTGGAATCTCCATTGGTGCTGGTGATCCATCTCGAGGAAAGGGGAGATGTGAAACTGCTTGGCAAAGTCAAAGGAACGCTGGCCATCCGAACAGTCGTGCACGTAGGCGTGTCGCTCTCCCCAAGGGATATTGGTGATCTCGGTGACAATGGCCTGGAGGACACCTTCCGCGTTGTGCGCAAAGTAGAAGGACACCGGGTTGAATTGATGCCCGAAGTACCGCGGATGCGCCAGCAGGTACACGTTCGAGATGTCCGAAAAACCAAGTGTTCGGTGGATTCGGTCGCGAATCTCATCACCAATCGAGCGATGCTCTTCGAATCCAAAATCACGCTGCTGCCAGCTGGCCAGATTCTCTTGATTCAACGACCAGAACCTCGACAGCCGGCACACCTCCTGAATGCGATCCACATTGACACATGGCATACGGAGGCTCATGCGAAAGTTGTGGGGCTTGGCCCCATATCTGCGGTGGCGAACCGTACCTTCGTGGATCCAGCCCAACATGACCGAAGATTAGGCCACAAACCTGCCTGATGGCCGAGAATTGGGGCAATCTGCACGTTTTGATCAATTTTGTGCTCGGAGAAGCGGAGGCTCACAGGCTCCAAACGCGGCCGCAACGGCTTGGCCGCTGGCACAACCATCCTCGTGGAATCCCCAGCCCCACCAGGCACCACAAAAGGACGTGCGTCGACGACGGCAAAATTCGAGTTGGCGGCGGCGGGCTGCCATGGAACCGGGCATGAATTCAGGATGTTCGTATTCAACCGTCCGGGCCACAGTCTCAGGCCCGACATCACGGACGTCATTCAGGGTGACGGACCAATCGTGGGCGGCCGGTAGGTTCTGGAGGATGTTCATGCCGTACGTGATGGACGGGGGCGTCCCGGAGGGGTCGCCTGATCTGAAGTTCCATGCCGCATGGCACCTTCGATTGGAAGGAAGGGCTCGGGAGTCGGAATGAAGTCGAGCGGTATTCTTCCGGAAGGGGACAGAAGAGAGCACAGAGATTTCATCATCATCCGCGTCCGCCAACATCGCCAAGCTCTGGTCCGCGTGACAAGCGAGGATGACTTCGTCAAACCGGTGGGAATTCCCTTGGGTCACCAGTGTGACACCATCTTCATCACGCTGGATGGAATCGACAGGAGCGTTGAAATGCACCGGAGGGAGGTGCTGCATCAACGCCCTGACATATGTTCGAGAACCGCCTTCCACCGTTCTCCACTTTGGACGGCCACGGATGGCGAGCATTCGGTGGTGCTTCATGAAATCCAGAACAAACTTGATCGGAAAATCAAGGAACGCTTGGCCCGAACAACTCCACACGGCCGCGCCGAATGGCACCAAATAGTCATCGCGAAATGCTTTGCCGAGGCGGTGACGCTTCAGATATTCCGCAACCGAACACTGGTCGTCGATTTTGGGTTGATCTTGATGGCCCACGCGGTGGAACTTCAACATGTCTTTCAGCATCAACCACACACGTGGAGAGATAAGGTTCCGCCGATTGGCAAACAGGCCACCGAAGCCGGTGGATTCCCATTCCAGTCCAGTCTGCGGCCGACGCACGGAGAAAGACATGGCCGAAGGCTGGGTCTTGACGCCAAGCTCATTAAGCAAGGCCATGAAGGTTGGATAATTGTCTGGGTTGCAAACAATGAACCCAGTGTCGATGGCCAGCGGGCCATTCGGATCTTCCACATCGAACGTGTCCGCGTGCCCTCCGGGGCGAGAATCAGCCTCAAACAGCGTGAGATCAGCATGATTCCGCAGCCGATAGCCCGCGCTCATCCCGGCAATACCGGTGCCCACAATGGCGATCCGGGGCTTCACGCTGGGGACTGAATGCGTTGTTTTTGGATGTGTTCCGGCACGCCTTTAAAGTTCTTGACCAAGCCGACTGCCTTCATGGCGCACAAGATCCACCAGGTTGGATCCAACTCCCACCAGCGGAATCCTTGCCGCACGGTGGCTGGGTAGTGGTGGTGGTTGTTGTGCCAACCCTCACCAAGGGTGATGATCGCCAAGAAAAAGTTGTTCCGGGAATCGTCCTTGGTTTGGAAATCCCGCCGGCCCCAGACATGGGCAAGCGAGTTGATCGTGTACGTGCCGTGGTAACACAGGACGGTGGAGACAAAGAAGCCCCAAACCAGAGCTTGACCAGCAGTCAAGCCAAGACTGGGAAAGAAAGCCACAGCCAGATAGCCGGTTCCCAGCATGAGGAAGGCCGTGGCGATCGCCGGGACATGGTGGTTGCGGTCCAGCCAGACCAGCTCGGGGAACTTCATCCAGTCTCTCACCAGACGAACGCGAACGGGTGCAGCTTCCTTGCACAGAAACCAGCCGCAGTGGGATTTCCAGAATCCGTGTTGCTTGGGGGAGTGAGGGTCCAGATGCGTGTCGGAATGAGAGTGGTGATCACGATGGTGGGCCGCCCACCAGATCGGTCCACGCTGAACGGCCGAAGTCCCCAGAAGTCCCATGAGAAATTGAACAGGACGGCTGGCGCTGAATGTCTTGTGACTGAAGTACCGGTGGTAAAAACCAGTAATGGCAAACATGCGAATGACGTACATCCCAACGCACAACGCCAAAGCAGTCCACGAGAACCCCACCCAGAAGACCGCCACACAGGCAACATGCAGAAGGATGTAGGGAATCGTTTCTACCCACCGAATGCGCCACTTGGTGACGTCTGGTTCATGGTCCGCTTCTTCAATGAAATGATCAGCCATAGGGTGGCATGCTAGGCCACCGAGCGTCACAGAGCGCCTAGAGTCGATCGTGCCGGTGAACGTTCTTGATGTGTTGTTGGCGGGGGCCCTGGCGGGGCTTTCATGGACCTGCTCGATGGTCCATTACCCCCTTCTTTCCGATCTGCACCAAGATGGTGCGGGGGTGATCCACTTTCAGCGGCACATCACGCGCATCTTTCCGCTGGTGGGAATCCTTATGGCAGCGGAACTTATGGTTGCCGCGTGGCGGTGCTGGGCCGACGGGTCAATGGCAACCACGATTTCTCTGGGCTTGGTCTTGCTGATTTGGGCGGTCACGGGGCGGTTCGCGGCGCCAGTTCACCAACTTCTCGTTGAAGACCGGGCCACGCGACAAGATGTGAAGGGACTTCTTCGGGCCCATCATTTCAGAACGGGCTGTTGGACTCTTCGGTGCGGCCTCGTTGTGTTGGGGAGTTCGGTATGACCACGGAAGCCACTGGCCACATGCCAGACCGCCAGGACCGCTTCACTCTGCTCTATGACGGGGAATGTCCGCTGTGCCGCAGGGAAATTGAGTGGTTCTGTCGACGAGATCCAGAAGCCATGCATGTGGTTGATATTTCGCTTGATGGCTTTGACAGCACCACCTACGGGCTGGCGTCAGATGCGGTGCACCGCGAACTTCACGGGATCAAACCGGACGGCACCATCACCGTGGGCATGGACTCCGTCCGCGAGGCGTACCGAGTGATTGGGCTGGGGTTCATGGTGTCGTTCACCGCGTACTGGCCTTTCCGTCCAATCACAGACTGGATGTACCGACGTTTTGCCGCGAACCGGCTCCAGATTGGCACGTGGCTGGGCCGAGGGGAGTGTGACGAAAACACGTGCAAACCTCCCTCGAACCCCCCCAAAGAGTGAATTCGACATAACACGCATTATGGGACTGGGCAGGGGAGGTGGCTATTCAGCGACGCTTTCCAGCAGGTTGTCAATACGCCGCGTGGCATTCGGAGCCTCGGCCGCACCAAGGTGCCATCTGATCTGATCAGTGACCGCATCCGAGTCCGCTGGCGGCGCTGAGGGCGACAATCCGCGGGCTGCAGCCGGCAGAAGCTCTCGGTACGACAGTCCGGCTGGCACCCATGGCATGCATCCGGCGAACATGGCTTCCACGACCGAGAGCCCGAAGAACTCGTGGCGTGCGGTTGAGCACACCCAGTCTGCCGATCCGATGATGGATTCGTAGATCCGGCGATTGGGGTAATCATCAAACACAATTGAATCAGCAAATTCTTGCCGGAATCGGTTCATGGCATCGGGGACACGATCAAACCGCTCGCCCAACAGGGCCCATCGAATGGGGATGTTCCGGTGAGATCTTGCGAGTTCAAGCAAAAGATCTGGCCCCTTGTCATGTTCGTGACGATGCGGCCAAACCACCAGTGGTAGGTCCGATGGCTCAATCGGGGAAGGCAGTTCGGGACTTGGCACTTCAATCGGACACCACGCAACATTGCTTCGAGCCCGAACTCGCTCCTCTAAGTCATCGAAAGGGATGCCGCGGCATGGGTGCAGAATTTGACCAAGCCCTGCCAGAAACGACTCCAAATTCCACCGGCTGTTCCAAATCACCAAGTCGGCGGCAAAGATGGAATTGACGTTCGTCAGTGCAAAATGGACATCACGCTGGTCCGCTTCTCGTTCTGGATCATCGGGGTATTCCACTTGATTTTCGTGCATGTACAGCACCGTGGGAACACGTCTTCCGATTTTGGCTTCGACTTGAGTACGTGCGACCGCGGTACCCAGAAGGCTAGTGCAGAAGAAGACATCGGGTACCGGGCAGTTGCCCAAGGGGAGAAGCCCCCCGAGTCTCATGGACCACTTCCATGGTGTCTCCTCGTTCGTGATCCAGTGCCAGTGGTGACCGCTGTGCTTGGTCAGGACTTCACGAAACTGGCGGTGAGACCCCCGGTCGAATGATTCCATGGCAATGATTTGCATCAGTTCCATGGTAAATTGAAAGCCTCCACGAGGAAGCAATATGTCTCAACTCCCAGGACCACTGTGTGCTCTTTTTCGCCGTCATCTTCGCGATGTCGGCTTGAAGTACACCCCTGAACGTGCGCGAACCCTCGATGCCGCGTTTCACATCGGCCGGGCTTTCGAAGTTGAGGAGCTCATGGACGAACTCTCCTTACGAGGCGGCGGCGCTTCCAAAGCCACCGTGTATCGAACGGTCCGATTGATGGTGGATGCGGGCGTGCTTGAGCAAATCTTGATCGACCGCGACCGCGCGCACTACCGAATCTCGACTGGTGACGGCAGCAGTACCACGCTCATCGACCCTGAGTCGGGAAAGATGTTGCCGGTGGACGATCCCCAGTTGAACAGTGTGTGTCGGGACATTGCGACAAAGAACGGATGGTCATACCGGGGCTATCGCATTCACATCATGGCCAACGCGCCGGACCACCAACGTTCATAAAACGCCGTCAGGCACCGAAGCGATACGCCCACTGGGTGCGTGCTCTAAAGTGACCGAAAGTACTGGTTCTGGCCACAACTCAGGGTTCGCCTTGTCTGGCCATTCGACAATCAGCCTCTGAAATTCACTGGGAAGGCCGCAAGACTCACCAGCGTCGCCACGCCAGGCGTCACGGTGCAGAAGGACTCCCCTATCGATTTCGTAATGGTGCTCAAGAACATACGAAGGTGAATGGACATCATCAGGATTTCCACCGAGAGCCCGCACCACTCCACGCGCGAGTGTGGTCTTGCCGGCCCCAAGTTCGCCGTAAAGGGCAAGGGTTTTCCAAGGGACACTGGAATCGACCGCCAATTTGGCGCCGAGTGCCTCCGTCTCCTCAGCAGTAGCGAGCGGGATCATCATGTGCCGTGATTCCAACCAAGATCGCTGCCATCAATGTGAAGGCCTTCTGGGTCGACAACCAAGACGGTTGGCTCCCCCTCGAGAACCGTCCCGATTTCGATGACTTCGAATGGAAGGCTGGAGCAATCCGCTGCTGAAGCCACGGTGAACAGCAACTCATGGTCTTCACCATCCTGAAGCGCGTTTTGCCAATTCGATCCGGGATGACATGGGATCAATTCCGATTCCAAGACAAACCGAACATGGCTTGATGATGCAATCGCCATGGCGTCTTTTCCCAAGCCATCCGAGATATCGATCATGGCATGTAGGTCATCACCAAGGCGCGAACGCAATTGGAGCGCTTCGGGGATCCTGACCGGCGGGGCCAAGTGGCGGCCTGAAGCAAACGAGCCTCCCAAGGAGCCCGTGACAAAAATCCTGTCGCCTGCCCTCGCGCCAGAGCGCAAGACTGGTCGAACGGCTGAGCCGAGGACGGTGACGGTCAGGTGGATGCCCGAGTCAGATTCCCGGCGTCGGATGCATGTGTCACCGCCAACAAGCGGGCAGTCAAGACGTTGGGCCTCTTGTTGGATGGATTCGAAAAGCAACAAAGCCTCGGAGTGCGTCATGGACGCCGGAAGAAAGGCCGTTGCAACGAGACCCACTGGTGAAGCGGCCATCGCCGCGAGATCCCCCGCGGCCCGGCGCACGGCTTTGACCCCGACATCGGCCAGAGGTGTCTCGGGGAGGAAATGAAGATGTTCAATGCACTGGTCGACACTGACCACCAAAGGGGCCACTACCGGTGGAAGAACGGCTGCATCATCGCCAGGACCGACCAAAACCCCTCCGTGGCTGGCTGAGGCCGATGTGATGGCCTCCAAAATCTGGTCCTCGCGGACGTTATTTCTCGAGAAATGGTCAAATCGGTCATTTGTGGTCATGAGCCCCCCCATCAGCCGATGTTGTAAGAGCACCTTGGTGCACCGACTCTTCTTTCTCCTCTGCGCCGCCCCGGTCTCTCCGGGGCGGCTGCGTTTGCTGAAAGATTTCTTTCGCCACCATTCGTGCGACACCTCGAGAGGCCGCAGCGACGCGCTCACCTGCGGTCCCCATACGCTCAAGTGTCTCGGTACAGGCTGCGATTTCAGCCAATCGGTGAGGCAAATTGTCGGCAGACAGGACTTCAAGAGCTCCTTCGCTTCGGAGGGCCTCAACTGCGGGGACGAAGTCGCCGAAGTTTGGGCCAATGACTGTGGGCGTGCCAGAGGCGGCAGGCCCCATGGGGTCAGAACCATGCCGAAGCCCGAAGGAGCGTCCCATCACGACGACGTCCGCCAGGGGGAACACGGCATCAAGCTCCCCCAGACTGTTCAGAACAACAATATCCCCAGACGCTTTGGGGTCGGTTCGCATCCGTGCATTGGGGAACGCTTCCAACGCGTCCGCGAACCATTCTGGACGACGCGGCGCGATCACGGCCTGCCATGACGGAGGGATCGATTTGGCAAACAAGTGATGTTCCTCAGGTGCGGTCGAAGCAAACAAGACCACCGGACGGGCGGTGTCGAGTCGCAGAGCAAATCGAAGGGCCTCAACGTCATCACATGACACGGGCTCACGGTCCCACTTCAGATTGGGATGGACGCTGACCAGATCTGTTGGGACGCCCATTCGGCAGAACCGTGAAGCATCGTCTTCGGATTGAGCAAACACGCGGCACAAGTTCGCATAGCCATCGCGGAGAAACGGCTCCCATCGTTTGGATCTTTGAAAAGACCGCTCACTGAACCGTCCGTTCACCACCATCACGGGGATGCCCCGCCGTTTGGCCATCGCAACCAAGGTGGGCCAGACTTCAAGTTCCACCAGCACCAAGACATCAGGGTTTACATGATCAAGCCAACGTTTGCAGCAGAAGGAAAGGTCAAGCGGCCAATCCGTATGATTGAGGCTCGGGTGCAACTCACGAGAACGCTCTTGGCCAGACAAAGTGGTCGAGGAACACACCACGTCCAAACCCAATTCTGTGAGTTCATGCACCAACTTGGCTGAGGCATTCACCTCCCCGAGACTGACGGCGTGTACCACAACCCTTGATCCTGAACCACGAAGCGCAGGAAGAGGTCGCCAAAGACGCCGAAGGTGCCTGCGAGACCGTGACCGCCAGGGAGCAACCAGGAGGAGGCCAGACAAGAGAATCAAATCTCGCAGGAGTCTCACGGCAAAATGCTACATTTAACACGCTGCACATGGCACGGAGCAGTCGTCCAAATGCCCATTCAATCACCCTACAAACTGATCGTGGCGGCCAAAGATGGCACGGTCGTCAGGACCGTTGATTTGGCGCACCGTCGCACCCTGACCATCGGGCGGAGCCCCCGTTGCGACCTCACTATGGATATCGAGTCCATTTCTCGCCGTCATGCCACCATGATCTTCCTGAACGACACATGGACCCTGATCGATGCTGGCTCAAAGTCCAAATTTAAAGTGGACAACGAAAAGGTTGATTACGCAAAGCTCTCGGAAGAACGCCCTATTCAAATCGGTGGGGCCTTTTTTTGGCTCCAAACCGCTCCAAGCAGTCCGATCCGACCATCGACAGAAGCAGCAGCCCCTACTGAGAAGTTGTGGAGTCCATCCTCAAACGAGACTGCGAGCGCCACTTTGACCATTATGGATTTGGAAGCCCGACCAATTCACACATGTGCTCTGGATGGCGAACTCACCACAGTCGGGTCATCCCCAGATGCCGATTGCTGTCTGGATATCCAAGGGTGGTCGCCCGTCCAGTTGGCGTTGATCCAAGAGCAATCCGGCGCGGCCCTTTTGGATGTCGCCCCGCAACCGCAACTGCGTCTTCGAGGAAAATCATGCCGCCGGTTGGTAAGTCACGAATCAACTCTACTGAGATGCGGGGAGCACCTCCTGCAGTGGGAGGCTGAAATTCCACCCGCTGAGACCGGATCCGGCCTCTGGGATGCGATTCAAAACGATTCTCTTGGCTGAGCTCTTTGATCAAGTAGCATGAGGGCATGCTTGAACTTCATGTCTGCAATGCCGACGGTGCGATGCTGAAGGCATACGCGCTTGGTGAAAAAGAGGAAGTCCTCATTGGCCGGGACGACGGGTGCGACATTCAGATTTCAAGCCGCGCGATTTCCCGTGAGCATTGTGTGATCGAAAGAACCGAGAGCGGGCTTGTGCTCAAAGATCTTGACTCATCTTCAGGGACCTTTGTAGACGGCGAAAAGATCGATTCCACGACGTTGTCAAGTGGCATGGAAGCTCGAGTCGGCCCGGCCATCCTTCGGTTTTACGAAGCCAGTCTGTGAAGACCTCTCCAACCCACGCCATCCTCTTGATCAGTGGCTTGGCCACGCTGTGGCAATTTGCAGATCAAAAGGCGGCGATCAGCCTCTTGGCGGTCCACGGTGTATCTCATGACGACATCTGGGCCCAGCCCTGGAGATTTTTCACCACAGCTCTCCTGCACGGGGGGATCCTTCACTTTGTGTTCAATGCCCTTTGGGCCGTCCGTCTTGGCATCCCTTTCGAAAGCCGATACGGCAACTGGTCCTCGCTCCTCTTTTTGTTGCTGGTGACACCATTTTCTGTGCTGTGCACCGTGTTGTTTGGCAACGCCACCATCGGGCTTTCCGGCTGGGGCTTCGGCCTAGGAGGCTGGATGCTGGTGGCCCGGCGCTTCGATCACCGGCTCCAACACGCGGTGAGTGATGAAAGTATGGGCACTTTGGTGGTGTGGTTCGGCCTGGGATTTGTGTTGTCATGGCTGCGTGTCCTACCCATCGACAACGTGGCTCATACCGCTGGCGGAACGGCTGGAGCCCTAGGAGCCCTCTGGACGTACCGTTCGGAATGGAAGCAGTCAAGAAGTATGGGCAAGAGGCGGAAGGCATGGAAGCGTGCCATGAACGCCGAACCATCCCAAAGCCCCGATCCGCTGAGTGTCGCGCTCCGGGAACGAGACCTGGTCTCGGTTCAGCCGGCATTCGAGAACCCAGACGTGGTCAAGCACACCCCAGTTGACCTGTGGGATCAATGGACAGAAGAACTGATCACACATGGGGACGAAAAGAATGCCCAACGCACCTTGTCGGTTGCGATTGCTCTGGCCTCACCGTCCGATCGTCATATGCGACTGATGCGGATGGCCAACCTGCAAATGCGTTCGGGAGACATGGGGGCCGCAATACACTCGCTGGATCAAGTCAATGCCGCCCAGCTGCGCACGGATGAGCGTGAACTCTATGACGCTTTACGGAAGAGGCTTTCATGACCAAGATCAAGATTTGCGGATGCCGAACTCCGGCAGACATTCAGCACGCCGCCGAAGCGGGTGCAGATTTCGTGGGCATGGTTGTGGCAGAAAACACCAGGCGCTATGTCCCCACTGAAGATCGTTTGTCTCTGCTCGCGGCCGCACGTGATTTTGAGGTCCCTTTGGTATGTGTCTTGAGAGACAACCCCAAGCCAAAGAACCAATCTGAAGCCGAGAATTGGTATCCCGGAGACATGGTGCAGTGGCATGGGCACGAAGACGAAAGCTGGTCATTGGTTGATTCTCGGCCTTCGATTCGAGCAGTCTCTGGACCCAAGGGTCTGCTCGAATATGCCGGATTTCCTTGCCGGCATTTCCTTCTGGACCACGAGCAGCCAGGTTCTGGACATGCGTTTGACTGGAGCTCTTTGGAGGGCAGCAGCCTTCCTGAAGAATGGTTCCTTGCAGGTGGACTGAATGCGGGCAATGTTGAAGACGCCATCCGTACGCTCAAGCCTTGGGCGGTTGATGTCTCAAGCGGAGTTGAATCCGCACCAGGGGTGAAGTGCCGGGAGAACATTCAAGCATTCGTCGACGCGGTTAGGCGGGCGGATCACAAGGCCTAAACATCTCTTCGGCCACCTCAACCGCCCGTGCAGATGCCGCTGATTTTGATCGCGTTTCTTCGAATTCTGAAGAAGGAACGCTGTCAGACACCACACCCGCCCCGGCTTGGAGTTTGATCCGCCAAGGAGGACCGTCGGCGGAAATCACCATGGTCCGAAGGGCGATCGCCATGTCCGTGTCGCCATCGAGCCCAACAACTCCAAACCCGCCCGCAAATGGACCTCTTGGCTCGGGTTCCAACTCGTCAATGATTTGCATCGCGCGAATTTTCGGAGCGCCACTCACGGTACCCACTGGAAGAGTGGCGGCCAGCAAATCCCATGCGTCAAGATCATCTCGAAGGGTGCCTTCGACGGTCGAGGAAAGGTGCATGACGTGGCTGAAACGCTCGACTTCAGCTTGCTTGGTGACCTGCACGGATCCCGGGACACACACCCGCCCCAAATCGTTGCGGCCAAGATCAACCAGCATGGCGTGCTCCGCGTTCTCCTTGGTGTCACTTCGGAGCTCTTGTTCGTTGCTGAGGTCTTGTTCCGGTGTACTCCCCCGCCGGAGCGTCCCGGCCAACGGGCGATTGACCACGTAGCGGCCACGGGCTCGGCAAAGGATC
>CAXBRK010000055.1:0-12604 GCA_963978155.1 uncultured Phycisphaera sp. | reverse complement strand
GGCCGTTTGGCGGCCCCTCATGTTTCTCCATTCCGCCTGATGCTGGCCTTGGTGCCCATCGGGGTACTGGGACGTACCGTGGTGGGGCCTGCCCTGATTGACGCTGAAGCTTGGCGACTTGGCGCTGGTCCTGGTCTTCTGGCAACCTTGCCCATGGACTGGGCGGGGGCTGGGGTGGCCGGATTTGCCTTGGGGGCCGTTTGGGCCCGTGGCTTCCTGAAACCCACCCCGACTGGCCAAAATGTTGCGTCAGACGCGGTGAGCGGCTAGAATTTTCGGCTCGGCTCATTTCGAGTCAGGCATGGAGCAGATATGTACGCCATCGTCGAAGACAGTGGAACCCAAATTCGCGTTGCCGAAGGCGACGAGTTCGAAATTGACCTCCGTGAAGGAGCAGAAGCGGGAAGCGAGATCGTTTTTGATCGCGTCCTCCTGATTTCCTCCGGCGAGGGCGAGCCCACCATTGGTCTCCCCTACGTGGAAGGTGCTTCGGTGAAGGCTGAAGTCTTGGAGCAATTCAAGGCTGACAAAGTCACCAGCATCAAGTTCAAGCGCCGGAAGGGATACCGCCGAAATAAGGGTCACCGCCAGCCGTACTTGCAGGTCCGCGTGACCGGCATCTCCGCCTGAGCCGACCTCCGCGATTTTTCGCGTTGATATTTTTGTCCACCCACACCGTCCGCAGGCCAAAGCCGCGGACGGTGTTCGTTTTGCCCTGACCCTCTCGTATTCGACGCGTTGGACGTCGAGACTGGCACAGCTGGTCGCATGGGCCAGAGGTGGGCTTTCTTGGATTCACACTTTCAGGCCAAGGTGCAACGCGCAGATCCCGAAGTCCAGTGACTTGGTTTGGACGTCAGAAAATCCGGCTTTGGTCATCGCATCCGCCAAGCTCTGTGCGTCAAGGAACGTGTCCACACTTCGCGGGAGATAGCGGTACGCGCCGCTCGAATCTCCGGAAATCCACGTGGCGGTTCGGGGCATGATGTGGTGGGTCCAGAGCCGCGATCCCCAGCGGGCCGGGGCGAAGCTTGGCTCCGAGAATTCAAGCACCACCAGTCGGCCCTGGGGCCGAAGGACACGGAAGAATTCGGCAAAGGCACGGTCTGGCTCCCCGACATTTCGAATCCCAAAGGCGATGGTGATGACATCTTTGCTTTCGTCATCGCATTCCAACCGGGTGGCGTCGCCTTGAACGTAGGAAATATTGAGGCCGTCACGTCGCTTTTGCAGCTTGTCCTTTGCGATCTCAAGCATGCCCGGGGTGTAGTCCAAGCCCACAATAGATTTTGGCCCCGCTTTGGCCAAGGCTTCGGTCAGATCTCCGGTGCCACAGGCCACATCCAAGACGTCGTCTTCGGGTCGAACCGAGGCGAGGCGAACCGCTTTCTTGCGCCATGCTTGGTCACGCCAGAATGAGTGCAGCCGGTTGTTCAGGTCGTATGCGGGGGCAATGGCTTCAAACATCCGGCGAACCCGACTGGGCTTGTCTTCGGCCGCATGAGGGTTGCGTTCAAGATCTTTCTGGTCCCAAGCCTGCTCGGTCATGCCTCGATCCTAGGCTCCACCCCGTTAGCATGCACACGTGCCCTTTGATGCCCTGACATGGTGGACCCACGATCGTCCGCCCGCCACCTATGGCGGCGTCAACCGCTCATGCGTCCATGGTCGCGCTCTGGTTTCGCTGCAATCGGTTCGGTCTGGCTTGCGGCAGGCCCCGCACGCCGTTCTTGCGGCATGTTCGGGTGAAGACCAGGCGATTCCAATGCTGGACCCACTGGCTCGTGGTTTGGATGCCGATGCCGAAACGATCATTGGTGCGAAAGTTCGCGCCATTGCCATTGCTCCCGCGGGGGGCGGGTACCACCCGACCCACAGCCGATTGCTGGAGCTTTTGGAGCAGATCACCCAAGAAGGTTCGGTTCGTTGCGTATACGTGGTTCAGCCCGATCCACTCCCGGAGCGGGGCCGGCTTGAAGTGTCATCCCCTGAAACCTTCGATGAATTGTTGCGGCATTTTCCTCACCTCCATTTTCATTTTGGAGGCATGTTGCACGCATACGAATCTCTTTTTCGCTTGATGCACCGCTCGTCTTGGTTGACCACGAACGTGGCCGGCGCTCTGGGCAAGCCGCGACTGTTGGATGTGGTGCTGGAGCGGGCCACGGAAGAAGGTCTTGGTCAGAGGCTGTACTTCGCCTCCGGATTCCCCAACCTCGACCCCACCACGGCTCTGGAACAATTGCTGGGCCACAATGTTTGGCGCCGAGAACGAGGATTGCCTTCACTCCCTTCGGCCTTGCTGCGGGGGATTGCTGAGCGGGGGAACCCCGTTGATTACGAACCTGGCACCGAGACGGGGCGGACCGGCAGCGGTCCAAAGCCGTAATTGTCTGGCCCGAGCCGGCCTTCGCTTTTGATCGCTTCCGCCCACGTCAACTTTTTGCCCGAATAGGCTGAATCTCGTCCCATGATGGCGGTCATGGTGCTTTCGGCAACCCGTCGCCCTTCGTTCAAGTACGGACCGCTGCCGGTGATCGAGGCAATCAGGTCGACATGTTCTTGTTCGTAAGGGTTGCGGCCACCCTTGGTTCGCCATGGCGATTCTCCGGTGATGATGGCCCGGCCACCGTCAGTCCGCAGAACACCTTGGGTGCCCACAATTTCTTCGGCGACCTTTCCGGTGCAGCCATCAATCTGTCGACACCAACTGGTGACCCGAACGTCGTTGTCGTATTCGAAATCAATGGCGAAGTGGTCAAAGATGTTGCCCCACTCGGGCCCGGTTCGAACCTCCCGGCCGCCCATGCCCGTGGCTGACTTCGGCGGTCCTCCGATCGCCCAGTTGCACACGTCGATGTTGTGGATGTGTTGTTCCACGATGTGGTCTCCGGAGAGCCACGTGAAATACAGCCAATTGCGCATCTGCCACTCGGTATCCGTCATGTTGGCCGTGCGATCCACACGCCACAGGAAGCCTTGGTTCCACCAGCAACTGGCGCTCCTGATCTCTCCAATCCGGCCATCTCGAACTTGCGCCATGGCTTCGAGATAGGGCTGTTGGTGGCGACGTTGGGTGCCCGAAACGACCGAGAGTTGCTTGGTCTTGGCTTCGGCGGCCGCGGCAATGACGGTGCGTACACCAGGGGCATCAACCGCGACGGGTTTTTCCATGAACACGTGCTTGCCGGCCGCGATGGCCGCGGCAAAGTGCTCGGGTCGGAAATGCGGGGGTGTTGCCAAAATCACCATGTCGACGTCCGCAGCCAAAACCTTCTGGAAAGCATCGAACCCAGAAAAGGTGGTCTCAGGCGTCACGGAAGAGCGGGGCTCGTTGGCCAGCTTTGCGGCCGCTGACTGGACACGTTCGGCGAACACATCCCCCAAGGCAACGATGCGAACCATTGGGGATGAGGCCAAGCAATTCCAGATGGCACCCGTGCCCCGTCCTCCGCATCCAATGACGCCCACTCGGATCACTTCTTCGGAATGGCTGGCGAAGGCGTACGGCGCGAGAGCTGCGGCCGCCCCGGTGCTGAGAAAATGTCTTCGGGAATGGGTCATCCTGAGAGTCCTCTTTCTTTCAAACGTGCGGGGTCTGGTTTAGCGTCTTCGGGCGCTTCGTCGGGTTTGGGTTCGTGTTCGATGCCCTTGGCGGGGGCTTTGGCCGGCTTGCCTTCAGCATCCGTCTCGAGCACCAGTCGGAGGCCGACGAACCCGCCATCGGCGAGCCACCAAATACTTTGTGGGTCCTGAGGATCACTGGCGTTCCAATTTTCCATGTCTTCAGGAACCGCTTTGGCGGGGAAGGCATCTTGCGCCAAGGTCTCGTAACAGCCGCCGTACGTGAGGTGCTCGCCTTTGGGGCCGGTCACCCATTCGGAAGCGTTGCCGAACAAGTCGACCAGGCCCAGCGCGTCGGGCTTTTTTTCCCCCAAAGGATGGGTGACCCAGTCGGCGTTTTCATCGAGCCACGCATGTTCCAGCAGGTTGTCTTTGGAGATCTGGGAGCGTTGGGCCAGCAGCTTCCACTCTGCTTCGGTGGGGAGTCGGTAGTGGCGCTTGGTCTTGAGCGAAAGCCAACGGGCAAAACAGCGGGCGTGTCGATATTGCACACTGATGGCGGGGTAGCCGTTGTGCCCAAAGGACCGGTCCATGGCGATGTATGGTTTGCTGGGCCGGGCGATGATGTCACTCGGCTCGGATACTGATGATTCCGACTCCGCCTTGCGATCCAGTTCGAATCGGTACGCATCAAGCAGATCCCAACTGACCTCGGTCTTGCCCACAAAGAAGGCTTTCGGAACCCCTTGCTCGGGTGCCGCTTCGACCGGGATCATGTCAAAGGTGTGAATGGTGCCTGGGACTTTTTGGCTGAGAACTTCGGCAGCAAGAAGAAGGGTAAGGATCATCACCGGCAAACATACCAGCCAATCTGCTCCGGATACACTTTGAACCGATGGAGACCGAAGGTTCCCACAACGTTGTGGTGGAAGCGACCCCTCGCTTTGCCCCCGAACACAGTGATCCCAAGCAAGGGCGCTGGATCTTTATCTACCGCATTCGGATTGAGAACCAGTCGGAGGGTCCGATCCGTGTTTTGGTTCGCCACTGGGAAATCGTGGATGCGGATGGGGACAAGAACATCATCGACGACGAGGGTGTGGTGGGGTGCCAGCCGCGGCTTGATCCCGGAGAGACCTTTGAGTACGAATCGTTTTGCGCTTTGCCCACTGAATGGGGCACCATGGAGGGGCACTACATGGCCGAAGACCGATACGGCCAGCCCATGCAGGTGCAGATTCCACGGATGCACTTGCATCCTTGAAGACACTTGCATCCTTGAAGACACTTGCATCCATAAAGACACGTGCATCCATAAAGTCGAGTTGGCTTGAGATCACACCGGCAATTCGTCGGGCAGGCTTTCGAGCGCCTCGGTCAAAATTTCCGTGCCGGTTTCCGTGATCAAGACGTCATGTTCGTGGTGGACCGACCGTGAACCGTCCGCAATGTTGATGGGCCACGCCCGGTGCTCTTGGGTGGTCTCGCCCGTGCCGGTGGCAATCATGGGCTCCAGCGCGACCAGCATGCCGGGCTTCCAGCGCACGCGGCATTCGGTCCATTCGCCGGGGTAGCTGGGTCTGACATTGGCAATGAACGGGGCTTCATGCAATTGCCGTCCCACACCGTGGCCGCCAAAGCCGCGGACCAAGTGCAAGCCAAGTTGACCTTCGACCAGGTCTTGCACCGCCACCGCCCAATCGAGCAACTCTCCGCCTGGCTTGATGGCCGCGATCCCCGCGCGAAGGCTGGCGATCCCGGCATCCATCAACGCTCGATCTGACGGGTTCGGCGGGCCAAGGTGGTAGGTCCATGCGGCGTCACCAATGAAGCCATTTTTGAGCGCGCCGACATCAACTTTGACCAGATCACCTTGAGCAAATGGCAATTCGTCGTTCGATGGGTGGCCGTGCACCACACATTCGTTGCGGCTGATGCAGGCTTGCCCCGGGAAGGGGGGGAGGCGCTGCACCCGATAGCCCAGGAAGCAACTTTTGGCGTTGTGTTCCCACAAGGTTTCGCCGACCCACCGGTCCAGTTGGGTGGGGGTGACCCCGGGGCGAAGCCGGTCCACCACCATTTGGTGCACTTTGACCACCACCTCGGCCGCAGCTCGGCATTGGTCAATTTCCTTGGGATTCAGCACAGGGATCGGACGCACGGGACGGCAATTGTACCGATTCGCGTAGCATCAACAGATATGTCCAGACTCCTGATTCGTGGTGGCCACTGTGTTCGCCCTGATGGCGTGACCCAGCAGAACATCTTGATTGAAGACGGCAGGTTCCTTGATTTTGATCCGCCGGCCTCAGCCCATGCGGATGACGTCATCGATGCCTCCGGCAAACATGTCTTTCCCGGCTTGATCGACGACCAAGTTCATTTCCGCGAGCCCGGTCTGACCCACAAGGAGGACCTCCGCACCGGATCCATGGCGGCCGCGAAAGGCGGCGTGACGGCATTTATGGAGATGCCCAACACCTCGCCCAACACCACCTCCGCAGGCGCCCTCTCTGCCAAGCTGGCCCGCGCGAAGCGCTCATGCGTGGTGGACTATGGGTTCTTCGCGGGAGCGACCGGACAGAACACCGCTTGGCTTCGGGAAGAGACACGAGCCTGCGGCATCAAAATTTTCATCGGGTCTTCCACCGGTGACCTGTTGGTTGATGAACAAGTGGCGCTGGAAGAGATCTTTGCCCAGACCTGTCTGCCCATTGCGGCCCACTGCGAAGACGAGACGCTGGTTCGGGCCAACGCGGCAGCCCTCGACGGAGGCCGTGTCATTTCTGACCACTCCAAAATCAGGAACGCGGAGGCGGCGGCCAAGAGTGCAGCCCGGACCATCGATTTGGCCCGAAGACACAAGCATCGATTCCATCTGTTGCACGTCTCCAGCGCTGCCGAATGTGAAGTCCTTCGTGAACGGCCGGAATGGGTGACCGCTGAGGCTTGTCCCCACCATTTGTTCTTCGACACGACCGACTACGACCGACTGGGCTCACGGGTGCAGATGAACCCGGCCCTGAAAAGTCCAGAAGATCGAGAGGCGGTGTGGGCGGCTTTGCACGATGGCACCATCGAAGTGCTGGCGACCGATCACGCCCCGCACACCCTTGAAGAAAAAGATCAGCCATACCCGCGCAGTCCATCGGGTCTTCCCTCCATTGAGTGGTTGTTGCCGTTGATGATCGATGCCGCTTCGGATGGCCGATGCACCTTTGAACAGATTGCGGCTTGGGGGGCAGCCAATCCGGCAAAGGTCTGGGATTTGAAGGGCAAAGGGGGCTTGAAGCCCGGTTTTGATGCCGACTTCAGCATTGTTGACACCGAGTCAGAGTCGAAGGTGCAAGATGGCGCTCAAGTCACCAAGTGCAATTGGTCCCCCTGGCATGGTTCAACTTTGCGGGGCATGGTGTGTTCCACGTGGGTGCGAGGTCTTCGTGCGTACCACGAAGGTCAATTTGCCGATCCAGGATCGGGCCAGTCCCTTCAGTACGACAGAGGTGATGCATGATCTGGCTGCATGCTCTTTGGGTGTTTCTGGCGGGGATGTTGCAACCGGTCCAGTCGGGCATGAATGCTGAATTGAACCGCCATGCCGCAGCGCCATTGACGGCGGCCACTTGGAACATGCTGCTTGGATTTGTGGTGGTGGCGTTGATTTGTGTCTTTTCGGGTGCACCCGTTCCCGGCATCAATTTGCTGCGGGTCGCGCCAGTGTGGAGCCTTTGGGGCGGTCTTTGCGGTGCTGTGATCGTCTTCACCATGCTCTTCAACGCGCCGGTGCTTGGGGCGGTGTTGCTGCTGTCGTGCTTCTTGTTGGGGCAGCTGACGAGTTCGTCGATCTTGGACCAGTTTGGCCTCTTGGGTTTCCCGCAGCGGTCGATCGCAGACCAACGCTTGGTGGGCTTGGTGTTGGTGGTAGCGGGAGTGATCCTGCTGCTGCGAGCGCGTTAGTCCTCGAGATCCACAATCAGGGGGGCGTGGTCGGAGGGTTTTCCGATGTCGAGTTCTGCGTGCGCCTTGCGCTCATCGCGGTCCACTTGGACTTGCGTGACTCGGCGGTTCAGGCTCTCGGAGAGCAGAGCGTGATCAATCCGGAGCCCGTCATTCTTGGGGAACCCTAGATTTCGATAGTCCCACCACGTGAACACCCCGCCTTCGGGTTCGATCGCTTCGTGGGGATCGATCAACCCAAAGTCGCGAACGTGCTGGATGGCCTCACGGACCGAGTCGTGGCACAGCACGCTGTCTCGCCACTTGTCGATGTTCTTGGCGTCGGTATCACGAGGCGCGCAGTTCCAGTCCCCAAGAATCGCGAGATCGGATTGGGGGTCTTCGAGTCGATCCAAGTGGTTTCGCAAGGCGGCGAGCCACTTCAACTTGTATTCATGCTTGTCGCAGCCGACTTCTTTGCCGTTGGGGATGTAAGCGCTGGCGATCCGGATGCCCCCGGTCTCTCCGAGAATAAACCTTGCTTGCGGGTCTTCAAAGTTGTCGAGTCCTTCCGAGACCACTTCGATTGGGGTCTTGCTGACCAGGGCCACGCCGTTGTACGTCTTTTGACCAACCGCGGCCAGATGCCAGCCCGCTGACTCAATCGCCTCTTTGGGCAGGTCTTCGACGAGCGATTTTGTTTCTTGAAGGCAGACCACATCGGGTTGCCACTGGTCCAGAAACCGAAAGAAACGATCGTGGCGGGGCTTCAGGCTGTTGACGTTCCAAGAGACGATTCGCATGGCTGGGACTCCAATGGCATTTTAGGCATCTTGGTTCAGATCGCCGGTCGCCACCAACTGGTCAAGAAACATGTTCCCGGTGTGATCGCAAAGAAGCATGAGTTTGGCCAAGCCCAGGGCATCGTCCAGAGCGCGGTGTCCGATGTTGCGATGGATCTTGTAACGATCCAGCAAGCTGGACAGCCCCACAAAGCTGACCTGTTCTCGGCGCCATTTGATTTGGCGTACCGAGCAACGCCAAGGAAGGTCATTGGTCCACGCGGCGGTCCGGCGCAGCATGGCTCGATCGAACGAAGCGTTGTGGGCCACGACTAGGTGTGCGCCCTTGAGGTGGTCCATCATCTTTGGTGGCACCACCATCCCGCGACGCTGCTCATCGGTGATGCCATGGATGGCGAACGCTTCGGGTGTCGAGGGCGGGCCTTCGTCGTGCAGAGCGCTGTGCCCCCAGACAATGCGCGTTTGGCGTGCATGGAGTTCCAACATGACCAAGGCGAACTCAAGAATTCGGTCCTCTGGGCCCGTGCCGCTGGTTTCGGTGTCTACGACCGCGATGCGCATGGGGGTGAACCTACCTCGACATTGACGCTTTTTCTGATGCTGCTATACTTCTCCCCTTACCTGATGCGGGGTAGAGCAGCCAGGTAGCTCGTCGGGCTCATAACCCGGAGGTCGCAGGTTCGAATCCTGTCCCCGCTATTCGATCGAAAGCCCTCTCCCACGCTGGAGGGGCTTCTTTCGTTTCTGGGGACGAGTCAGATTTGGCCTTGATGTGGCACAAAACAGCTTGGGCCGGCACTCCGCACAAGTTCATTCTGAGGAAGCGTGGACCCTTCGGTGGGACTGCCGAAAAGTTGTTTTTATATTTATGAGCAGTTTGTACGACATCTTGTCGTACAGTGGTGTATGATTGTCGCACACGCTTCTAGGAGTCGAATCTATGACGATTGAATCGCTGGCCAATGCTGAACTCGCGGTCATGGAACTGTTGTGGGAGGCGGATCAGTTGACCGCTCGGCAAATGCGGGATGAGTTGTATCCAGGGGGCGATCGCTCCGCGAACGGCACGGTGCAGCGCTTGCTCCAGCGGCTCGAGACCAAGGGATTCGTTGAACGGGATCGCGAACTTCCCGTCCATCTCTTTTCGGCCCTGGTTGGACGTGAGGCCTACGCCGGCGCTCAGTTGAAATCGCTGGCGGAACAGCTTACCGGGGGCTCTCTGGCCCCTGCGATTACGCACCTGATTGATGCGAAGCAGTTGACCCGCGAAGAAATCAAACGCCTTCGGAAGATTCTCGATGGGGGTGATTCGTGATGGACGCCCTTCTGCACTTTGTCGTGGGCAATCTTTTGGTTGCCCTCCCGCTTGGGTTGGTGGCGTTTTTGGTCCAGCGGGGCCAGCGTTTCCCGGCGGTCGCGCACGTGCTGTGGCTGCTGGTGCTGGTCAAGCTTATCACCCCGCCGCTTCTCAATATGCCATTGGTTCCCATTCCGAGAGCGGTTTCTTCGGCCACAACCCAGACGGTTGAGGCATTCCCCTTCGAGATCCCATCGCTCGGATTGTCGAAGCTGCAGCTCTTGGATAAGAGCGCGGTGGATGCTTCAAAGGTTGATCTTGCGGTGCCCGGAACTTCGCAGAGCCAATGGGCTCAGGCCACCCTGGTGATCTCTCTGATCATCTGGCTTGCGGGGTCAACCGTTGTCCTATTCCGCTCGCTTGTCCCGATCGTTCGCTTCCATCGTCTGATTCGTGGTGCAAGTCAACCAGCTGGCTCCTCGCTTCAGAACGTTGCCCGCGAAACAGCCCAGCGGTTGGGTATGCAAACTTGCCCGTCAATTGAGACGATTCCGGCCCAAGTTGCACCTCTTGTCTGGTGCTTCGCTGGTCGTGTGCGCGTCGTACTTCCCGAGGCTCTCGCAGACGAACTGAAAGTGCGTGACCTTCAGATGGTGCTGGCGCACGAGTTGGCCCACATCAAACGGCGCGATCATCTTGTTCGCTGGATCGAGTGGGTTGCGTGTGTGTGCTTTTGGTGGAACCCAATCACTTGGTGGGCCCGTCGCAATCTCCGCTTCAATGAGGAGATGAGTTGCGATGCGATGGTGCTACAAGCTTTGGGCCCAACCCCACGGGCTTATGCGGGATCTCTTCTTACTGTTCTTGATTTTTTGACCACCCCGGTGATCCGCCCGCCGGCCATGGCATGTGCATTTGACGGCGGCGGAACACTCAAAAGGAGACTTGGCATGATCATGTCACAGAAAACACAAACGACACCGAAATGGTTGATGGCCAGCGTTGTTGCCCTTTCGCTGGGGCTGGTTCCTCTCGGCGTTGCCTATGGGCAAGATTTTGATGCCGTCGGTGAGCGTCTTCGAGAAGCGGTTGCTGAAGGCGAATTGTCCAAGGATCAAGCCCGAGTCATGATGGACGCTTTGCGCCGCAGCAAAGGTGAAAACGACGTATTCCGCCGCATCCGTGAGATTGAAGAAGCCGTGATGTCGGGAGAGATCTCTCGTGAAGAAGGCGCTCGTGCGATCGAAGAGACGAAGCGGTCCTCGAAGGACGAACACATTCGAGACCGCGGAGAGGAGCGAGAGGCTTACGAGGCTCGTATGCGCAAGATCGAAGCGGCCGTGAAGGCAGGCAAGATGTCTCGCGAAGAAGCGGCCCGTGCCATTGAAGAATTGAAGAAATCCATGAAGAGGGCAGATCGTGCTCGCGATCCAGGAGAGGAGCGAGAGGCGTACGAAGCCCGTATGCGCAAGATCGAAGCGGCTGTGAAGGCAGGCAAGATGTCTCGGGAGGAAGCGGTCCATGCCATTGGAGAATTGATGGAGTTCATGGAGGAATCTGATCGTGCTCTCGATCGTGGGGATGAGCGGGTAAGCCGAGGAGATTTGGATCTTGCACGATTTTCCGATCTTTTTGCCCAAGCAGAGTCTAATTTTCGCCGTGCCATTGAACATGGTGACTTATCACCTGTAGAGGTCGAGGCGTTGCTAAAAGATCTTCGAGTCATGATTCGATTACGACCCAAATATCATCATGGACACTTTGATGATGAGGACTTCGATGATGAGGACTTCGATGAATTCCTCATGGAATTCTTTGAGGATGAAGAAGACGACGAAGACGGTGACAGACGCGATCGGTAGATGCTCTGGCATTCAATCATGGATCGGCGGTTCGAGTCCTGTCCCCGATATTCACAAAGCTCCAGGGTCACGGTGGCCTTGGAGTTTGTTGTGCGATCATGAACGTTCGCAAACCCTTCGTCGTATTCACGGCAGTCGAAACATGACGGAAGAGTCATCAGGACCGATGGCCTCGGACCAAAGCCACTAGATCATCGGCATTGTTTGCGTGATCTTCTTATTCAGCGTGCTGGTCTCGAACCTAGACTTCCTCGCGATCTGGTTTGCTACGCTCCACTGCGTTGCCTGGTCCCGCTTCCTGATCATGTCGTCGCGACCACTAGCTTCGGGCAAGGGGCCTTCCTGGGGCCCTGAACAGCTTCCCGGAAACATTCTTGATCACCCTTTGCCAGGCGTCATAATCCGAACGAACGCGTGACCGAGGTGCCACGAGAACGTATCCCATAAAGAAGCCCCCTTGATCCAAGGAGACTCACTGAAATGAAGCCGGCCACGAACACGACAAGGATCATTCCTACATTCGCATTGCTCCTTCTGGTTGCCGGCGCGACCGCTGACACGATCGTTGATTTCTCCAATGGTGCCGAGGGTTGGGCTGGTCCACAAGGCTTTGGTGGCTCCACCACGGTCGAGGCCACCGGCGGCAATCCAGCCGAGAACATGCGGACGCAGTTCACCGACTTCGGCATCACCTTCCGGAACACCTCCAACCCCGAATTCGCCCAAGACCTCTCGCAGTACGGCTCCGTGACGTTCAGCATCGACGTTAAGGTCGAGTCGATCGGCGGCATAGCCGGCGAAATCACCCGTCCGTGGCTGCTCGACCTGCGTGACCTTGACGTTCCCGGGCCCTACCCGTGGACGAGTGTGTGGTTCAAGTTCGGGTCAATCGACAGCAGCCAACACGGTGAGTGGACCACGTTCACGGTCACGATTGACGATCCCTCCGATGTCGAGCTGCCCACTGGCTGGGGAGGCTACGGCGACGAAACGGCGCTCGGTGAACCGATCCTCCCCACGGGAGTCACCTTCACTGACGTCCTGGCTGGCATCGACCAAGTCGCTTTCACCACCCTTGAGCCCGGGTTCTTTTTCACGCAAGCAACATACGACGTCCGCATCGACAACATCACCATCACGAC
>CAXBRK010000054.1:0-12813 GCA_963978155.1 uncultured Phycisphaera sp. | reverse complement strand
CAACACGATGCGAATGTGTCGTTGTGTGTGGTGCTCTCCCAAGTTCGCCCTTTGACGATCCGGCAGGGCCAGAACGCGGGAGCCAAGATGGCCATGATGACCCTGCAAGACTTGACCGACAAGTGTGAAGGTGTCATCTTCAGCGATGGGTACTCCAAATGTGCCACTGCCCTCGAGAAGGCTGGCACGCTTCTCTTCGTGATGGGCCGGGTCGACCGAAAGCGATCCGAAACCCCACAACTGGTTGTGAGCGACGCTTTGACCATCGATCAAGCGTTGTCCCGTGCGTTGCATCGAATCGATGTCCGTTTACCCGCTGGCATTCAATCTGCATCTGAAGTTCAAGACCACTTGCGATCTTTGCAACAACACCAAAGTGGTGAAGGTGCATCTCTACACGCATTTGCCACGGTCGATGGCGTTGAAGTTGAGATTCGGTCCGGCTTCAAACTTCGACCAAGCTTAGATCTTTACCAAAAGCTCACCGATTCATTCGGTTCAGAATCTGTGGTGGCGTATGTCGAGGGGTTGGAACCACCAGATTCACCGCGTTTTGGTGGACGACGATCCTAAAAAAAGAAGCCCGCTTCTGCGGGCTTCTTCAATCATCCTGGATCGGCCAAGTTGGTTGAATCAGCAGTCACTGCCCCATGCGGACAAGACGGCCGAAAGATCAGAGAAGTTGGTTTGTCCATCGCCATTGGCGTCACCAGCGTCTGACTCTTCCCACGCGGAAAGAATCACGCTGAGGTCAGCAAATCCCACTTCTCCATCGTTGTTGAGATCGGCGGGACATGGAGGTGGAGGTGGAGGCAACGTTCCTGAGGCCACCACGGTAATACCACCTTGAATCAGAACCTCATTTCCGCTGAGGTCGAACAAGTAATCGATTGGAATGCTGACTGAGACCGTGGCGGTTTCACCACTGATGGAGTACGAGCCCGAGATTTCGGTGGATTCGGAAATGGCCACCACTTCTGTGCCTGAACCAATCACGATTCCAGCAATGCCGTACCCGTTGTAGTCCACGGTGCCGTTCAGATTGAAGGGGACCACAGGAAATGTGAAGTTCCCTCCAGAGGAAGGCACGGTTTGTGTGGTCCCTGCGTAGTTGGCAGTGGCACCATTTTGCAAGGTCGCATCAACCCCACCCAAGAAACCCGCGTCGAGTGTCCAGTCGATTTGGCCCACCGTGAGATTGAAATTGTCAATCTTCACATCCCCGGTGGATTGGTCGATACCAAATTCGAGTGAGCCATTGATGGCTCCACTTTGGCAATCGGTGATATCAATGGCGGTCAAACATGCATTCAAGCTGGATTGACTGGGGTCCACAGTTGCGGTCAGGTCCTGCATCTGTGCGAAAGCAGATCCAGACACGATCGTCGAAAAGGCGGTCATCAAAAGCATTGGTTTCTCCGTTCAATGTGTTGATTGGACCCCCCAAATCTAACGGCAAATCCTGCCGTGACATGCCCAATATTGGTTCATTCTGAATCAAAAGGACGAAAACCCGCCGAACCTCCAGTGGAGCGAACCAGCGCGGAGAGTTGTCTCCAGGCGTTGGTGCGGGTGGTGGCCAGCTGTCTTTGCAGCGGGTCGAGGGCTTGTTCTGCGTCCAAAACGGGGTCCAGACTGGAAATACCTTCGGTAAACCGGGTTTCTGACTGTTCTCGGACAATGACCGCCTGTGCGACCGCCTCGTCGAGGTATTGCAGCGTGTCCTGCGTTGCTTGCAGCTGTCGCGAGGTGCGTTCTACTTCTGCCAACGCGTTCAATACCCCCTGCCGGTGCTGTTCGACCGCAGCTTCAAAAGCCGCTCCAGCGGCCTTTGATTCCAGTTTCCGGCGTCCTCCGTCAAACAAGGGGGTGGCCCCGGTCAAAATCACGTTCCACAAGGCGGCGGTACGGGAAAGCGAAATTTCTGCACCATTGGATTCTGTCCCGAGTGCGGCTTCCAAAGCAAAAGTGGGTTGGGTGGCGGCCTTAGCCAACCCCGCATTGGCGGCGGCTTGTTGCATTTCGGCGGCAAGTCGTCGGAGATCAGGCCGTTGTGTGAGGAGTTCTCTCGGCTGGAGAGTCAACACACCTTCGGGTGTTGGGGGCACCATCATTTTGGGATCCAGAAGGTGCAGCATGGTTCCAGGATGCTTTCCCAAGAGAGCAGCCAAAGCATCACACGCTGCTCTTGGTCCAATCTCAGCCTGGGGCAACTGTGCTCTGGCTTCGGCCAGGGTGCGACGCGCTTGCGCCAACTCCAACTCGTTGCCGAGACCAACGTCGAAGCGGGCTTCAACCAATTCCAAACTCCGCTCATTGCGGCGAATGGTGGAGGCTGTAATCGCCAACTGTTGCATGCTCTCCCGAAGATCAGCGAGCGTGTCACAAATTCTTGTGCTCAACAGAAGAATGGCATCTTCATAAGCCGCTTGGGCCAAATCAATGTTGGCCAGAGCACTCATGGTGCGCAGGTCATTTCGTCCGATGAGATCGGCTTCCCAGCGGCCACGAATTTCGTGTCGGGACACTGTTCGCACTTGAAAAATTTGATCGGTCGGGAATCCAGGAATGGCGTCATCGCCAAAGTTGAAAGATTGGCTCGACTGATCTTCTCGGCGAAGCGATCGTGAAAAATCCAAACTCGGACCAAACCCCGCACTGGTGGCTTGCCAGCGAAGATCGGCTTCCTTCACCCTGGCGGCAGCAATGTGCAGATCGGGTCCTGATGCCATGGCTTCGTGAATCAAAGCCTCCAACAGGGGGTCTTGGCATCGGGTCCACCAAGGGGGCACCTTTGCATTCAAGTTCTCCCCTTCAACATCATCGGAAGCTGAAGCCACCCCTTCGGTCCAGATCTCAGGGACATCGAAGGATGGCGCTTGTGGGGCGGTCACCTTGCACCCTGCGAAAACGAGCAATCCAAAAAAGAGGAGAAAACGCATAGGCGAACATGATAGGTCGCGCGGCAGACCCAGAAGTCGAACCTTGACGTTCTCTCAAGATTGAAGACGATGATGTCATGCTTCTCGCTTGCTGTCTTGCCTTTGCCCCGCCGCTTCCCGAGTCGTACCTGGACCGGTATTGCATTGGCTGCCACGCAGATGAAGATGCGGAAGCAGGTCTCGATCTTGCCGCATTGGTGGAACGCAATGATGCACTTGCTGATGAGTCCGCTTGGATTCACATTTTGGAGCGCATTCGTCGTCGTGATATGCCGCCGGAGGACCATCGCCGTCAACCGGAAGAATCAGCCTCAGCCGAAGCGGAAGCGGCCATCCGAGCATGGCTCCCCGCCGCCACACGGTTGTCCCATGTTCCCCTGCGTCGAATGACTCGAGACGCATGGACCCAGGCGGTTGATGAATTGGTGTCGGTCCAATTTCCCTCCGAATCATTTTTTCCCGCGGATGATATTGGTGAAGGCTTCAATCGAACCGCCAGTTTGCTTCGGATGAGTCCCTTGCTCACCGAGAAATACATGGAAGCTTCGGAGCAAGTGGCGGCCATGGCTTTGGATCCCGATCCTGCCCGGAGGTTCCCTTCACAATTGGCGCAAGGCGTTGATCTTCAAGCCGAACGTGGTGTTCGACGGTTGGGGGGTGTGTACTTACCTACCCGAGGGGAAGTGAAGACGGTTTTTGAAGTGGAACGTCGGGGCCGCTATGAGGTTCAGGCCAAAGTGGCGGGACAACAAGCGGGACCAGAACCGGTTCAATTTGTGCTCCGAGCGGGTTCAAATCAAAGTGATCCTCTTCCAGCCCCATCACCTTTGAGTGAGCCGATGACCATCCGGTTCAACACCCAGTTGAATGCGGGGCCAATTGAGATTGGTGCTGCGTTTATCAACGACTTTTTTGACAAAGGTGCCCCAAAACCGAACGACCGCAACGCGCTGGTGCTTGAACTGGTGTTGGTTGGTCCTTTGGACCGTCCCCTCCCTGACCACTTTCTGAACAAGCTTCCGAGCACCCAGAACCTGAACACGCTCCGGAAAGTTCTTCGAGATCTGACCCAGCGGGCGTTCCGAGGCAACACACAGCCTGATGATGTGGACCGACTGCTTTCACTGTCTCTCCCTGAAGATTCATGGAATGATCGGTTGCAGTCCGCTTTGGTCGGCATATTGATGAGCCCCAGGTTCCTTCTTATCGCCGAAGGTTCAACCGGCACCCCAAAGCGAATTGACGATCAAGAGTTGGCGACCAAGTTGGCTTCTTTTCTGTGGAACGGACTCCCTGACGATCCACTGCTCCGTGAGGTTGAAAAAGGAACCCTTGCGCAAAAAGAGGTCTTGCAGCGAACCATCAAGCGCATGTTGAAAGACCCCCGGTCTCGATCGATCGCCGAAAGTTTTGGTTTGCAATGGCTGCATCTTGATGTGCTCGACAAGCATCGTCCAGACCCAGAGCGATTTCCGAACATCAACACCGACCTTCGTCAGGCAATGCAGCAAGAGACCATTCATTTCTTGGACCATATTTTGCGCCGTGACCTTCCTGTCGATGAACTGATCAACGCGAATTACACATTCATGAATTCAGCACTCGCGGAGCACTATGGATTTCGGTCTATCCCCTCAGGCAAATATCGACGCGTAAGGACCCCAAACGAATCACTTGGTTTGTTGCGGCATGCCTCGGTCTTGATGGCCACCAGCAACCCCACACGGACCAGCCCAGTGAAGAGAGGAAAGTGGGTGTTGACCAGTTTGCTTGATGCCCCTCCACCCCCCGCTCCCCCTGGGGTCGATGGTTTGACTGCTGATGGACAAGTTGAAGGATTGTCCCTGCGAGAGCAAATGGAGATGCACCGAGCGAATCCAGATTGCGCCAGTTGCCACATCCGTATGGATGCCTTGGGTTTTGCCCTGGAAGGGTTTGATGCGGTGGGCCGGGAAAAAACAGGATCCGACATTGACGACCTTGCCAAACTTCCTGATGGCACTGAGTTTCGTGGTGCGTCCGGATTGCGTGATGTTCTCCTCGCCGACCCCAAACCGTTCCGCCGCTCTTTGGCGAGACACCTCTTGGTGTATGCCACACAAAGGGGGACTGGTCCATCGGATGACGCTTTGTTGGATGAACTCTCTCGCAAGCCCATCACTCTTGCTCAAATGATCGAACAAATTGCCATGTCTGACGCCTTTTTACAGCAAGGTGCCGATCGAGTTGACTTAGGATCAAAGCCATGACGTCTTGTGATCGCAGAACTGTCCTTCGCGGCCTTGGCACCGCGGTCACCTTGCCTTGGTTGGAAGCTTTTCGCGGTGGTAGTTCTGCCCACGCCGCTTCCTCACTGAGTGCGACACCACTTCGATCCGCCTTTATGTTCATTCCCAATGGTGTTCACGCCCCCGATTGGATTCCAGAACAACAGGTGCATGGTGAGCGTGGTCTCACCCCTCTGTTGGAACCCATTTCAGGACAGCGGGACCGCATCAGTGTTTTGGTTGGCCTTGATCACCACAACGCCAAAGCATTGGGGGATGGACCTGGGGATCACGCCCGATCATCCGCTTGCTTTTTGACTGCCGCACACCCCCGGAAAACATCTGGCGAGGACATCGAAGCAGGAGTTTCCGTCGATCAAGTCATGGCCAAAGCCCTTCGGGGGCGAACCCGATTCGATTCACTCGAACTTGGTTGTGAAGGAAGCATGGGAACCGGCGGATGTGACTCTGGCTACGCCTGTGTGTATTCGGGCAACATCTCCTGGTCTGCGTCCGACCGTCCCTCTCCCAAAGAATCGAACCCTCGCGCTTTGTACGACCGGCTGTTTGCCGCCGCTCGTACCGCGGAAGCCAAACGTGCTCAAGCCGAGCGATTTGAAACTCGCCGGAGCGTGCTGGACTTTGTCCGGGAAGACGCCCGTCAACTGGAGAAGAAGCTTGGGTCGGGAGACCGCGATCGTCTTGATGAATACTTTGAAGGCCTTCGCGGAGTTGAACGGCAACTGGAGTATCTGGATCAAGCGGAGTTGGCGACCACCAACCTTCCTTTTGATCGTCCCGAAGTGCACCCAGAGAACTACCGCGAACACCTTCGCCTCATGTTGGATCTGATGACGGTGGCGTTCCGCACCGATCAAACCCGAATTGCCACCATGATGTGGGCCAACGAGGGCACCAATCGATCATTCCCCTTCTTGGGGGTGAAAGAAGGTCACCACCACTTGTCGCACCACAAAGGTGACGCCTCCATGATCGAAGGCATTCGCACCATCAACCGATTCCAGAACGAGGAATTCAGTCGGTTTATCGATCGATTGGGCAAGATTCCCGAGGGTGAGGGTTCATTGTTGGATCACACCATGATCTTGTTTGGCAGTGCGATCCGAGATGGCAACCGGCATGACCATGACGACCTCCCCATATTGATGGCGGGTGGGGAAGCCGCCGGTTTGCAACATGGCAAGAATCACTATCTCCAAGGCAAGACCCCATTGGCCAACTTGTTTGTATCCATGATGCAAACGATGGGTGCAGAGGTCGATGCCTTTGGTGACTCGACTGGTACGATTGATCTTCCGGGAATCTAAACCCCCAGGAGACCAAGATGTCGGCACCATCAGAGGGCGTGGTCCATCGCCAGCACCAACTTGACAACGGCCTGCTGATCTCGGCCGAGATTGACCCCCAAGCTGTCTCGGCGGCGTGCGGTTTCTTTGTCGATACCGGTGCCCGTGACGAGCCTTCTCAACTGATGGGTGTCAGTCACTTTTTGGAACACATGGCCTTCAAGGGCTCTGGTGATTTGACCGGTGAAGCCATCGACAAAGCCTTCGACGATTTGGGATTGGATCACAACGCCTGGACCAGCGCTGAAGCAACCGCATTTTGGATTCATGCTCGCCCCGAGCGGTTGCTTGAAGGCTTTCCCATCCTTGCCACCCTTCTCCGGCCCGAACTGCGCGGTCAAGACCTCGAAGACGAACGCAAGGTGATTCTCGAAGAAATCGCCATGTACGAAGATGAACCGTTTTGGGTACTCATCGAAGGACTGTTGGAGCGGTATTACGCAGAAAATGGACTGGGGCATCGTGTTCTGGGAACCAATACCACCGTCGGTGGTATTTCCCGTGAAGCCATGTCGTCGTACCACCTGGAACGGTATGGACCCAACAACATGATGCTCGCTGCGGCCGGGAATGTTGATTTTGAAGCGTTGGTTCAATCTGCAGCCACACATGCTGGGCACTGGACAAGTGCTCCTGGTCGGCCGGTTCGACAACCACCAAAGCACCAGAACGTGACGTTCGAAGTTGAAAAAGAGAATCTGGCCCAGCAGTACATCGTGTTGATGATGCCCGCCCCGGATCGGAAGCATCCCAAGTACCAAGCTGCTTCGATGTTGATGCAAATTCTTGGCGGCAGTGAGTCTGATTTGTTGCACTGGGATTTGGTGCATCCAGGCTTGGCGGAGCACGCCTCGGCGAGCCACGACATGCGAGACGGATCAGGCGAGTTCGTGTGCTGGGCGGTTTCAGATCCCACCCGTGCCGAAGAAGTTGAGTCTCGACTTCGGTCTCAACTTCAAGGGTTGCGGAACAACATCTCCAACGATGCCTTGGCCCGGGTGCGTGCCCGGGTGGCCACCGCCGCCGCCTTGCACGGTGAATTGCCCCGCGGCCGAATGTCACGCATCGGTCGCCGGTGGTTGTCTCACCGGGATTGGGTGTCGATCGAGGATGAAGTTGAACGCATCCAACAGGTCACGATGGAAGACCTGCACGAGATTCTCGACGAATGGTCCCTTGAGCCTCAGGCGGTGGGGCGATTGAGACCAGCCCCCTAACCTCAAGCGGCGTCTTGTTGCCGCATTCGGTCGGCCACCACAAAGCAGCTTTGGTTCCGGCCTTCTCGCTTGGCTTGATAGAGCGCACCGTCGGCCGCGTGCAACAGGTCACACGGTTCGGTGGAATCCTGATCAGGAGTGGCCAAGGCACCTCCCACGCTGATGGTGACCGCGATTGGTGATTGATCGCCAAGGGTTCGCAGGAACGGCTCATCTTCAACTCTGATGCGAAGACGCTCCGCCACGGTGGCAATTTCACGTTTTGTTGCACCAGGCAACAGCACCACAAATTCCTCACCCCCATAGCGACAAAGAACATCCCCTCGTCGCATGATTTGCCCCATTCTCGCGGCGCATTCCTTCAGAACCAAGTCGCCCACCGGATGACCATGGTCATCGTTGATGCTTTTGAAGTGATCCACATCAATCATCAACAAACCAAGTGTGCCTCGGAACCGTCGAGCTTGCTCGAACCGTTCGTGCAGTTGGTCATCGAAGAATCGACGGTTGTAAATGCCAGTAAGGCCATCCACCGACATTTCTTCCACCAGTGCGTCTCGCTGCTCCTCCAATTGTTTTTCACGTCGACGGTTGTCGATTTGGAGTTGCATGGCGGTCTGTTCCGCTTCTTGGACCACCCGTTGCAAGTCGACCTGCTCCACATCAAAGAACCGGGCGACTTCTTCCGCATCGGCGGTGACTTCTTGGATCAAGATTCGGAACTGATCTTCGTCGATGTTGAACAGTCCGTCCGCCAACCGAGCGGCCCGCTCAAGTTCTTGGCTGATGTTTGGCCCCAACATGGCGGAGGCAATTTCGGAGGCCAAGAAAGAAATTCGACTGACAAAAGGATGGTCGGTGGACTTGCCATCATGGTGGTGGGCAATGGATTCAATGATGGATTCGGGAAGCCTCCACCGGCGAGCCAAAGCGGCCCCCACTGTGGCGTGGTCAAAGCCAAAGGCTTCGCGTTCGTACCCACCCAGGATGCGGTGGTCATTTCCTGCCAATTGTTCCGCGTTGCGGAAGCGTTCCGGGTCGGCCGCCTGCAATGGAAGCATCCCAATGTCCTGCAACAATCCAGCCGCAAAAGCTTCGTCCGTCAGTTCATGGTGTTCGGGGACTCGATCAGCGATCCGCATGGCAATTCGTCGCGCTGTCGCGGCCGCGGTGGTCGAGCGGCGCCAAAAGCCAACAAAATCAAAATGGTCTTGCCGTCGGCGAGTCATGTCGACCAGCGAGAAGCCCAAAATCAATGAGACCAGGGCATTGAAGCCCATGTAGCCAATCCCACGTTGGATGCTGGCCACTGGTTTCCCCAACCCGAAGTACGCACTGTTGACGGTTCGCAGGACCCGCGCGGTCAATGCTGGATCCAACTCCACACGAGATGCGACTTCTCGGAGATTGACGTCTTCTTCCCGGGTCAAGGAGATGACCTCCATGGCCACGGTGGGCAACCCCGGGAGATTCGGGCATTCAAGGACGGATTCGACAGTGAACTTTTGACGCATGAAAGTCTCGCAGTGTGGCTAAGCCGACGGAGTTTCATCGGTTGGCCTCAGGGCGAGGTCCCGTTTCAATGCCAATCAACCAGCCAAGGGTTCCGGTTATTCCGGCAACCCGGATGGAAACGTCCACGACCAAGACGCGGGCGCTTCACCAAGAATCCGGCTGCTCCACGCCGCCAACAGCCGGGCTGATTTTGCCCAAGCCTCAGGTTCATGAGATGACCCGTCATTTTCTCGGACCAGACTCTGGAGCACTGTGACGGTGCTCGGACTCAACCGCCAAGCTCCAGAATTGGCCTCAAAATCACAGAGTTGCCCCGCCTCGGGATCGAAGGCAGCTTGCTTGGGGGCAACGCTTTCATCCACAAATGGCCCGAAGCCTGCTGATTGGAGGAGGCACCACAGGGTTCGACACAATGCTTCGTCGGGCAGGACGCCCATGTCCATGGCTTCGAGTCCGTTGTGCAGCGCCCAAAAAGCGTGCTGGTCCGCCTCGGCTCCTCGATTGAGCTTTTCCGCAAGATCCATCATGGCCAATGCCGCGCGATTCGCTGGTGCGTTTCGGCGAGGTGTTCGCCAAGATTTGCTTTCTTGCCACTCGCTGATCGTTTCCAATTCACGGCCAGATTTGTGGAAGAAGACCAGCGTGCCCATGGTGAGGGGTTCGAATCCCCCGCCAAAAGAACCCGGAACTCGATGTGCCCCTTTGGCGAGTCCCCGAACCAAGCCGTGGTCCAGAGTCAACAAACTGACAGTTTGGCTCGTTTCACTGAACGGCCATTGTCGAAGGCAAATACCAGTGGTTTGCAGTGGGGGCATGAAAGAGAGTGGTCAGTCGAGACGAGCTTGTTCGAAAGCGTAGCCAGCCGACAACAATGTCGATTCACTGAAAGCCGTCCCAATGAAAGAAAGCCCGAAAGGCAAACCGTCAGCAAGGCCCATGGGAACGGTGAGATGTGGGTATCCCGATACCGCCGGAAGGGTGGTGCAACTGCTGCCTTCAAAGTTGTCACCGTTTTCCAAGTCGATTTTCCAGGGTCGACCGAACGTTGGTGCAATCAACATTTCGCAGTTGGCCTGCTCAAGCAAGGCATCGATTCCTTCGGGACCGGCCAAGTTCTTGAGTTGGCGGGCCAAGGTTTCCAAATCTGGTTCATCCGAATCTGATGTTGCTTCAGACAGCTCAAAAATTTCTTGCGCAAAGTACGGCATCGCTTGTTCCGAATTGGTCTGGTTGAACGCAATGACTTCGGTCAATGTTCGCGACGTCACTTCTTGGGGTGTGTTGGCAAGGTACCGGTTGATCTCTTGTTTGAACTCACGAAGCAGCAAGCTCCACTCCAACCTCTGGATGCGACCAAGACCGGGAATGTCTTGAATGTCCACCAAGATGGCCCCTTGTTCTTTCAGCACGTTGAGTGCTTGTTGGTAGAGCTCGGCTTCGGACGAATCTGGCTTCGGATCGTGTTGGCGCAACACCCCAACCCGCACGTTCCGCAACGCGTCTCGAGACAGAGATGAGGTGTAGGAATCGGCCTGACCCGGAACCAGAGCGTCCATGGTGTGGGCGGCCAGGGAGACCGTGGTGGTCATGGGGCCGACTGTGTCTTGGCTGCTTGAAATGGGGACCACTCCATCCGAAGGCAGCAGGCCCACCGTGGGTTTCAATCCCACAATGCCACACATTGCCGCCGGGCAGGTGACCGATCCATCGGTTTCAGTACCTAGGGCAATGTCGACCAGTCCCGAACCAACCGCCGCCCCACTTCCAGAACTGGAACCACACGCCGTGCAAGAAGGGTCAAATGGGTTGGTGGTCAATCCTCCGACAGAACTCCAGCCACTGGAGGAAGACGTAGATCGAAAATTGGCCCACTCTGACAGATTTGTTTTTCCCACGATGATGGCACCAGCGTCTCGCAATCGCGCGACTACGGGGGCATCTTCTTCGGCAACATTGTTGATCAAAGCAAGGGATCCGGCGGTGGTGGCCATGCCCTTGATATGGATGTTGTCTTTGACCACAACCGCCTGTCCGTAGAGGGGGTGGTTGGGATCTTTGCCTTCGAGACCACGTGCTTGGTCAAGGGCATCTGGCACGATGGCCAGAATGGCATTGGTGCGATCTTCATGTTGCAATCGATCGAGCGCTGCTTCAATCGAAGTCTCGACACTGGTGTTGGTTTGGCAGGCGCTGAGGCAACCAAGCACCCCAAACGTCCATTGGGCGGTCTTCCATGGAATCATGGGGACAGCGTAGGGTCCGGCACAGGTTGTTGATGCCCCCAACCAGCCATTCCCCCGCTAGGCTGACCACTATGGACACATCTGTGGCATCCAACCCAGTGGTCGTGGCCGTCTTGAATCAAAAAGGCGGGGTTGGCAAAACCACAAGCGTGGTGAATGTTGGTGCTGGCTTGGCCCTCGCTGGCCGACGTGTGCTTTTGGTTGATTTGGATCCCCAAGGTCACTTGGGCTTGCATTTGGGCGTCGATCCTGATCCCGCCGCGCCCAGCGCATACGACGTCTTGGTGGATCCAACCACCCGTCTCGATGATGCCCTGGTGAAAGACGTTCGCCCCGGTCTTGACGTGCTTCCCAGCACGGTGGATCTGGCGGGTGCAGAGGTGGAATTGACCAGTGCGGCCGACCCCCACGGTCAGTTGGCCAAAAAGATTGCGGCCGCGGAGCGGAAGTGGGATGTGGTGATTTTGGATTGCCCCCCCAGTTTGGGCCACCTCACCATGAACGCGTTGGTGGCGGCCCACGAAGTCTTTGTTCCGATGCAAGCGCATTTCTTGGCCCTTCAAGGCGTGGGACGCTTGCTCGAGACCGTCGGCCGAGTGGTTCGTTCGGTGAATCAACAACTTCAGGTCACCGGAATCATCCTGTGCATGCACGAGAAGCAAACCACTTTGGGTCGTGAAATCGAATCCGACCTCGAACAGTTCCTCGAGAGCACCCGTGACAGTGGCCAGCCTTGGTCCAACTGCCGAGTGTTGCGTCCAGCCATTCGCCGGAACATCAAATTGGCCGAAGCTCCGAGCTTTGGTCAGTCCATTTTCGATTACGCCCCCACCTGTCCCGGCGCCGTCGATTACCGCCGGCTTGCGGAAGGTCTGAGTCGCGATTGGGTCAACGCCGGAAAGTTGTCTGCCCCTCCGCAAGTGCATGCATCGGTGGAAGTGAAACCAAATCCATTTGCCGCCACCCCCAGCGATGTGGTTCAACCTGATTTGAACCAAACCGAAAGTTCGTCCGCCGACGCCCATGGTCAAGATTGATCCGCGGACGCGGTTCGTGCTCTATGCCGCGGCTTTGTTTGTGGCCACCCATTGGCCAGCATTGGTGTTGCCTGGCGTGGTTCCTGTCAGCGACAAAACCATTCACTTTGTGGCCTGGGGAATATGGCTGGCCCTGCTGTCGAGCGCTTGGAAGCTCCCGTTGGGTCTCCTTCTTGTCACCGGACTTGTGTCCAGTGTTGCGGACGAAGCCAGGCAAGCGATCCC
>CAXBRK010000053.1:0-12856 GCA_963978155.1 uncultured Phycisphaera sp. | reverse complement strand
TGTTCCAGTCGCCTCCCAATGGGAGACGCTGTCGGCCATCCATCTGAAGTTCTGGTGCCTCCGCATGAACCGTGAGCAAAGGTTCAATCTTCGTGAACTCCTCCAACGACATTTCGGTTTGCAGCAATGAACGAACCGATGTGGCCTGACGGGCCTTGGTCAAGGCAGCAGAGAAAGGGGCCAGCTCATCAACACGGCCCCACCATTCTTTGGGAGTCACCCGAAGGTCCAACCGTCCCGATTCAGCGCGAAGAGGCGAGGTCAGTCCGGAAGGATCCGCGTCCACCGGACGCAAGATCAACGTGCCTTGTTCGGTCTCCCGCAGAATCCATGATGACTCCAACTCTGGAACCCCTCCGCGCAAGACCGTTTCGCGTTGTCGACCAAGATGCAGACGCAAGATCTCTAGCGCGGATCGGATATCCGCCTGACGCTGGGCCAGCTGGTTGCGTTGCCACCCCCGCTCGGCCGCCGGGGTAGAAAGAGCAAACAGGCCGGCGGCGGACAGCAAAACACTGACGCCAACCAGCAAAACCACCGGCAAGACCACTCCCCGCCTCATGGTGAGGGTCCTGTGGTTACCGACGGATCAACCGGAGCAAAAATGCGGTGACGATCGGGTCGCGGCCACTCCGACTCGTCAAGCGTGGGCACGTCGGCTTCTATGGTCCCTTCGGCCGTTTCGATCGTCTCCGGCTCCGGATCAAATTCGTACCAGAGTTTGCATTCCATCGCGACGGGCAAGCCCTGCGCGACGGACCATGTATCCGTCCAGCTCGAACCATTGTGGTATCGCAACTGCATGACGGAGATTGGGCTGCGCCAAGTCAACGTGTTCTTTGATGAGCGGACCGTGAAGATCTCTTGAAGCTGCTCATCGAAACGGATTTGATACCGCGTGGCGTCCGCAAGAAGATCAGCCGGTTTGGGATCGGAACCCATCGCCGGCAGCACACTGCCACGATGATGAATCGTGACCTCACGTTCACTCCCCGAGATGCCGCCAACACTGGCATCAGCACAGGAGAACGCCTCAGCCAGTCGGCCGAACATCGCGTCCACCTCACGGTCTCGTTGTGCTTCCGAAACCGCAAAGTCACGGCCTTGTCGGTAGGTCTCGGCGAAGGATCCCACCGCAACCGTCAACGCCAGAATCAGCGCCAACGCCACGAGCATTTCCATCAGCGTCAAAGCTCGCCTCATGAACCGCCCTCAAACAAGTCGTCGGCCTCAAAAGCATCCGGATCATCGGGACGAACTTCGATCAAGCGCTCAATTCTGGCCAGGGTCTTTTCGTCGACGTCGTCCACGTCTTGGACCGTGATGATCACCCGCACCAGACCGGGCACAGCGCGTTCCCGTTCGGCCAGCACCAAAAATCCGTCGGGGCGAAACGGCGTGTCGAACGTACTGGCGGTGCCGACTGGCTGATCAGGATCGTCTCGAAGTTCTGGCCAGGGCAAAATTCCCGCTTCCAGTTCGGCAAGCCTGGACAACGCCAAATCAACCGCTTGCGCTTCCCGTCGGCCCTGGCCCACCGCACGTTGTCCGGATTCGATGGCCGAAAAACCAAGAGAAATGACGGCAAGGAACAAAGCCAAAGCCAGCAACACTTCCAGCAGCAGCGCTCCACGTCTCACGGAAGTGTCTCCGGAGCGACTACGGTCACTTGTCCGCTGACCGCGCCAAGCTCGACGAGGTGACCATCGGCCAGACGGCCGACGGTACGAGGTAGAACTGTGCCATCGGGAGCGATGAGTGCCAAAGGCGCTGGCTCTTCCCATGACAATTGACCAGGCAACGTGCGAAGGTACACCGGTGGATTTTGCTCGTCCGAGGCACCCACCAGTTGCGCGAAGACCACATTGGATTGACCCCACACCATCAACGCCGTTCGCTCTCGCTGAGCACGCATGCAAGAGACGTCGACCAAGGCCTCAAGTTGCACCTGCAGCAAATCGTGATCACGGTCGGTGCGCAGGAAAACCCCAATCACCAACGAGGAAAGCGCGGCCAAGAGGGCCAACGCCAACAACAATTCAAACAGGGTGAACGCGTGGCGGCCGCCGCGTCGCATCATTCGGCTTCGCCGGCTCCGAAGTCACCACCCAGGCCGAAGTCGTCACTGCCCCCGAAGTCTTCCATCCCTTCCCGAAGTTCTCCATCAACGCCGACGAGGGCCATGTGGTTGTGAAGGTCATCTTCGGTGTCGAACTCTCCGTCGGGTCCGGCTGAAACGATGTCATACGGCATGCCTTCCACCAACTCACTTGGCGCGACGTACCGCCAAGCGGTCCCCCATCGGTCTTCGGGAATGGGTTTGTTGACATAAGGCCCGCGCCATTTTGACGCTTCATCTTCATCTTCGAGAACTGTGGATGACCAAAGCGCGGCGATACCTTCCTCCTCGCTCGGGACTCGGTTCATGTTGAGTTCAAAACGCTCAAGAGATCTCACGAAGGTATTCAGGTCGGCTTTGGTGAGATCAAGATCAGCCTCAGACTTGGTGCCGGAAAGAGTCTGGGTCACCAATGCACCGATGGCAACGAGGATGGCAATGGCAATGAGCAATTCGATCAAACTGAAGGCGCGTCGCATGGCTTTCTCCTGAATTGAAAAGCATACCCCTCAAGAGACGGTCGAGTTCATCTTGAGCATCGGAAGAACCAACGAAAGGAAGATAAAGAACACCACCCCGCCCATGGCCAGCAACAATATCGGCTCCACCAGGCGCATGAGAAGGGCCAAGCGGTCCTCAACCCGCCGCTCAAGCCCCCCCGCCAACCGTCCCAAAGCCGGCGCCAAAGCGTTGGACTCTTCCGCCACCGTCAAAATCTCCAGAGTGTCTGGATCCAAGAATCCTGAATTCGCCAGCGGCGGCACCAGAGACCCACCTTCTTTGACACGATCCAAGGCCTCACCCACCCCTGCAGCCAATCGCGGGTGGCCAGCCGCATCTCGACTGATGGCCAAGGCCTGAGGAAGCCCAATGCCGTTGTCCAGCAACGTGCCGAAGGCACGGGCAAAACGTGCCGTGACGGCTGCTCGAACCACTCCGGACGCCACCGGAATGCGCAGGGGACCCTCGGCCCGAAGACGAAGAAGGAGTGGATGATGCCTGAAGACAAACAGCGCAACCCCGGCAGCGGCGAGGGCCGCCAAAAGCCAAGGCCAGTCGGCACGGATGGTCGCGCTGGCGGACAACAGCAATTGAGTTGATGGGGGCAGAGCGTTGCCATTGGCCAAGAACCCCTCAAACTTGGGAACCAACACCGTCAACGCAACCACGACCACGCCCAAGCCCACCACCAGAAGGATCATGGGGTAGACCAAAGCACCAATCACTTGGGAACGCATGCGTGAGGCGTGCTCTTGGTTGTCGGCAATGCGCTCCAGCACATCTTCCAAAAAGTTGCCCTGCTCCCCTGCCCGGACCATCGCACACTGCACATCAGAAAAAATTTGATCGTGCCGAGCGAGCGACTCAGCCAACGTCGCGCCTTCGGTCACGCGCTGGGTGATGTCATCGGCCGCCGCGGCCAACTTGGCGTTGGAAGACTGGTTGGCCAACAGGCGAAGCGCCCGCAAGAGAGGAACGCCGCTGCGAAGCAAATCTGCCAACTGACGGTAGAAGCGTGCCAAAGCCGACGTGCCAACCCTCCCGCGACCTCGTCGCCGGGTCCGCTCTCGGACTTGCAGCGGAACCAGTCCACGATCACCGAGTTCACTCACCGCGGCCGCATGATCTTGGGCCGAAACCACACCCTCATGCTTTTGGCCCGAAGGGCCACGCGCGGTGTAGGAAAAATCCGGCACGCTTAGATCTCACCACGCAGTTGCGAAAGGACCTTGGGATCTTCGAGGGTGGTCATGTCTTGGGTGGACTCAACTCCAGCCGCCACGTCTCGCAGCAAACGCCGCATGATTTTGCCACTTCTTGTTTTGGGCAAAGCATCCGTGAACCGCAACAAATCTGGTTTGGCAATCGCCCCAATCTCTCCGCCAACATGCTTGCGCAGGTCAGCGATCAATGCTTCGCGATCTTGTTCATTCTGTGGCCGGTGGGTTGGACTCAAGGTGCAAAACGCGGCGATCCCCGTGCCCTTGATTTCGTGGGGCATGCCCACAACGGCCGCTTCGACCACCGCCGGATGTGAAACCAAAGCGCTTTCAACTTCCATGGTGCCCATGCGGTGGCCCGAAACATTGATGACATCATCCACGCGGCCCATGATCCAGAAGTAACCACGCTCGTCGCGCCGTGCGCCATCCCCAGCGAAATACAACCCTGGCAATCGTGACCAGTAGGTGTCAATGAAACGTTCGCGGTCGCCGTAAATGCCACGCAGCATGCCCGGCCACGGTTTTCGGATCGCCAACAGCCCGCCAGTCCCATGGGGAACCTCTTGTCCGTCCTGATCCACGATGGCCGCATCAACTCCAATCGCCGGCAGTGTGCACGAACCAGGAACGGTTGGCGTGGCACAGGGCAGCGGCGTGATCATGTGGCCACCCGTCTCGGTCTGCCACCACGTATCAACGATTGGACAACGCTCGTGACCAATCACACGGTGGTACCACATCCACGCTTCTGGGTTGATGGGCTCGCCCACCGTGCCCAAGACCTGCAGTGAAGACAAGTCGTGTCGATTGGGGTGCTCTTCGCCCCACTTCATGAAGGCTCGGATCGCGGTAGGGGCGGTGTAAAAGTGAGTCACCGAATGGCGAGCGCAAATGTCCCAGAATCGATCTTCCGCTGGAGCATTCGGCGCGCCTTCGTACATGAGGGTCGGAACTCGGTTCGGCATGATGCCGTAGACGATGTACGAATGCCCGGTGATCCAACCGCAATCGGCGGTGCACCAGTACATCTGGTTGGCGTCGGCACGAAGATTGAACGTGTTTTTCGCGGTGTGGGCGGTCCAGACCATGTACCCGGCGGTGGTGTGCAAAATCCCCTTGGGCTTTCCCGTCGAGCCTGACGTGTACAGCAAAAAGAGTGGCGCTTCCGCCTCCATGGGAACACACGCGCAGTCGGAAGAAGCCTGAGGCACCACATCGTGCCACCACACATCTCGGTCTTCCTTCCATCCGATGTCGTTGTGGCAACGGCGAAGCACCAAGACGTGATCGACCAAATCGATGTCCGCCAGCGCTTCGTCGACATTCGCCTTCAACGGGACCACGGATCCACGGCGCCATGAACCATCGCACGTCACCACGATGCGACTCTGGGCATCCTGCACCCGATCAGCAATCGCAGAGGCACTAAAGCCCCCAAAAATGACGGAGTGCACGGCGCCGATTCGAGCGCAAGCCAACATGGTGATCGCGAGCTCCGGCACCATGCCCATGTAAATGGTGACGACATCTCCAGCTTCCACGCCAAGATCCCGCAGGGCGTTTGCGGTTCGGGAGACCTCTTCCTGCAGCATGGACCACGTCAAGCGTCGAATTTCTGGCCCTTGGTCACCAATGGGCTCCCCTTCCCACACCAAGCCAACTTCTGCGCCGTGTCCATCCGCCACGTGGCGATCAACGCAATTGAAGCAAACATTGGTTTTCCCACCGTCGAACCATCTGGTGTCGGGCATCTCCCCTTGAACGACGGTGTCCCAGGGTTCCGCCCACCAGAATGCGGAGGCCACTTCGCCCCAATACGACGACGGATCCGACAGCGCGTGCTCATGCTGTGCTTGCCACTGGTCCAAATTGGCAACCAACGCCCCACCCAGACGCTCAGCGATGCCCTCTGGTGGGGGGAACAATCGATTTTCATGCAAGACGGATTCAATACGGGCGTCGTCGCTCATGACGCTGAGTGTACGCCTCAACGACGGCGACGCGACTGTCGGCGACGCTCGCCCCGCTTGTTCGACTTGCCGTACTGCTTTCCACCCGAAGGTCGATTGGTTCCAAAACCAGATTTGGGTTTGGGGGGAGCCCCGGTGCGTGGGGTCGAAACAATGGAGACCGTCAGGGTTCTCGACGACAAATCAACCGCTTCCACCCGAACTCGAACCGGGTCACCAACCGCCAACATCCAGCCCGAGCGGGGCGCCCAGGCTCGGCCGAATGCTGGGTCAGAGGACCATCGATCGGGACGCCCTTCCGGTTCGGGCAAATTGTCCAGTCCAATCCAGCCTTCCACCAAAAATGGTTGCACCGAAACCGCAACCGCAGTTGTGGACACCCCAGCCACCGAGGCATCAAGTTCGGCGCCCATGAACTTCTCCGAGAGAAGTTGCAGGATGAGAAATTCCCGCAGAGAGCGTTCCGCGGCCTCAGCATTGTCTTCGGTTTCAGAACAGTGGTCACCGAGATCTTCCAGCACATCGATCTTGGGACATCGCTCGTCGGTTCTCACCTTCCGACCCAATCCGCCAAACTTCTTGGGAACGTCTTTTCCGTTCTCGGTTCGCTCCAAGAAGGCATCCAAGGCTCGGTGTGCCGTGAGATCGGGATATCGTCGGATCGGGCTCGTGAAATGCACGTAGTGACGACTGGCCAAGGCATAGTGGCCCACCATCGCAGGGGCGTACGTGGCCTTGGTCAACGTACGAAGAACCGCATACGAAACCGCGCGTGACTGCGGCTTGTCTTTCACCGCGTCAAGAAGACGCTGCAGGTCGTGCCGTGTCGGTTCTTCCGGAATGTCCATCCCGGCGTTTCGAGCCGCAATACGCAGCTGCTGCATGTCACCCCAACGCGGATCAGGGTGCGTCCGACGCAAGACGGGCACTTCGAGCTTGGCGAACAGTCGACCGACCGCTTCATTGGCCTCGACCATGAACATTTCAATCAACGTGTGGGTGAAGGCGTCATCTTCCGGCACCGCATCGACAACACGACCGTCTTCGGCAAACACCAGATCAACGTCGGGGAGATCCAAGTGAATCATGCCGTCGCGGCGGCGGCGGTTTTGGATGATCTTGGCCAGCCGATCGGACATGCGAAGGGCCTCAATCAGTTCATCGGGATACTCCGCGGCGGTACGGGCAAAACCCTCGGCGGCTTTCAAATCACCATCAATGACGGCTTGAGCCTCGCGGTACGTAAACCGTTTGGTCGAACGGATGACGGTCGCCGCGAACCGCTCGCGCAGAACTTTGCCTTTGTTGTCGAGCGTGACGAACACACTCTTGGCCATACGCTCAACGCCAGGCTGCAGTGAACACACCCCGTTGCTGAGCACTTCGGGCAACATGGGCAGGACGAGTCGAGGCAGGTAGGCACTGTTGCCTCGAGCCCGGGCCTCCTGATCCAAAGGTGAATCCGGAGGCACGAAAAAAGCGACATCTGCGATGTGGATGCCAAGTTCCCACTCTTTGGCACGTGAGTCCCATCGGATGGAAATGGCGTCGTCGAAGTCTTTGGAATCGTCAGGATCAATCGTAAAGATCAACCGATCGGTGAGGTCTTCTCTTGCCGCGCGTTCCTCGGGCAAGGTCGCTTCAAAATCACGAGCCGCGTTGCCCGCCGCATCGAGGGCCGCATCATCAAAAGCAGTATGCAGCCCGTGGGCCGCAATCACTGCCGCCGTTTCAACATCAGGCTCGCCGGCCGCGCCAAGGACTTCAACCACCACCCCTTCGGCGTGATAGGGCCCCTCGGGAAAGTGCACGATCTCCAAGACGACCTTGTCACCCACATTGACGTGTTTGGCATCGGCATCGCGCACGACCACCAATTCGCCCAGGTCTCGACCATCAGGTTCGGCGATCCAACCCGAGCCGTGTTTGATCATGGTTCCCGTAAACCGGGTGCGCCGTCGCTGCACCACTTCGACCACACGACCCGAACTTCGATCGCCTCGTCGACCATGCCTCACTTCGGCTTGCACCAGGTCACCCGTCATCGCCCCGCCGGTATCTTCAGCGGCGACGTACAGATCTCCTTCAGCGAATGGGGTGGCAGTGCGGACAAAACCAAATCCACGTGGGTGCCGCTTGAACCGGCCTTCAATGTGATCCGGCATCGACGGCAACGCCAAGCATCCCCGAAGGACCACCAAAGACTCTTCCTCAATCATCAGATCGAGGCACTGCTCGAACAAATGAAGTTCTTCATCTGGCACCGAAAGCTGATCGGCCAGGACCTCAAAAGGCTCTGGCCGGGCTTTGGGATGGGCCAAATGGTCCAAGATGCGTTGACGAAATCGGCGAGGCACGGAAGTGGAGCCTAGTCCGACTTTGAGGATTGAGAACTTCCCGAAGACTTTTTGGTCTTGGACGCTCCAGAGCTCTTGCTCTCAGCATCCTTCTTGGGCTTCGACTCCGCGGCTTTGGCGTCCTTCTTGTACCCCGCGCTGCGGTAATCCGTCTCGTAAAAACCCCCGCCTTTGAAGAGCACGGCCCCTCCGGTCCCGATCAAGCGCTTCAACTTCCGCGAGCCACACTCTGGACATGTCCGCTTGACCTTGGCGGTCATGGACTGAAAAAGTTCAAAGGCGTGACCGCAATCTGGACACTCGTACTCATACGTCGGCATCAGTCGGACTCCGAGGGGGCACCCGAGGAGACCGCCACCACCGCTGGTCGGAGGACCATGTCGCCGTGCACCCAACCAATTTGGAGACGCCGGATGATGCGACCTTCGGCCACGTCGTCACTTGGCTCATGCACCACGGCTTGGTGATGGTGGGCGTCAAAGTCTGCACCGGGCTCGGGATCAATGGCCACCACGCCTTGTCCGTCCAGCACTCGGCACATTTCGTCACGAACCAGTTGGACACCCGAAAAAATCGCTTCCACTGAAACCGCTTTGGGATCTTGGGAGAGCGCAAGATCAACTTGATCCAACACGCCAAGCAACGGTCGAATGACATCCATTCGACCGGACGCGGTGGCCCGCTTTTCGTTTTCCAGACTGCGGCGTTGGAAGTTCTGGAAATCAGCTAGGGCACGTTGACGTGCTTCAACGGCTTCCGCAAGCTCCGCCCGCAGTGATTCTTCGGGAGACAGCGCTGAGTTTTCTTCCGATACGGACTCAGCACACGGTTGCTCCGTCGCACCATTGGGGGCTTCAACTTCAGATTCGGGTGTGGATTCTTCTTCGTGCATGATCAACGCCTCAATCTTTGACGCAGGCGGTCCCACCAAGAACCACCACCAGTGATGTCCAAAGGATCGGGTTCGACCCGGATCCACTGCTCGAGTATGGCTCGCTGGTCTTGGTCCAGACGCTCTGGAACGACCAGCTGCAAAATCAAAACCAAGTCACCGCGTCGGCCCGGCTTGCCCAACGGGACCAAGCCCCGGCCAGAGACCCGAAGCACGTCCCCGTGCTGACTTCCCGCCGGAACTTCAACATCCACATCCCCATCAAGCCCCTCCACCGAGATCGATCCCCCCAGTGCGGCCAAACCGAACCCCATGGGGTGGGCCAACAACAAGTCATCACCGTCCCGCTCGAATCGCTCGTGTTCTGCTTCACGAATGACCACATGCAAGTCGCCGCGAGGCCCACTGCCGCTGGGTGAAACTTCTGGAGCTGGCGGCTCGCCCTCTCCGGCAATCCGGACCACTTGCCCCTCACGAACCCCAGCCGGAATTTTGACTTCCACCTGCTTCGCCACGGGCTTTCTGCCACTGCCCCGACAATCGGTGCACTTCTTGGTGATCAACTTGCCGCGGCCTCGGCACTGTGGGCAAGCCGCGACCATCCGGAACATGCCGCCAAGCCCTTGTTGCATCACCTGGCCTTGTCCCCCACAGGCAGTGCAGGTTTCGGGAGAAGTACCTGGTGCTGCTCCAGACCCCTCGCAGGTGTCACACACTTCGAGACGCTGATACTCCACGGTGCGTTCGGCACCTTCGAGAATCTCGGACAGCGTCAATTCAATCTCAGTCTCGAGATCGAAACCGCGTTTGACGCCACGCTCGCGGCGCCCACCACCGAAGCCACCACCTCCGCCACCAAAAATATCTTGGAACATGGAGAAGATGTCTTCGGCATTCATCGATCCGAAGTCATGGCCGGGAGTACCCCGCAGGCCTTCGTGACCAAATTGGTCATACCGCTGCCGCCGGTCATCATCCGACAAGACTTCGTAGGCCTCTGAAGCCTCTTTGAAAGAAGCCTCTGCTTCGGCATCACCCGGGTTACGGTCGGGGTGATACTTCATGGCCAAGCGACGGTACGAGCGCTTGATGTCATCGGCCGATGCCGATCGATCAACCCCCAGCACTTCGTAATAGTCACGCTTTGCAGCCACGAAGGAATCCTGTACAGACAAGGAAAGGTCGAGCAAGCATCACACTTGCTCGACCTGCGATTCTTCAGATAAAGATCAGGCGGTCGCGCCAGTTACGGGCTCAGCCTTTTCCTCGAGATCGGTGAGCACCACATCCGTGGTCAACATCAATCCGGCCACGGAAGCCGCATGGCGGATGCAGGTTTTCACAACCAATGCGGGATCAAGGATGCCAGCTTTCACGAGGTCTTCGTAGGTGCCAGAGCCTGCATTGAAGCCTTGGGCACCCTTGCTGTCCAGAACCTTTTCCACCACGACGTCGCCATCATGCCCTGCGTTCTCAGAGATCTGACGTGCGGGAGCACGAAGAGCCTCGGCGAGAATGTCGAAGCCGAGCTTCTCGTCGCCTTTGCCCTTCCGGCGCCCTTCGGTCACCGCCGAGATGGCTCGAAGGGCGGCAACACCACCACCGGGAACGAATCCTTCCTTGGCCGCAGCACGGGTCGCGTGGATGGCATCATCAACGCGATCCTTTCGCTCCTTCATCTCGACTTCGGTGTGACCACCGACCCGAAGGACCGCAACGCCACCGGTCAATTTCGCCAAACGCTCTTGCAACTTTTCACGGTCGTAATCGCTGGAGGACTGCTCGATCTGAGCCTCAATTTGGCCCACGCGTGCTTTGACGTCGGACTTCTTGCCGGCACCTTCGACGATGACCGTGCTGTCCTTGTTCACAACGACTTTCTTGGCCGTACCGAGCTCGTTGAGCTCGACCTCTTCGAGATTGCGGCCAAGGTCTTCCGAGAAGAAGGTGGCACCGGTCATGACCGCGATATCACCCAGCATGGCCTTGCGTCGATCACCAAAGCCAGGAGCTTTGACTGCAGCGACTTTGAGCACGCCGCGCAACTGGTTGACGACCAAGGCGGCCAGGGCTTCGTTCTCGACCTCTTCGGCAATGATCAACAGCGGCTTGCCATCGGTGGCCACTTTGTTGAGAAGCGGAAGCAGGTCGGCAAGATTCGAGATCTTTTTCTCGTGAATCAGAACGCGGGCGTCTTCGAGAACGCACTCTGCGGCCTTGGGATCAGTCATGAAGTATGGGGAGAGCCAGCCCTTGTCGAAGCTCATGCCTTCCACAAAGTCCAAAGTGGTCTCGAGGCTCTTGCCTTCTTCGACTTCAACCACGCCGTCTGCACCAACAGTGTCAATGGCCTGAGCGATCATGCCACCCAATTCACGATCGTGGTTGGCGGAGACCGTGGCCACCTTCTGAAGATCATCCATCTTCTTGCATGGCTTGGCGAGTTCGTCCACAGCAGCGCAGGCCACTTCGGCGGCGGCCACCACACCACGCTGGATGGCGACGGCGTTTGCACCAGTTGCCACTTGCTTGAGCCCCTGTTCCAAAATGGCGTGCGCCAGCACGGTGGCGGCAGTGGTCCCGTCGCCCGCAACATCGGCGGTCTTCTTGGCCACCTGGTGCACCATCTTGGCGCCCATGTTCTCGAAAGGATGGGAGAGTTCAACTTCTCTGGCCACACTCACACCATCTTTGGTGACCGCGGGGCCACCGAAAGATTTTTGCAGCACCACGTGGCGGCCGGTTGGCCCCATCGTGACGGCCACGGCACGAGCAATCTGTTCAGCGCCGGAGAGAAGGGACAGACGCGCGTCGGCGTCAAACTTCATTTGTTTCGCAGACATGGGTACTCCTCAGCCCTCGATCACACCAAGAAGTTCGCTTTCACGAACAATGATGTGGGTGGTGTTTTTGATCTCGATCTCGGTGCCGGCGTACTTGCCGTACACCACGATGTCACCTTTTTTCACGGCAGGCTTCACGCGCTCACCGTTGTCCAATCGTCGACCTGGACCCACAGAAACCACCTTGCCTTGCATGGGCTTCTCTTTTGCGGTTTCAGGGAGATAAATGCCAGACTCCGTTCGTGTTTCGGCGTCGGCTGGTTTGATCACAATTCGATCTTCAAGGGGTTGGACGGACATGTTCTTGTTCTCCAGAGTGTGTTCTTGTTGGTTTGTTCGTTGTTTGTTGTGCGGTAATAGCTTTTGGGGCTGTGGTTCGGGCGGAGTGGCTTAGAAGCCCATGCCGCCCATGCCACCCATGCCACCCATGCCACCCATGCCGCCCATGCCGCCCATGCCGCCCATGCCATCGTCATGATGGTGGTCGTGGCCTTCTTCCTCTTCCTTGGGAGCTTCGGTCACGATGCAATCGGTGGTGAGCAGCAGACCTGCCACAGAAGCGGCATTCTGGAGAGCCGAACGGTCAACTTTCGCGGGCGTGAGCACACCGGCATCCAGCAGATCGCCGTACTCCAAGGCCAACGCGTTGAAGCCAAACGAACCTTTGCCTTCGGCCACTTTGGCCACCACCACGGTGCCTTTTTCTCCGGCGTTTTCGGCCAAGGTTCGCAGCGGCACCACCAAAGCCTCACGGAGCAAATCCACGCCGAACTTCTCGTCACCTGAAAGTTTGGATCGGACTTTGTCCAAGACGGGAAGAGCGCGAATAAAGGAAGTGCCGCCGCCGGCAACCACGCCGTCTTCAACGGCGGCTCGGGTGGCATGCAGAGCATCCTCAACCCGGGCCTTCTTCTCCTTTAATTCCGCTTCGGAACCCGCGCCGACGTGGAT
>CAXBRK010000052.1:0-13163 GCA_963978155.1 uncultured Phycisphaera sp. | reverse complement strand
TCCGTGTCAAGAGCAACCATAAATCCAAGCAATCGACGATCTCGACGACGTCGATCTCCTCGCCCGTTTGCCCTGCTTCTCATCATGGGAGGCGTTGCTTTGTTGGTGTACAACCTATGGCCGGCGGAAAAGTCCAACCAAGAGCAAGCCGAACCTCTGGCCGAAACTCAGACTGTTCCAATCGGCCCCTCTCCTACGGTCGTCACCAATGACCAAGTTCTGACGACGAAACCAGCAGCCGAAGAGCCCACCGAAGCCTCAACACCCGAAGTGCTGCCAGAAGTGGTGGAGGCCCAATCGCCAGAACCAACGCCTCCCGAAACCGTGTCAGCCAATCCTGTCACCCCGCTCGAGAGCAACTCCAGCGCCCCCCCAGCAATAAGAGAGCGTGCTCTTGCCGACTTTGCTTCCGGTATGCGGTTGCTGCGAGACGGACTGGGCGTTGAAGGCCGTCAGCGGTTGTCCGATGCCCTTGGTTCGGGAGGACTTGATGAGGCTCGAGCGAGTGAAGTCCGCGTGGCGTTGTCTCAACTTTCTGAAACCTTGGTGTTTGGGTCTGGAGTTGCCCAACGAGACCCCTTTGCTCGCGAATTCATCATTCCCGAAGGTGGTGTGTTGGCCAAGATCGCCCAGAATCAGACCAATGGTTTGCACTGGAAGTTTTTGGCACGAATCAATGGCATCTCCAGCCCAAATCGCATTCGCTCTGGCCAACGCTTGAAGCTGCTCGACGGACCATTCCATGCCGTGGTCGACAAATCTGCGTACCGATTGGATCTCTGGATGGGCCAAGACGATGACCGGGTGTATGTCCGAAGCTTCAACGTCGGACTTGGTCGCGACAATCGCACCCCCGAAGGGCTATTCCAAGTGAGCTCTCGGGTTGAAAACCCCCAACACACCGACCCGGAGACCGGCAAAGTCTTTGACAAGGACGATCCTTTGAACCCAGTGGGTGAGCACTGGATTGCCATCAAAGGAACCGAACCGGCGACCGAAAAACTCTCGGGCTTTGGCCTGCACGGCACCATCGAAGAGAACTCTATTGGCCGTTCAGAATCGCTGGGATGTGTGCGAATGCTTCCCGATGACATCGCACTTTTGTACGAAGTCCTAAGTCCAGGTCGCTCTGAAGTCGAACTCCGGCCCTAATCTCCGGCGATCCATTTCGGCGACACGGCAAAAACGACTGCGCGCTGCACGCAATGAGAGCCCAGAAGGATGGAAGCCCCAACAGGGTGGTCTTTTGGATAGGTCTCTCAGGTCCTGAACAGACTGTCTAACGACAACTCTGGAACGATTTTGGACTCAGAAGCTGAGTTGCAACTGTGACCGCAACACAACCTGTTGACCATCTTCACCGTCTTGCGAGATGCCACCCACGTTGGAGAAGAACAAGACGTCGGTCTGATCGATCGTGAAGTTGAGGTCGGTCGTCCACTTGAAATTGTGTCCGTCCATGTAGTGGTTGACGCCCAAGGCCAGCACACCGGAGTCTGCTTGCGAAAAGTACCCCACCGTTCCGCCGTTGTTGGTGGAATCAGGTTCGTTGTGGAAATTCTGGCCGTACACCTCGGCCCAGTCGTACCGGGCAAACCATTCCCATTTTGGCGCCCAGTACCGAGCGTATTGGGCACTGATGCCGTAGATGTGGTACTGGTCTTGGAAACCGCCCGAATCGATGTAGCCATACATGGCGGCCAGCATGGCGCTGGAGCCTCCAAACTCCCAACTGATGTCCGCGGCAAAGGACGCCCAGCGGCTCTCGTCGCGATTGGGTGTGGGGATCTTGGTGGATTCACCCTTTTGTCCGTGGATGGAAAGACCAAACATGGCGGCCGGGGCCGAGCCCATGGGGCTCGTCATGTCGCTGAATTGGCTCCACGAGCCGTACATCAGTCGTTCCCAACGGAGTGCCGCGAACCACTCAACGTCTCGCTTCAAAGCGTTTCGGTTCAGCATGGACGGCAAGGTGCCATCGTTCGGAGCCACGTAAAAACCAAGTCCATTGTCCGCCGACGGGTCGGAGGCACCATCGCCGGTGGTAAACGTCAACACATCGCGGGGCCGGCTCCAAGTCAACTCGATGCCCTGCGTACGCCCCAAGTTCAACGCTTCGTTGAGCAGCGTACGCTCGACCGCCAACTGCGCACTGGATGGAGTGGACTCCTCCCGAGAGTGGTGAATCTTGAATTGGCCCACCCGGACCCTCCAGTCGTTCTGGAAGTCATAAGACAGCCACAAATCCTTGACAAACCCCAAGCCATTGACGAGACCAGGTTCTTCACGTGTAACCCCAAGGTTCAAGAAGTACTGCAGTTCGGGTCGGTAGAGGTGGCCACGAACCAACAAGTCGGTGCGAGCAAACTCAAAGCCCCAGCGATTCTCCCAGTTGTTGAGGTCAGGGTCTTGCACGGTACGAAGAGGATCGGGGCGATGGGCGTGGAGAAACCGGAACTGGACCAAAGCCCCAACCCCCATCGAAAACTTGCCATCTTCTGAGGCAAGGAAGAACCCGTCGTTCCACCCAGCCGTCATTTGCCGCTCAGATTGAACCTGAGCCATCGCCGCGTCCACGGCCATTCCGATTTGGGCTCGCATCAATCGATCGAGCTCCGGATCCCGGGCACGATTCATCCGGTCAAGTTCACCCCGGATGCGTGCATTTTCTTCGCGAAGACGAGCCATCTCGGCCCGAATTTCATCCAGTGCATCCCCGTCCTGCGCATGCGACATGGGGACACAAATCAAAGCAAGAACAACACTGGCAATTTTCACAACGCGGCCTCCATGCCGAGCGGGCATCCGTGAAGAGATTACCTGATTCAGAACCGACTGGCGGTTACTCGTAAGGCCCTCGGTCCAAGAGGGTGAAATTGTGCACCTCGGCCAAAGCCGAAGCGTCCAGGGATCCAACGTTCCGGAAGCGGTCCACCACTGGACCGGGCTCTGCGAGGGCAATCTCCCCCATCCGCCGCATCTTCTCGCCCAGAATGCCCTCAAGGTCGGCGGTGGTGTTCCGAGCATGACCAGAGGGATACATCACCAAGCCCGAATCAAAGACCTCACCCGTGTGGGTCGTGATTTCGATCGATGTGGGAATGCCGTCTGGATATTTGTCGTCGTACTCCGCGCCGCCATGGGCGAAGGAGATCAGTTCCATCAACGCTCGGGTTTTGGGATCAACAATGGCCTGAGGGGCATAGTCCTCGGGCATCAACATCAATTTTCGCCAGGCATCATCGTTCTCAGAAGGAACCTCACCGAGGTCAATCGCCCGTTGCAGCATCCGTGACACGATGAACACCATGGAGTGGTCGGCGGACTGACGCGTCCGAGGATCACGCTTCGCCGGATCGCCAATGATGCCAAAGGCTGGCTCATACGCCACGATCTTGATGGCCTTGATCGCCCCGGCGACCAACAACTCAGGATGGGCCCGCAACAAGTCCACCAGACCTTGCAAGGCTCCCGCAGACTGGTGCTCATACAGCCCCAACTTGAAGTGCATGCCCATCACAGCAAAGTCATCACCGCTCAGGGACAACCTCAAGTCAAACGGACTGTCGCCGTCGGTGGTTTCAAACTGCCGGAACATGGACTCGGGATTTCGGAAGATGTCCTTTGGCCCCAAAAAGCCAGCCATGGATCGACGCATGGCCGTGATGGCCACCTCGGTACTGATCGCGGCGGAAGCGCCTTTGGAATCAGAAAGTTGCTTCCCGGCGCGGATGGCACGCCAAGGAATGAAGTGGGCGACGACCATGCCAATGGCCGACTCAATCTGCTCCGCCGATGCGCCACTCATTGCCCCCCACACGGCGGCCGAGGCAATGGCCCCGTGAACCACATGGTCGATCTTGTAGGTCTTGAGACTGAAGACTTCCGCCAAACGCCCGCGGATTTCGTCATGCAACACCATGCCCCGCAATGCCGCCGCGCCATCAAGCCCCATCACTTGGGCCGCGGCAACGGGCACCGCGTAAAAGTCGTTGTGGCCGAACTCACCGGCAACATGACCAAGCTCGGGCCGATAGCCGAAGTTGGTGCCGTTGGAATCCCATTCACGCACCGCTGAACAGTTGGCCAAGATGGCTTTCTCTGGCGAAACCGAAGTGCCATCCCCAAAAACCGTCGCCCCCCCACCGGCGGGATAACTCAAGGCTTCTTGCCGAAGAACCTTGGGGGCGTTGGTGTTCATCGCCAAAGCTGACAGGCCACACAAGCACGCATCGGCATGAAAGAGCGCGGTGCGATCCAATACCGCAGCACTGGGCGTGCCACTTTTCATGAATTCGATCGCGTACTCCGCGATGCCAAGGGCTTGGTTCGTATTGCGGGGCAGATCTTGGTAGCTCATGTCGCGAATCCTAACGTCGAAGGGTGTTCAACAATTGATCCACGCCAACCGGATCGCCCAAGATCACGGGAACCCTTTGGTGCACATGGGTTGGCTTGATGTCAAGGATGGGGCCTTCACCGGTGTCGCCGCGTCCCCCAGCCTGCTCGATGAGAAAAGCCATGGGATTGGCCTCGTACATCAGACGAAGCTTGCCTTCAGGATGCCGGGCCGTCCCGGGGTAGGCGAAGACCCCGCCTTCAAGCAAGGTGCGATGGACATCCGCCACCATGGATCCGATGTAGCGGCTGCGCCAACCTGTACGGCGGCAGTCAGACAGCCAATCGCCCCAACCAGAACCGAAGCTGTCGGCGTTGGCTTCGTTGAGGCTGTAGGTCTTGCCCCCCGAAGGAATTTTCAGGTCAGACCGAACCAAGACAAAAGCACCCACGGCAGGGTCGAGCGAGAACATGTGCACCCCACGCCCGGTCGACAACACCAAAACCGTCGAGGGGCCGTACAAGATGTAGCCCGCCGCCACCTGCTTGCGACCAATTTGAAGGTGCGGCGCTTCGGCATCGAGCGCCTGTTCATGACGAAGGATCGAGAAGATGGTGCCCACGCCGACCCCCAAGCCAAGGTTGGCCGAGCCATCCAAAGGGTCGAAGAGCACCGAATACTTCCCACCCTCTTCTGCACTCCGAAGTTGCACCGGTTCGGCCTCTTCTTCCGAACCCAGCAAACCCAAATCTGTGCGGTCGCCCAAACAACGGATGATGATTTCGTTGGCCACCAGATCCATGGGCTTCTGTTGTTCGCCGTGGACGTTGTCACCGCCGATGTCCAACACCGGATCCAAATGAACCCGGCGGATTTTGGCGGCGATGACCTTCCCGGCCAATGCAATGGCCGAAAGCAGCCAACTGAACTCTCCGGAGGCATTGGGGTGCCGTCGGGCTTCCTGAAGGATGAAGCTCTGGATGGTGGTCAGGTTGTCAGCGGTGTATTTCGGGGGGCGTTCCACGCCGCAGATCCTACGGATCCCGCCGGATATAGAATGGGTTTATGTCAGAAACCGTAATTCTCTCCGCTGTTCGCTCCCCCATCGGCCGCTTCCTGGGCGGATTCTCCAACACCTCCGCCACCGATCTCGGTTCCAAGGTGGCGGCGACCGCCTTGGAGGGCATCGATCCCTCGGTCGTCGACGAAGCCTTGATGGGATGTGTGCTGCAAGCTGGACTGGGACAAAACCCCGCTCGGCAGATTGCCTTGGGAGCGGGATGCCCCGACCACGTCACGGCCATGACCATCAACAAGGTGTGCGGCTCTGGGTTGGAAGCAGCCATGCAAGCGGATCGTGCGATTCGGTGCCAAGATGCCCGGGTGGTGCTTTGCGGCGGCGCGGAAAACATGACGCGTGCTCCTCATACGGGCCTGATCCGTCCGGGCGCTAAATTTGGCCCGGCCACGTTTGCGGACCACATGCAAGCCGATGGACTGACCTGCGCGTTCAAAGGCTGGGCCATGGGCAATGCTGCCGAATGGATCAGCAACGAACACAACATTTCACGCGAAGATCAAGACGCCTTCGCAGCACGGTCTCACCAAAAAGCCGCAGCAGCCGCTGCGGCCGGTCATTTCGACGCCGAAACGCGGGTCTTTACGGGGGCGGAAGTGGGGAACCGAAAAGTTCCAGGACCCGAAGGTGGAGTTGGGGTGGACGAAGGCGTGCGGGCCGATTCGTCGGCCGAAGGCCTCGCCAAACTTCGTCCGGCCTTTGATCCTGAGGGCACGGTCACCGCTGGCAATGCCAGTCAAATCAGCGATGGCGCAGCCGCCCTTGTGGTGGCCTCCACCGAGGCGGCCGCAGAACTTGGCGTGAAGCCACTGGCCAAGATCGTGGGCCACGGCACGGCCGGGGTCTCCCCCGAAGCAATTTTCACCGCCCCTGCGGCCGGTGTGGCCGCTTTGCTGGACCGGCACAACCTCACCGTGGATGACATCGATCTGTTTGAAATCAATGAAGCTTTCGCGGCCCAAGTGCTGATGAATCAGCGGGCTCTGGGCATCCCGGACGAGAAGCTCAACATCTCCGGCGGCGGCATCGCCTTGGGGCACCCCATTGGCGCTTCTGGGGCCCGAGTTCTGGTCACCTTGGTTCACGGATTGATCCGAACCGGTGGCCGGCGTGGCGTGGCCAGCCTTTGCCTGGGTGGAGGCAACGCGGTCTCCATGCTCGTCGAACGCGCAGATTGAGTAAGTTGATACTTCACTCGGGAGGTTCGAGATGAAGATTCTTGTATGCGGAGCCGGGGATGTCGGCTGGCATGCCGTGGAACGACTCCTTCGACTTGGCGAGCACGAGCTCGCCGTCTTGGACACCAACCGAAGCCGATTGGAAAATCTGGCCAATCAGTTTGATGTCTCCTACTTCGTTGGGTCATGCACGCTTCCAAGTTCATACGAAGAGCTTCGAATCAAAGATTTTGATCTTTTGGTCGCCGCCACCGCGCGAGATGAGGCCAACTTGATCGCTTCGGACTTGGCGAGCACCATGCACCGCAAACAAGGCGGACCAGACCGACCAGCGCTTCGGACCATCGTTCGTATCCATGACGAACGGTTCATGCGTGAAGCGTCAGACATTCGATCGATCTTTCAAGCCACCCACTTGCTGTGTCCCGAAGAAGTCACCGTCCGATCGATCGTCGGCCAACTCCGCAATCCGGGGGCCGTCCGATTGGAACAGGGCACGGGAGGCGTGGTCTCGGTGCAGTCGATCGAACTCTCAAACACCGCCACGGTGGGACAAAAGCTCAGAGAACTCGAACTTCCGGGTGGCGCCCGTGTGGTGGCGCTCCGCCGGGACGGAGAATCCATCTTTCCCGGTCCCGGAACCGAATTGAAGCCGGGGGACAAGATTCTCTTGGCCGGCCCCACCGACACATTTGAGTCGGCGCGCCGCGCGATCGAAGGCGAACGAGCCCGAGCCAAACGCTTGGTCATTGGTGGCTCCAGCCAAATGGCCCGCCGGTTGTGCGAGGCTCTTGCCGGAACACCATGGCACATCACTGTTTTTGATCCCGATCCCAAGGCCGCCCACGCCATGGCGGACGCGTTTGATCACATCGATGTCGAACAAGCCGACCCCACCGATCGGGCCGTCTTCGACGAAGCCGAAATCGACAAAGCCGACGCGTTTGTTTCGTTGACCGAAAGCGATGAACACAATCTCTTGGCCAGCTCGACCGCCCACTCACGCGGTGTGCCCAACACCGTCGCCGTGGTGAAATCGGCGAACTTTGAGCACCTTGGCAAGGCACTGGGCATCACCAAAGTGCTGGTGCCCCGTACGGTGGCGGCCCGTGAAATCCAAGAACTCCTGAACGAAGAGAACGTCAGTCGCATTCCTGGAAAATTCATGGAAGGGATTTCCGGGTGGCGCATTCGGCTTCCGGAAAGCTCACCTTTGGCCGGGGTGGAACTGACGTCCGCTGGACTCTCCGGGCGGTTCATCGTGTTGGCTCGTTGCCGAGACAATGTTTGGGACTTTGCCCGATCGAACGAACCGCTGGGAGCTGGTGATCAACTGCTGGTGGTGGGCCGTTCCGAGTTGGAAGATGAGATCCCGTCCACCTTCCTTGAGAGTGGATCCCCAGCTTGAGACCCGAACAGATACTTCGGCCGCTGACACACATGGTCACCTTGGTGGGCTTGGCCATGATGGCCGCCGCGTTCTGGGGGTTTTTTGATCTTTGGATCTTGAGTCCAGAAACGGAACAAATGGCGGAGGCGGCCGGAGCCGACACTGCCCAAGATGCCTCGGTGGCCTTGCTGCTTTCTGGGGTGGCGGCCGCGGGAATTGCCGGATTGGTCCGACTCAAGGTTGGCGGAAGTCCACGCGATGAACAAGGCGAGCGGGAGCTTGATCTTCGCAACCGTGAAGTGCTGGCCTTGGTGGGTTTGGCTTGGTTTGTGGCCTGCTTTTTTGCCGCTTTACCATTCCTGATTTGGCCACGCTTGGCCGGAATCGATGAGCACGTGCTGCTTCATCCTGTGAACTGCTTGTTTGAATCCATGAGTGGACTCACCACCACTGGTGCGACCATCATTCCTGATCTCGACACCGTGCCTCGTCCATTGCTGCTGTGGCGCTCGTTGACCCATTGGATTGGTGGGATCGGCATCGTGGTGGTGTTCTTGGTCATCCTCCCCAGTGTGGGCGCGGCGCGGCAGCGGTTGTTCCAAGTAGAAACCCCGGGACCTGATATTTCCGAACGTGGACTCCGACCAACGGCCGGGGAAGCGGCCAAAAAACTGACCACCTTGTATCTCATGATCACCGCCGCAGCGCTTGGAGGCTATTTGCTCGGAGGCATGGGGCCATTTGATGCCGTAAACCACGCCTTCAGCGTGGTGGCCACGGGTGGCTTCAGCACCAAAGACGAATCCATCGCCGCCTTTGCGACCCCATTCATTGAATGGTGGACCATCCTGATCATGATCATGGTGGGATTGAACTTCACCCTCTTGGGGCAGCTTCTGCGGGGCCGACTGGGCGTGCTTCGAGACTTGGAAACCAAAACCTATCTCGGACTCAAAATCACCTGCAGCGTGCTTACTGCACTGGTGCTTGCCGTCTCGCTCACCGTCTGGCAAGACACCGCCGGGACCGAACACACCGGATTCTTTGCCGCCCTGCGACATGGAACCTTCGTGACCGTGGCCATGCAGACCGGCACGGGATTCTGCCTCTCGGACTACTCAGCTTGGCCCTACCTCACGGTGGCGTTGATCTTCGGGCTGGCCGCAATTGGTGGGTGCGGCGGATCCACCGCCGGCGGCATCAAAGTCAACCGCATCGTCTTCGCCGTGCAGTTGCTGGTGTCCGAGGTGCACCGTGTGATTCGGCCCAATCGAGTCGACACCATTCGCTTGGGCCACCGTCGCCCCTCCCCCAACCAGCGTCAAGCGGTGCTGGCTTTTCTGCTGATGTACATCTTGCTGCTCGGTTTGGGGACGATCGTGCTGCAAACCGCCGAGCACGGATCGGACCACGGCGATGTTCAGACCTGCTCGACCGCCGTGCTGTGCACGCTGACGAATATTGGACCTGGGCTGGGCGAAGTCGGCCCCACCGGGAACTATTCGGGCTTTGGATCGATCTCAAAATCAGGCATGGTCGTTTTGATGGCCATGGGCCGTCTGGAAATCATGGGCCTCATTGCCCTGCTCACTCCCGGATTCTGGCGGCGAAGCTGAGGCGAATCCAGCCGGTGAACCTAGAATGGACGGACTGTGCCTGTTCGCAACTTTTCCATCGTCGCCCACATTGATCACGGCAAGAGCACTCTGGCCGATCGGTTGCTGCAGGCCACCCGCGCGGTTTCTGATCGTGAAGCCAAAGCCCAGATGCTCGATTCGATGGATTTGGAACGTGAACGCGGCATCACCATCAAAGCCGCGGCCGTGAGCGTCCAGCACATGAAGGATGACGTGCCGTACACGTTGAACTTCATCGACACCCCAGGTCACGTGGACTTCACCTACGAGGTGTCCCGAGCGCTGACCGCATGCGAGGGTGCGCTTTTGGTGGTCGACTCCACGCAAGGGATCCAAGCCCAGACCGTGGCCAACGCCTACCTCGCCGTCGAACAAGACCTTGAACTCATTCCGGTCATCAACAAAATTGATCTTCCGGCTGCCGACCCCGATCGCGTGGCCATGGAAATCGAGAATGTGTTCGGGCTGCCCGCAGAAGACTGCATCTTGGTCTCGGCCAAGAGTGGTGTTGGTATCCCCGAACTCTTGGATGCGATCTGCGACCGACTCCCCGATCCCAGAGTGGAGAAAGTGCAGAACACCCGCGGCCTCATCTTTGATGCGGTCTACGACGACTACCGCGGGGTAGTGGTGTACACCCGGCTGTTTGACGGCTCCCTCAAAGTTGGCGACAAGATCCGCATGATGGGCACCGGCCGCAGCTTCACGGTCACCGAACTGGGCCGCAACACCCCCTTCCCCGTCAAAGTGAAAGAGATGCACCACTCGGACGTGGGATACGTCGTGGCCCAAATCAAAACGTTGGGTGATGTCCGGATTGGCGACACCATCACGCTGGAATCCAACCCTGCTCCCGAAGCCCTGCCGGGCTACGAAGAACCCAAACAAATGGTGTTCTGCGACTTCTACCCGGCCACCACCGATGGCGGACGCAACGACTTTGAATCTCTTCGGGAAGCCATCGAAAAGCTCAGCCTGAACGACTCATCCTTCACCTTTGAAATGCAGCACTCCGAAGCCCTTGGGTTTGGCTTCCGCTGCGGTTTCTTGGGCATGTTGCACATGGACATCGTGCAAGAACGCCTGGAACGCGAGGGGAAAATCGAGATCGTCCAGACCGCCCCCACCGTGACGTACAAAGTCGACCTCAAAGATGGCAGCCAACTGGCGATCCACAACCCCGCCGACCTCCCCGACGCCAACGCGGTGGAGGCCATCCGGGAGCCCATCGTCAAACTCGAGATCATTTGCCCCAACGAATCGATCGGCGACCTGATCAAGCTGTGCGACAGCCGCCGCGGGATCTTCCGTGACCAGAAAATTCTTTCGGAAGAACGCTCCATCCTCCACTACGAAATGCCGCTGGCCGAAATCATCTTCGATTTCTACGACAAGTTGAAGAGCGTGACCCACGGCTACGGCACCATGGATTACGAGTTGGTGGAATACCGAATCGACAAGTTGTCCAAGGTGCAGATCTTGGTGAACGGCGAAGAAGTCGAAGCCCTCAGCTTGATTTGCCACCGCGACGGCGCGGAGTACCGCACACGGGCCATCTTGAGCAAGCTCAAGAAAGAGATCGATCGACACCAATTTGAAATCCCTCTGCAAGCAGCCATTGGGGGAAAGATCATTGCCCGTGAAACCATCAAGTCCATGCGAAAAAACGTGACCGCCAAGTGCTACGGCGGCGACATCACGCGAAAACGCAAGTTGCTGGAAAAGCAAAAAGAGGGCAAGAAGCGCATGAAGAATGTGGGTTCAGTCAACATCCCCCAAAAAGCGTTCCTTTCCGTGCTTGAACAAGGGGACTGAGCGTGCAACCCGCTCCCGAAAACCCACTGGACCAAACACCCTTTGAAGCACTGGGCGGAGAAGACCGCGTCAGAGCCCTCACCGATGCCTTCTACGACCGCATGGATCAAGATCCTGCGGCCGCACCAATCCGAAAGATGCATCCCGAAGACTTGACCGAAAGCCGGCAGAAGCTCTTCGAGTTCTTGTGCGGATGGCTTGGTGGGCCGCAGCTGTACGTCCAGAAGCATGGGCACCCCCGCCTCCGCATGCGACACATGCCTTTTGCAATTGGCGAATCCGAACGTGACCAATGGCTCGGATGCATGGCGTTCGCTATGGATCAACTCGAAGTCGAGGGAGAACTTCGAGCGTTCTTGGACGCCCGCTTCGCACACGTTGCGGATTTCATGCGCAACCAAGGCTCGTGAGCCAAAGACAGGGGTTACTCAAGACCGAGTGTGGCTTTCAGCTTGGCGACCCAGGCGTCAATCCGACCGTCGGTGAGCTCGTCTTGATTTTCTTCGTCGATCGCCAATCCGCAAAAGTCGTCACCGACCCGAGCTTCGGAAGATGAGTGGGTGTGGCCTTCAGCCGGCATGAAACCGATGCCGCCTTCCGCTTGCCGTTCGAGAAGCTTTTTGTACAGCAGACCCATCGCGTCCTGGTAAGTGTCTTGATAGGAATACTGATCACCAAGACCAAACATGGCCACCTTGAGCCCCGAGCAGTCGACGCCGTCCAACTGCTCGTAAATGTCTTGCCAGCAGTACTCGAGCTGTCCAACGTCCCAGGTTGGAATGCCGCAAATGACAAAGTCCCATTTGGTGAGATCCTCGGCGGTAATGTCGCCGGCATCGACCTTTTCAAGATCCAGCACGCCATCCAGGGCGGCGAGAATCTTGTCGGCAACTGCTTCTGTTTTCCCAGTACACGTTCCGTAGATCAATGCACTTTTCATCAAGTCACCCCTTGCCTAGAACTAGTTTACGAGTGGTACCTTAATTAATAGGCACGATTGAGGAACTCTGACGACATGAATAGATTCGTCCAGACAGTTGGGACGTGGGAATGCACACAACGGCAATCTTTCCTCAGCCTATGACCCACTCAGTCATTGCTCAAAAGCACCAACCCTGATCTTGTTGAAGGCTCCGCAATTCCAAAATGACAGAATTTAAGTCGCCCAGAGTTACGGGCTTTCGCATCCGGGTTGAACGCTTGACGACAGATTCATAGTCACGGAAGTCAGTGATGCAAATCAGCTCTGACTCAAAAAAAAGCCGCTGACGGTACTCGCATTGCTCAAGTTTCTTGAGGGCACTGCCAATTTCCCTCTTGTAATCCCTGAGGTACCCGTGAAAAGTTTGCAGGTCTCTTGAAGAGGGGCGCTGTCTTGGGTTGAACGAGTCGGAGGTGAAAAAAGAATCACCATGCGAAAGAGCCAACTGCAAAGCTCGAATAGCATCGAGATGGTCTTGAAGCGCGTCTTGGACCAGCTCTTCTTCCTTCTCAAAAACATCTTCGAGCACGGAAAAAGCCTCGGACACATCCGCCCGAAGATCGATGGCACCGGAAGGAAGGTGCTGTATGAGGGACTCAACTGTGTCGATTTGAGCTTCAGCCAGTCCGTATCGGTAAAACTCATCACCTGTAAAAGTGAGCAACTCATTGTCCTTGTCGATGTGCAGAGCATCCTCAACTTCGACACCTGAGAAGCCGTTGGTCTCGGACCACCAAAGTTGGG
>CAXBRK010000051.1:0-13207 GCA_963978155.1 uncultured Phycisphaera sp. | reverse complement strand
TGGCTGTGACCGGTGGCGTGCTTCATCTCATCCACCCCTTGGGCTTTGAAATTGACGAAAAAGCCGTGCGGCGTGCGGGCCTTGACTACTGGGAACGACTCGATGTGCGGGAATACCCAGATTTTGAGACATACCTGCACAAAGCCAATCCGCAGCGCCTCTTTTTGTTCACCGCGAAAGCTGGAGGGACCCCGTGGCAAACCGAAATGCAAACGGGAGATCACCTGCTCTTTGGGGGCGAATCGCAGGGGGTTCCCAACAGCGTGCTTGAAACGGTCAAAACACGCTTTGGGCCAGACGCCTTGCTGAAGCTTCCGATGCTCGATGGCCCCCGTCGTCCCAGTTTGAATTTGGGATCCACGGTCTGCGCGGCGTTGTACGAAGGGGTGCGCCAGAACTTCGATCAGTTTGGCATGACCCTAGAATGAGGACCTATGGCAACCACCACCGACCCATTGTCCGCCCTCCGTTCCACCGATCCGCAACTCGCCGCCATGCTCGACCGAGAAGCGGAACGACAAGATTCAACGCTTGAATTTATTGCCAGTGAAAATCACACCTCCAAGGCCGTGATGGAAGCCACTGGATCTTGGCTGACCAACAAGTACGCGGAAGGCTATCCCGGCAAGCGGTACTACGGCGGTTGTGAATTCCACGACCAAATCGAAGACCTTGCTCGTGATCGAGCGAAGGAATTGTTCGGCTGTCAATTTGCCAACGTGCAACCGCACTGCGGGGCCAACGCAAACATCGCGGCTTTTATGGCTTTGCTCCAACCCGGCGACCGGGTCCTGAGTTTGCCCATCGCGCACGGTGGACACCTGTCTCACGGCTTGAAGCCAAACTTCTCGGGAACATTCTTTGAAATTCACGATTACATCTTGGATGCCGATACCGAATTGCTCGACATGGACCATGTCCGGGAGCGAGCGTTGGAATGCAAACCCAAGTTGATCATTTGCGGCTTCAGCGCGTATCCCCGTGTGATCGACTTCGCCAAGTTCCGTGAGATCGCCGACGAGGTTGGCGCGTATCTGATGGCCGACATCGCCCACATCGCCGGACTCGTGGCCGCCGGGGTTCACCCCTCACCATTCCCCCACGCTGACGTCGTCACGACCACAACCCACAAGACCCTCCGTGGCCCACGTGGCGGTTTGATCTTGAGCAACGATGAAGACATCGCGAAGAAGATCGACCGAAAAGTGTTCCCAGGATCCCAAGGCGGACCATTGATGCACGTCATTGCCGCCAAAGCCCAAGCGTTCGGCGAGGCTCTGGAGCCTTCCTTCCGCGAGTATCAGACCCAAGTCGTTGCCAACGCCAAAGCGCTCGCGAAAGGCCTGACCGGTCACGGCTTCCGGCTCTGTTCGGGCGGCACAGACAACCACTTGCTGCTGGTTGACCTGCGGGACCGAGACGCGGATCTCACCGGGGCTGAAGTGGAAGCTTGGCTGGGTGACGCAGGTATCGTCGTCAACAAGAATGGCATCCCCAACGATCCTCGCCCTCCCATGGTCACCAGTGGCCTGAGATTCGGCACACCAGCAACCACCACCCGTGGTCTCGGTGAAGCCGAAATGCAACAGGTCGCCGACTGGATCGAACGCGTGGTTGCCTCACGAGGAGAAGCGGCCGCATCTGTTCGAGAAGAAGTTCGTTCCCTCTGCGCACAATTCCCTCTGCCCCATTAATTGATTCTTCAATCCATCCTGGAAATACCCATGCTCCCACTTCTTGTTCTTGCTGCCGCCGACGCCATCGTGATGGATGGTGATTTCAATGACTGGAATGGTGTGACCAACACCATCTGTGTCGATGCGTTCGATGCCGCAGCGGGCGGCCCAGATTTGGGCACGACCAAGTGGACCGCAAACGGGGACACCCTTCATCTGTGGCTTGAGCTCTGCGCGAAGGATGGCCCCATGTTGAATCTGCAGGCAATGGACTACCGCCTGCTGCTGGTGATGGACACGGATGGTCAGCCCCAGAGTGGATCAAACTGCCACGGGCTTCCCGGATCTGAGGCGATGCTGTCCATGCCTGGTCCAGATCGCCGAGACCCCAAAAAGCCCGGGATGGGGGCAGCCCTGCTCAATTCCGAGGGCAAGAGATACCAGGCCGCATGGGTCGGGGAAGGAACGCAACCGGCATGGTCTGCGGGGATTGCCACCGCTCCCGCCACCTCCGGCCGGGCGTTTGAATTCTCGGTGGGACGACGCCCCGGCTTTTTGAGTGGGAAGTCGGCGACGTTGAAATGGGTGGTCTTGGATGGTGCGGGTGGCGTGGTTGACGAAACCCCAGCCTCAACGATCGCCCTGCCCAAATTTGCCCCAGCCAAACCAACCATGGCCCCCTCCTCCGACTTTGATCGGGCTGCGGATGTTGACTTCCGCTTGGTGAACTGGAATGTGGAATGGGGCAATCTTCTGGATGAGCGAGTGCCCGCGGGCCGGTTGCTCGCCGCCCTTGCCCCCGATGCCATCTTGCTCCAAGAGATGATGACCGAACAAGACGAGGATCAGATCGTCGCCATGCTGGAAGAAGCCATGCCGATCACCGGAGGCTGGAAGGTCCAGGTTGGAAAAGCAGGCGGAAGAATCCGGTGCGCCGTCGCCATTCGCGGCGATCGCGTGGCGTCGGTCCCAGGACTGTCCTCGGTGGCCACCAATCGATCGGCGGCCGCGGCCATTCGGACCGACTCGGGGCCCGTCACATTGATTGCCACCCACTTGAAGTGTTGCGGCCGAGATGGATCCAAAGAAGACACCAAACGAATCAGTGAAGCAGAGGAACTGCGTGACGCCATCGCTAAAAAACTCGGACAATCGCACCGAGTGGTTCTGGCTGGTGACTTGAATCTCGTGGGGAGCCAAATTCCACTCGAACGACTCGAAGAATCTGGCCTGACCACCATCGACATGCGACAACCCGACGGTGCGACAACCGCGACTTGGGACAACGAGTCCAGCAGCTTCTTGCCCGGACGATTGGACTATGTGCTGCACAGTCGTCAGTTGAATCCAACGATGGCGGTGGTGTTTGACACCCAAGACGTGGATCCATCCTGGCTCCCGCACTCTTTGCGTCGGGAAGCCAGCGACCACCTCCCGCTGGTGGTGGACTTCAAAGTAGATCGGTGAACGCCGGACCTCCAGAAATTCGATTTCGGAGAATCACCACCCCATTCGGGACCATGGTGCTGAAGGAGCACCAGCACCTTGATGTGAGTTGGGAAACCAACCCCTCCATTCAAGGACTCGAGGACAACAGCCTTCACCCAGACTTGGTGTTGGCCATTGAGCGGTGGTGCACTGGGTTGCCGGTCAACGTGGAACCATGGCTGCCAAAAGGTGAAGATTTCACCAGCCGGGTACGCCGGGCTTGTGCTCAGATCCCTTGGGGGGAAACCAGAACCTACGGTCAGCTGGCCCAGTCGGCCGGTTCCCCCAAAGCCAGTCGCGCGGCGGGACAAGCCATGCGGCGAAACCCGCTGCCTTTGCTCATCCCCTGCCACCGTGTTGTGGGCGCCTCTGGCCTGGGGGGATACGCCGGTGAAGATCAAAATGGCCCCCAACTTGCAAGAAAACGAGCAATCTTGGCCTTCGAGCAAGATGTCCGCCAATCCGAGGTGGGTTCCATATAGAATTCTGTTTTCACCGCGCTTAGCTCAGTTGGCCAGAGCGGCTCGTTTACACCGAGTAGGTCGCTGGTTCGAGTCCAGCAGCGCGGACTCATGGTCAATGCACGCAAGACATTGCCGAACCTCTCCTTCCCCCTGAGCCTGGCTTGGCTGTTCTTGGTGGCCTGTCAACCGACCGTGGAAAGACTGGAAGACAGTGCTCCCGCAGCCACTCGGGTCCGGGCTGACTTCCGACTGGATGTCCCTCAGGTGATGCGTGGCACCGTCGCGCAAGAATCCATCTTGGTGGGATTCGAGCCGGTGGCGGTTGAGGGGTATGGCTTGGTCGTGGGCCTGGATGGCACGGGCTGCACCACGATGCCACCCGATCTTCGAGCCCACATGTCGGCGGATATGACCCGAAGGGGCATCGGTCCTTCCGGCAGTCAAGGCAGCGCCCCTCCTCCAGAACGCATGTTGAACGACCCCCGGACCGCCGTGGTCATCGTGCGTGGCACCCTTCCTCCTGGATCAAACGCTCGACAAAAGAGAACCCCGGGGACCCAATTCGATCTTGAAGTCATCATCGATCCGCGAACCGATGCCACGAGTTTGCTCGGCGGACGGCTGTACACCTGCGACTTGCGGCCAGCCTCTGGCAGCGGGCTGCCTCCCACCGGATCCCGCCAAGCCGATGCTTTGGGTGAAGGCAAAGGCCCACTTTTTGTGAATCCCTTCGCGCTTCGAGGGAGCGATGGTCGTGAGTTGATTGACCTCACCCGAGCCAGAATCATTGGGGGTGGAGAAGCCACCAAGCGGGTCCCCCTGCGGCTGCGCCTAGCCAGCCCAAGCCATGCGCGATCACGCATGATCGCCAGCGCGGTGAACGCACGATTCCCCCAAGACCCCGGCATGCGAGACGACGTGGCCCGCGGGGAAAGCGACGAAATGATTTCGATCGCGGTTCCCCCCCGGTGGTCCCAAGACACAACGACGTTCGCCCAACTGCTCCGGCATACCACCATCCAACAGGCTCGCCAAGAAGCTTCGGCCGCCCTGGTTGCTCGGGAAGTACAACGCAATCCACGCATGGCGCTGGACGCTGCTTGGCGGTGGCGGGCCATGGGTCCCAAAGCTTTGGCCACCACCCGTGGCTTGTATGACGCTCCCGAGCGGAGAGTCCGGGAGGCGGCTTTGAAAGCGGGAGCCTGGCTGGATGACCCCTTGGTCCTGCCCCATCTTGAAGTGTTCGCCGAAAGCGAAGATCCCGAGTTGCGTCGTCTTGCCGCCGTCCTCATGGCCGAACTTCCTTGGGATCCTCGTCTCGAATTTGCCCTCACCAAACTGGTCGACGACGCGGAGCTGGACATCCGCTTGGCCGCATACGAAGCCCTCGTTGATTTGGGATCCTCGACCGTACGCCGGGTTCGATTCCATCCCGAGTTCGAAGTGGATCTGGTCGACAGCACCAGTCCTTTGATTTACGTGACCCAGACGCTCATCCCCAGAGTGGTGGTGTTCGCACCCCAGCACGAATTGGCCCGACCGTTGTTTGCAGACTTGGCCACCCAAAACATCATGGCGGTGGCAGAGGAGGGCGACGATTTGGTTCGCCTCCGTTACGACGGCAAGGTGATCGGGTCCGACCCCACACTTCTGGCTTTGGTCCAATCACTTGCCACCCCCGAGAACAGTGCTCTGGGACGCAAAGGGTTTGGGCTGGACTACGCCGCAACGGTGGGTGCGTTGTACGGCATCTGCCGAAGCGTTGACCGCGGTATCCCCTTCCGGGCCCAACAAGACAGGATGTTGGCCACCTTGGCTCGACGCTTTGAAGTGCGGCCGGACCAAACCCAAACCATTCGACAAGATTTCGATGACGACATCACCTTCACGGTTGAAGACTCATCCGGAGGACGAGCCGATTTTGAGCCGCTTCCGGAGGGGCTGTCGCCGGCATCGCCATCACCCCAAGGATCAACTGAACTGACCGAACCAACCCAACCTGCATCCACACCAGTGGCACCACCCAAAGATTTCGAGCCGGTCCCACCATCCACGGATCGTCCTGATTTCGATCCTCTCTCCTCCTCGTGAAGGTACGATCCGAGCCTGACGTGGAGACGTCACCGACCACAAAAACGTGAAGACAAGGAGGTCTTCCCCCGCCATGCGTCTTGAACGACTCACACTTTCTGGATTCAAAAGCTTCGCAGATGCCACCGAAGTCCGCTTTGATGCGCCCATCAACGGCATCGTTGGCCCCAATGGATGTGGCAAATCGAATGTTGTTGACGCGTTGAAATGGGTGCTCGGGGAGCGTTCAGCGAAGAGTCTTCGTGGCGGGTCCATGCTGGACGTGATTTTTGCCGGAGCGCATGCCAGGTCTCCTTCTGATTTGGCCAAAGTGGAATTGGTCTTCTCCAACCCAATCGTGGGTCGAGATGACCATGGCCAACCCAAACGCGAATTACCCATCGACACCGAGGAAGTGTCCATTGGACGTGCTCTCGACCGTGACAACAACTCTCGTTACTCGATCAACGGGGCCAAAGCGAAGGCCAAGGACATCCGAGAGCTTTTGTACGGCACGGGAATGGGCAAAGGCGGATACGCGATGATCGAACAAGGGCAGGTGGCGGCGATGCTGCAAGCCAAGCCCGAGGAGCGACGAAGGATTCTTGAGGAAGCGGCAGGGATCTCAGGCTTTCGTGACCGGCGTCAAGAGTCATCACGGAGTCTGGAGCGATCTGAATCAAAACTGGAAGTCTTCCGAGCCTCGCTTGCCTCAACCGAGCGGCGCCTCAAAACGATCCGAAATCAAGCGGAGCGAGCCCGTCAGTACCAAATTTTGGAGTCCGAACGGGTCGATCTGCAGCGTCATTTGCTGACGGAGACTTTCCTTCGACTCGAAACAGAATTGAACGAAGCGATCCAACGACGACGAGAAGCAGCGGCAGAGGGTGCCGTGTGGTTGGCGGCCTTGGAGCAAGCAGAAGTTGATCTCGCTGGCAAAAAGCAGGGAGAAACCGATGCGTGGCAGCAGCGACGCAAGGCCGAACAAGCACAAAGCAAAGCCGAAGCCGAACACGCGGCTGCAGCCGAAGCCCTACGAGCGTCCGAAGAACGCTACGAATCGGCAACCAAGGCCAACGCCGAGGATGAACGCGAACTTGAGGAACTGGACGCGCGTGAATCCGAGTTGAAAATTGAACGCAGCAACCACGATCGGCTGAATGATGAGGCTTCATCTCAGCTGGACAAGACTCGAAAAACACTCGACGATGCAGTCGCAGCCCGGACACGCACCCGGCAGATGGCGGTCGATGCCGAACGACAAGCGATCCGAGCGGAAGAAGCGGTCACAGAAACCCAACAAGAGGCCGAACGGCGACGCTCAGAAGCGGCCGAGAGTGAAGCAAGAAGGGAAGGCACACGAGAACAAGAAGAAGCCGCCAACGAACGCCTTCAGAGTCTTCGCGAAGAGACCGGAGCCGTGGCCCAAAAGCTCGAATCGGCACGTGGAGCCTTCACGGCGGCGGAGCGGGCCAAAGTTCAGGCCGAAGAAAACACTTCTCTTCAAGCGGCCACCCTCGCTTCACTGGGAGAACAACAATCGGTCTTGGCCTCAAACCTCTCGGAAATCCGAGCGGCAGAAGCTCGAATTCAAAGTCGACTGGATGCTTTGGTTGAACTCCGCCAAAGTCGGGAAGGTCTTGCGGAAGGCGTCCGAAAAGTATTGGAGCGACCCGAAGCTCACCCCGGATTGATCGGGGTCTTGGCCGAACTGATCGAAACGGATGCCGACTCCGCCGACCGGCTCGAACTTGCACTCGGCGAGCACGCCCAAACGTTGGTGTTCGACTCACGCCAAGCCGCTCAACAAGCCAGCCTGCGGCTGGCCGACGCCCCTGGTCGGGTCAAAATTGCCAGCCTTGAACCTTTAGGAAACAACACCCCTCCTCGATCCAAAGGCTTCCGCTCGAATGTGCTGAGCGGGATTCAAATCAGCGGCCCTGGAGCATGGCTGACCACTCGAATTCTCCAATCCACCTACACCGCTGTGGATCTCCAAGAGGCCAAACAGCTTTCTCGAATGCACCGAGAAGCCAGATTCCTCTTGGACAACGGAACCGTCTTGGAAAACGATGGCAGAATTGTGGTGGGTCGGGAGAGCAGTGCTGCCGGAACGATTGTTCGCCGGGCCGAAGAACGCCAACTGCAAGAGGAGCTTGACGAACTCTTGGTTCGACAGCTTCGACTGAACGAAAACCTAGCTGGCGTCCAAGCAGGTGAGCAAGAAGCGCGTCAAAACCTCGAAGACGCCAACCTCAAAGAACGCGAGGCTCGAGAGCAACTCAACAACGTCCAAGCCCGAATTGATCGTGAAGAGGCCGACCAAAGGCGACTCCGAACCGAAACCGAATCGGCCGAACAAACCTGTGCCTCCATGGCCGCACGTTCCAAGCAGTTCACCATGCTTGCCGAGGAAGCACGCGAACGGGCCCAAGTCGCCGAAGACCGCTTGGGCACCCTTCGTTCGGCCCGAGATGAAGCCCGAGCATTGCTTGAGCTTCATCGGAAGGATGACACTGCCGCCGAGCAAGCGGTCGATGACGCCCACGAAGCCCACCGTGAGGCGGCCACGCACGCGGAGGCCGCACGTCGGACCTTGGCCGCCACCGCTCGCGAGTTGGATGAGTCCATCAAGCGTCGTCAAATTTGGGTTGAACGCCGCGAGAAGAGACAGGCAGAGCAGAAGCATGCCGAAGAATCGAGAAGTGCCAACCAGGACCGGCTGAACCTCGCTGAAACCATGATGGAAAAGCGTCGCTTGGAATCAGCCGAAGCAAACCAACACGCTGAAGCAGCGGTTGCCGCCCGCCAAGAAGCTGAGAGTTCTCGGGAAATCCCCCGTCAGGGTTCTATCGAAGCGGAGAAAGAACTTCAGCACGTTGAAGGAATGCTGGCTCGGATTGGTCTTGAGCGAGAACACCTTCAGGAGAGCATCCGAACGGAAGAAGCCTTCCAATTGGAAGACATCGCAGCCTCAGCCGCGGAATTCCAACCGGCAAACACTGATGATTCAGATCGAGCGAGCCGTGAAGAACGGCTCGCAACCGTTCGCAAAGAAATCCGAGCGTTGGGGCACATCAATCTGGATGCCATTCAAGAAGAACAAGAGCTGGATGAAAACAACGAAAAACTGATCGAGCAAGTCGCCGACCTTGAGTCCACCATTGTTCGTCTGACTGAATTGATCGAGCGGCTTGATACCGAGAGTCGAACCATGTTTGGTGACGCTTTCGAAAGGATCAGGGATCACTTTGCTGGCGAGGACGGCATGTTCCGGCAACTCTTTGGCGGCGGCTCTGCACAACTTGAACTGGTCCCGACGGAATCTGGCGAGATTGATCTCTTGGAATCCGGGATTGAGATCAGAGCCACCCCTCCCGGAAAGCGGCCTCGTGTGCTTTCTCAACTTTCCGGTGGCGAAAAGACCATGACGGCCGTCGCTTTGGTTATGGCCATCTTCCGTTCGAACCCAAGTCCAGTTTGTGTGCTTGACGAAGTCGATGCGGCCCTCGACGAAGCCAACGTTGCTCGCTTCTGCAAGACCATTCAGAGCTTCACCGACCGCAGCCAGTTTGTCGTCATCACTCACCGAAAACTAACCATGCGTTCGTGTCAGCGTCTGTACGGCGTCACCATGCAAGAACGTGGGGTCTCCAAGTTGGTGGGGGTTCGAGTCGACGACATTGAGGAAACCAAACAAGGCGACGTGGCCCTCATTGAGACCTTGCCGGCATCAACCGCACAACCGGTGTGAAAGCCCCTCTTGCCCAATTCCTCCCTGACAGAGGAATAATTGGTCCCCACAATCAGTCGCTGTGGCTGTCCGAATCTCCCCGGAGAAGCCCCCGCAAGCGCTCGTTGTCACGCTTGGTGGCTTCCAGATCGAACACCAGGTATTTCACGCTAACCCGCAACCAATCCATCGAAGATTGAAGATTGTCCAGTGCTGTCCGGACCTTCTCATTGCGGGCGGCTCCATCCCCTTCCGAGCACGATGAGTCCAGTCCCTCGGGCAAGGTGGCGAGTTGTTGCAATACGGCGCTCATACGCCGATCAAAAGTATGTTCATCAGCCATTTGGATTCTCCCATTGTCGACCTCCGCGGAGGACCAAGGGAGATTGCGGCAACTTCAGCCCAACACAAGAAAAAATCCCAAGACCGTACGGTCTGTATCAGTCGTTCAGTTTGTTTAGGAACGAACGGGACCTCGAGATCCGCTGAGTTGGCGGTCAACTTCCTTGCGGTGATCTGCAGGCAGATTGTTCCAAGCCTCAGGAGCCGAAGATTTCAGATCGCGAAGGGTGCGGTCACGGACTTCACGCCATCTTCCAAAGAGAGATTCCAATTCATGGCGCGGGATTTGGTCCATCGGGTCCTGCAGGCCGGTTTGAGCCACGGCCCATGCCATCAGACCCGATGAGTCGTTGCCAAACCGATACAAACTTGCACAAGCTCGAATGCGACCTGCAACCGGGTGGAACGGGTCGGTCACGTCTTCTGGCAGACGAGTCATGACATCGATGAGGAGTTTTTGACGTGCTGAAGTGCTGAGCGCGACTTCTTCGGATCGAAAAAATGCCGCTGCTGGTGGCTCCCAATGTCCGGAATTGGGCTGATCATCGGCTGAGGCCAAAGACAGAGGAGCGACGCTGGGATCGAGTTGTTTCAAGCCCGCACCTTCAAATCGAACCGCCAGCTTCCCGCCTGGTTCCAAACGAACAATGGTCCCCACCCCCCATTCGGGACGCGCCGTGTTCCGGATTTGATCGCCAAAGGCAAAATTATGTGGCATAAAAGCCTCTGCAGAGGGAAGTTAGACGCCAAACAGGATCGGGGCCTGATTTATCGGGCGTAGGATTCACTTGGAGCAGCGACTTGCGTTATCCACAAGGGACGCATAACTCGGCCAATATTTTAGTCGATTTCAACCCCTGAAATCTTGGATGAGAGGCCAAAAAGCGGAAGTTTGTGGACTTTCTGGCAGGTTCACAGAGTATTCATAATGCAACGCTTGCATCCAGTGAACTACGGGCTACATTCGTGGTTGAGAAGAGACCTGGGTCACTGTTGACCCGACATCCGCGGCGCGGAAGGAGAGAGAAACCCCCAACGTTCATTTTGGCACGAGATCTGATCTATGTGCCGTCTTGCCATGAGAGACACATCCCAGTTTCTGGGTGTGGGCAGGAGAGCTTGGAGACCTCTTTCAAGAAACGTTGCATGTCCAATCGGGATTGGAATCCTGATTGTGGTTCCGTCCGCACTGAGCGGAGGGAAGAGAGAGAAAGACATGGCCAACAGCCCCCCCGCCCCTGGCTTTGGTAATCCAAGACCGCCCTCCAGCGAATCAAGAGATTCGACCCCTGCACCCTTGTGGCTGCGGGAAGCCGAGCGGGCTGCGCAGCGGCACTGCACCATTCTGATTACCGGAGAAACTGGGGTAGGCAAGGGGCATTTGGCCAGCCACATTCACCGCAACAGTCCACGCGCGAATCATGCTTTCGTTCCAATCAACTGTGGAGCTATTCCGGAATCTCTCATGGATTCCCAGCTCTTTGGCCACGCCAAGGGAGCGTTTAGTGATGCACGCCGTGAACATCCCGGCATGATCCGAGCCGCGCAAGGTGGAACCATATTTCTTGATGAAATTGGTGAACTCACCTCATCAGCGCAAATCCGCATGCTTCGTTTGTTGCAAGAATTTGAAGTGCAGCCTGTGGGGTACTCGGAACCTGTAGAAGTTGACGTCAGAGTCTTGAGCGCGACCAACCGGTCCCTTGAAGACGCCGTCGCATCACGCTCATTCCGCGAAGATCTTCTGTACCGTTTGGATGTCATTCGGGTGGAAGTTCCACCCCTCCGACAGCGAAGAAATGAGATCACAGGTCTCATCCAGAAGTTCAACGAAGAATTCTGCCGGATTCACCGCACCCCCACCCTTGAGTTCCACCCAGAGGCCATCGAATGCTTAATGCGGCACCCTTGGCCCGGAAACATCAGGCAGCTGAGAACCGTCATTGAGCGGCTTCATGTGCTCTGCGATTCCCCGTTGGTTACCCCAAAAACCTTGACAAATGTGTCGAAATTGAACCTCATCGACTCCAGCGGCGTCCCAAGCGCTCCTCAATTCGACTTGCCTGCACAGCGCAAGCAGATGATCGAAGTTCACCTGGAGCAAGGGGGCACCGTTGAATCCTTCGCCAAAGGAATCGGGGTTCATCGCAGCACGGTGTATCGCTGGCTCAAGCCGACCTAAATCCCAGCCAAACAACTGCATAAAAAAGACTCCATGACCCGATCAAAAAAATGATCGGGTTTTTTCTTTTTCGCAGGCCCAGATCAATGTAAGGCAAAAGTTGTCGCACAGATGCGAAATCTCGTCGCACACCTCTGTTTGCAATGCAAGACCATGTCGCATTGATGCGAATAGGAAAATCGTACTGCGAATCTTCACTTCGAAGAGCTTCCGACGAGGCCGCTGAGTCCATCTGATCGGCCATTTCCTGGTGTCTCGAAGAATCCGGTTGGCACAGTTGTTGCATTAGTCAAATGTGTCTGATTGTGATTCCCAATTCGTGGTCCTCGCTGGAGCCGCGGAAGCCATTCGCCAAATTGGCGGTGAACTCCGAGAGTCCGGTATTGCCCCCAAGGCAACGGCCACTCACCTCACTGCACTGAGACAGGGACTCATTCTTCAGCCACCGAGCTTCGTGGTGATCTGCGTGGCTCTGTCAGAGAAGAGTACGAAGCGTCACGACGACGACCTGAAGACCTTCCTTGACGACATGCGGTCTCTCCCTGGAACCGTTCGAAGCATTGGTGTGACGCCAAGTTCGATCCCAGGGTTGACCGGCCAGTTGGCTTCGCTTGGATTTGATCTGTATCTCAACGATCCCCTGCAAGCGGCCTCAGCCATCGAGTCAATCCGTATGGAAACCTCGAAAACTGGCTCTTCTCGATTCGACGCACTCTGTGAAATCGAACTTGAAGACACCACCTGGCCCGTGCGTTGGGGAGCTGACCCGGCCGCGGCCAACAACGGAACACTTGGAGTTGAGCGTTTCAACTTCGACCACGACTGAAGAGATAGAAGTCCCGAGAAGGGGGCGAAAAAGAGGAGAACACATCCCCGGAGTCACCAGGAGAGTCAAGAGATCAACATTTCATGGTTTGCAAACCGTGCTTTCTAGAGAGAGCAATTGCAAGAGTCCCAGAACGACGAAGATTGAGCTTGAGAGAGCGCTTTGGGACGAGATGAAGAGATCGAGACCGGACGTGTGAAGATTGAGAATGAGGAGATGCAGGGACCCCGGCTGCACATTCCTTTTTTGTCTGAACCAGTGGAAACGCTGGATTCAGGCCTTGGGCCCAGATCTTGGGTCGACAACTCTCTCTCTTCTCTCCGCATCAGTTCTCTTGGACTGATGCGGACCTTGGGCCCAGATCTTGGGTCGACAACTCTCTCTCTTCTCTCCGCATCAGTTCTCTTGGACTGATGCGGACCTTGG
>CAXBRK010000050.1:0-13230 GCA_963978155.1 uncultured Phycisphaera sp. | reverse complement strand
ATCAGATTTTCTGGCCGGTCTCCGCTGGTGAATTCCACCCGAGATTCCAAATATCCCTCGCCGCGCATCCACAGTTCGACATCGCGTGCCGCACGTTCGAGCAGCGCTTCGTCTCGTATGGAACCCAACAAGCGTGGGACACGGTTCAAAATTTGCTCGGAGCCGAGCCGGCGATTGCCTTGGACTTCGACCGAACGGATGATCGGTGCGAGCACCACTCGATACACCAAATCAACCGCGCCGTCGGGACGCTCGGTGACTTTGGCCACCACCTCCGAAAATCGACCCAACTCTGTCAAGCGTCGGATGTCCGCTCGCACGATGGCGGCGTCCAGAGGAGAGCCCGCCAGACTGCGCAAGTTGTTGAGGGCAAATCGCGTGTCTGATTCCGTACCCCCCAGCACGCGAACCGTCCCCACTGGCCGACCAGCCAAGGTGACCATCAGATCCTCGGCTCCCGCAAAAGAGGAGCAGAGCAGCAAAATCAGGATGCGGGACGCAACCGACATGTGGGGGGAGGATACCCCCCAAGCCGGGTCAGCCGAGCCACAAGGAGGCAATCATCCCCAAGGCAAAGAGAACCAAGGCCATGGTGCCCAAAGCCTTGTCCGGGGTCGGCTGAGGGGCGACGCGAGCCACCGGTTGAGGGCGACGCTGGCGGAGGCTGGTTTTTGACAATTGGGACTGTGGCATCTGCATTCTCCAAAGACCACGTCGACCAGGAATGGAGGTCGATAGAGCCCCAAACGGAGCCAGAGTCCCGGTGGGTTCAGGTCATTCCGACAACTCCGACAATCCGGCATGGCTACCCTGTGGGCATGTCCGAGAATGCTTTGAATCGCACTCCGCTCTTTGCCCGGCACGGTCAACAAGGCGCGAAGCTCGTCCCGTTTGCTGGGTGGGAAATGCCTCTTCACTTTGGGTCCATCCTTGAGGAACACCACGCCACGCGAACCTCAGGATCTATTTTTGATGTCAGCCACATGGGACGGCTCTCCATCACTGGCTCTGCCGCCGAAAACCTTTTGGAACGCGTCGTGACTCGAAAAATAGCGGGCATGAAAGATGGGCAAGCTCGGTACGGATTGGCGTGCCAAGAAGATGGAGGCACCATCGATGACCTCATCGTGAACCGGATGGGGCCGGAAGACTTCTTGGTCGTGTGCAACGGCGCCAACCGCGAAGCGGTGGTGAACCACCTGCGGTCCCACAACGAACACGGGGCTGACATTTCGGACGACACCGTGGGCTCGACCATGGTTGCGGTGCAAGGTCCAGCCGCAGTGGAACGAATGACGGCCCGGTGGCCGCATTTGGCAGAAATGAAGCGATACCGATGCGGTCTCATTGAACACGGTGAGCACGCGCTGTTTGTCGCCCGGACGGGCTACACCGGGGAAGATGGTTTCGAAATCATCGCCCCCAGCACCGCCACCGAAGCCATCATCGAGGTGCTGGACGATCTCAATCAGCACAACGTGGTGGATGCGGGTCTGGGAGCGCGGGACAGCTTGCGCTTGGAAGCCGCGATGCCGCTGTACGGCCACGAACTCTCCGAGACCAAAGACCCCATTTCGGCAGGACTTCGATTCGCCGTCACGCTCGAAAAAGATGCCCCGGGCTTCATTGGCCAAGAAGCACTGCGACAGAAAGCCGAACAAGGCGTACCGAGCACCTTGGTTGGTCTCAACATTGACGCACCCCGAGCCGCACGGCAAGGCGCGGTGGTCAAGCATCAAGACGAGGAAGTGGGCCAAGTGACCAGTGGTGTGGTTTCACCCACCTTGCAGCAATCGATCGCCATGGCCATGGTGGACACCACCTGGAGCAACGAGGGCACCAGATTGCAAGTGGAGATTGGACGAAGCGTGGCGGAAGCCACCGTCGTACCGATGCCGTTTTACAAACGGTCCTGAGGGACGGCCGTCAAATCAACCCTGACGGAGTTTGCGGCGTTCTTCAAACCAACGGACGGGATGTCCGGATTCGATGGCGCTGCGGATGCGACCCAAAGCCTCCGACTCCAACTGACGGACACGTTCCCGTGTCAAACCAATTCGAGCGCCGATCTCTTTGAGCGTGAGTGGCTGTTCACCCTGAAGTCCGAATCGAAGTCGCAAAATGCTGGCATCTCGCTCGTCGATGACGTCCAGGAGTTCCATCACCACGCTGTAAATCTCGCGGTTTCCGGTTTGCTCTTCGGGAGCGACTTGGCTGGCGTCCGCGAACGTCTCGGAAAATCCGCGCTGTTCATCGTCGTTTGCGGTGGAGATGGTGCTCGCAGACTGCGTGTCCATCGCTTGACGCACCACGGCATATTTCCGCGGAGGCACGGAAAGTGATTTGGCCATTTCCGCATCGGTGGGCGGACGGCCGTGCTTTTGTTCAAAGTCGCGAGCCAACTCTTTTGCTCGAGCGATCAACTCAACCATGTACGCCGGAATATGCACCGGCTGGCGGGCGTGAAGCAACGTGCGTTTGATGGCTTGTTTGATCCACCATGAGGCGTACGTCGAGAAACGAGCACCTTGCGCGGGATCAAAGCCCTCCGCCGCACGAATCAAACCAACATTGCCTTCTTCGATCAGATCAGACAACGTCATGCCACGGTTGTTGTAGTTCTTGCTGATGGCCACCACGAGACGAAGGTTGGCTCGAATCAACCGATCCTTGGCTTCATGGCAACCATCATTGATGATGGACCATCCCAGCTCGCGCTCTTCGAGCGGCGTCAAAAGATTGGTGCGACCAATCTCCTGCAGGTAATGCTCGAGTTCTCCATGGCTTCTGGACATGCTGGCCCTCGCAGGATCGGGTGATCCTTCATCACATTCGGCGAAATCCACGAAACGGTTCCGCCACAGAAATCAATCGGGCGAGGAAGTTGCACTGTCAAATGCAGAAGCCAAATTGTTTGGGAACCGGTGGGGCAAGCTGTACGAACGGTACAAACGGAACAGGATTCTGACCGGCGATTCTTGCGCCGTACCAACCACTGGCAGGAGTTCTTTCCGCCATGTGCTGGTCGCAACCGCGTCAGTCACACCATCTGTATTCCTTCAGCCCACATCAGTTCGACGGCTGGAAAGCCTCCAGCTGAGCGCGGAACCCCACCCCACCAAGATCCGGCGAAGTGGATCGAAGTCGTTCCACGCGCGACCACAATTCTGATGATGGCGTCCCAATGCGCTGCAGAATCTCAAGCATGCCCACTTGGCAAGACCAGTACACCTTGGGCAATTTTTCCGGCGAGGTTGCGAGCGCGAGACGACGGAAGGTGGCCATTGGATCCACCAGTCGGTCACGGTCGGACCCCGCCAAGTTCAATTGACACTGCGCTTGTCCCAGAAGCCAAGGCGCGGCATCCGACTGGAGATCAAGCAATTGTTCGTACACCTGCAGGGCGGTCTTGAACTCGCCCAAAAAAAGCCAGGCATCCGCCACCAATTCCAACCAAGCGGCCGAAGGATCTTCCTCGGCCAGCAACCATCGTGAGAAGGGTTGCAGGGTTTCTTCCAGCGTCATGCGGGTCGCACGCTGTTTGGATTCAGCGGCCACAGTCTGCTGCAAACGGTTGGCCACAGACAACTGATCTCGAAGCATGGTCGCCATGACCGGTGCCATCTGCTCGGGGTCGCGTTCCAGTTGATCCCACAACCCCCCCGACATGGAGACTCCCAACTCTGCGGCAACCTTCGCTTCCAAGGCAACCCGCTCACCCAACATGCCTCCGTCCAATACGCTCGGCCAAGGTTCTTGCTCGAACGCCTGTTGTGCAGATCGGGGACCATCCAGCGCCAATGACACCTCAACGGTGGTCAGTCGGTATTCCCCAGCGAGGTCAGGGTCTGCTGGTACGGCAAGATTTTTGGGTTTGAGAAACGACGTCTTGAACGCTTCCAGTCTTGACCGGGCCGAACGTGCTTTGGCGGTTCGTTCTTCGGGAGTCGACCGGGCCACTTTCTGACGCTCCATCGCCAACACAGCCGTGTGCACCTCCGCCGAGTCGGGTTCACTCCGAAGCGCGCGATCCACATATGGCCGAGCTCGGGCTTCTTCACCAAGACCCACCCAGCATCGAGCCAAAGCAAGTTCGTCCTCGGTCGTGTTCACCATGGGTTCCAAGGAAAGAAGCAATGCAGGAGGCACAAGGTCGGATTCGGGAGCCGCCACCACCGCACACGCATGCAGCAGCTGAGTGACGCCATCCCATTGCGAAGGAATCGGAGGCAGCGCGTTGAGGTCGGGTTCCGTGCCAATTGGAACACCAAACGCAGCTTGCCGAAACATCATGATGGCTCGGTCTATGTCCTCGGCCCGAAACGCTTGCATTCCAAGGGCGTAGGAAGCCCGGATGTAAGGGGACAAGTCCGTACCCTCCGCATTGGCTTGACGCATGGCCCGTTTGTAGAGATCGGTGGATCGTTTGGGGTCGATCCGGGCCAACTCTGAAGCAATCGCAACCAGGCCGCAAGGTGGAGCATGCTCGGCCAACCAATCCGAACGCGGTGAATCCCCCCAGCAACGCCACAAGCGAGCGATGCGGGACCCCACCAAACCAGACCAATCGGGCCCGGTGCCACGAAGATGACCTCGGATTCGAAACCAAGGTGTCATGCTGTCCTGCAGACCTTCCGCCGAAAGGGGCGCGTTCACCATCGCCTGCAGAACATTCAAATTGGCCCAATCGAAACTCGACCAAGGCGTGATTTCTTCGAAATGAAATTCTCCAGAAAGCCATTGGAACAATTGCTGTTCTGGAGGCGCCAGCAGTTCGAGGGACCGTGCATCCAATTCGTTTCGATCCAACGTGTCAATCGAGCGCTTGGTGGTGTTCCGAAAGATCGCCTCATGCAACGCAAACAAAGCGCATGCCGATGGTGACAGGACCGAATCCTCCTGGATGATTCCGGGGTTGGAACGCGAAGTCTGGCTTTTGAGACGCGTGCTCCACATCGCAGCTTCGCGACGCATCGCGTCCTGAGGCATCGCCTCTTCGAAACGAATATCGCGGGGTGCGATCGGAAGATCCTCCACCCGGTCCAATTGCATCCGGTAGCTGAGGGCCAAGAACCGCAACCACGGGCCACGATGATCGCGTTCACGTCGCACCAAATTGGATCGGTCAAGGCGAAGAACAGGATCGGTTTCGAAATTGGGATGCTGTTCCAGCGATGCAATCTCTTCATCCAGCGTGACCATTCCGGCCGCACTCCATTGGTCCAAAGCGCGAACCCAAGCGTGAATGGTTTGGCGTTCCTCGGGGACGACCAAAGGCCACGTCCAGAGCTGACGGAAGGCGTTCGATCCTGAACGGAGATGAACCAACAGCACATCTTCTGCGTGATCCAGAGCCACCCGCGCCGGGGACGAGTTGGGTTCAAGATGCTGCTCACGCCAAACGATGCGTTTGCGACGAAGGGCCATCGCTTCTTCAGGATCAGCTTCGGCAAGTTTCCGATCCAAATCCGCAAGTTCTTCGGGCGGCGTCCATCCGGCATGCACCGGATGGTCGAGACCAAAGCAGGCCGCCAGCACGACCAACGTCATGGCCAGACCACGGTTCAACATCCGATTCTCATCAATGCCACGCATGATTGATTCGCTCCACCACTTTGGAAAATGCATGATCAACCTTTGTTTGGGTTCAACGAAATGTTGTTGTAGCCGGCTCGAGCCGTGGCATCAAACGTGCGCACCACATGCTCCCAATCTGTTCCTGGGGCGGGCTGGAGCACAATCGGATGGTCCTCAGGCCAAAGGCCACGACCTCCAGCGCCCCCCATCCGGCGTTCGGACAACAACTTGGTGAGTGCGTCGGGAGTGGACGGTTGGGGGAACGGACCTTCAATCCCAATGGTGAATCCCGCGGCCACCGTGGAACGTGCGGCATCCGTGTCTTGCGAAGACACCGTGATCACGACCGGTTGATCCGGCACCTCAAACGGGTCGGCCACTCCCGCCCCCAAGCGATTGGGCAAATCAAGACGCTCAATCACTTCCGCTCTTTTGAATTCTGTGGCCACCATGAAATACACCAACAACAAAAACACAACGTCGATCATCGAAGTGAGGTTGAGGGTGGGTCGCCAATTCGACCGTCGATTGCTTTTGCGTTCACTTCGACGTTGGGCCCGGCGTGCTTCGACACACACTGCTTGGGGCACCTCCTGATTCGATTCAAGAGAAGCCATTAGGGTGTCGGCTCCAGCAGAACCAGGTGCACTTTGGCTTCAGCACCATCGACACGGGCACTAGCGCCACGCAAGGCGTCAAGAATGGGCTGAATCCATTCAAAATGAACTTCACGGTCTGCACGCAAATGGATGGCCAAATCAGGCTGCTGCTTCAAATCAACTGCGACCCTCTCGGCCAACGCCTCGCAGCCGTCAGCATCGATGGAGAAAGGTTGCCCCAACACCATGGCGCGAAGACCAATGCCAGGATCTTCGGCATCGGACAGCACGTTGACCACCAACCGAGATTCCTCCCCCGCGACGGCTGCCGCCGCGTCCGGGACTTCTGGCAAATCCAAGGGCTCCGCTTCACGGCTGACCACTTGAGAAACCAAAACGAAGAAGACGATCAGCAAAAACACCACATCGATCATGGAGGTCAAATTGGACTCCACTTGCGTGGGTGGGTGCTTGCGTCTGGTGTGAATCAACGTTGACATCAGTCTCCAGCCATCGTTGCATTTGGCTGTGCATTGGTGCGCCCTTCAGAAGCGGTGTCTCCCGAGGGCTCAATGCATGATGCGGGTTTGGCCGCGGGAGCCGAAGCCTTCCGGAGGTCGGCGTCAAAGGGACGGATCAGTTTCGTCACTTCCGCAATGACCTCTTCCGACGCGTTGAGGATTCGGTTGCGAATGACGGCGTATCCCATCAGGGCTGGAATCGCGACCACCAATCCCCAAAAGGTGGTGACCAACGCGGTGCCAATGCCACCTGCCAGCAATACTGGGTCGGCATTCCCTCCCGCCGACACGATGGATTGAAATGCCAAAATCATGCCGTAGACGGTGCCAAACAAACCCGCCATCGGCGCGAGTTGGCCGACCACATTGAGGAAATCGACCTTCCGCAACCGCTTGGCTGTTTCTTCATCAGCGGCATCTTCCATGGCCATCACCATGGCGGCATGCCCTTTGGGGGCGGTCAGAAGTGTGGTGTGAAGGACAGTTCCAAAGAAGCTGTGGTCTGCCGCAGCAACTCTGATGGCTTTGCGATATCCGCCTGCGGCCATAAATCGAGAGATCGGCGCGAGGCTTTGGCGGGGAATCAAGGTGCTGGATTGGGTGCTCCAGACGAAATAAAGGGTTGCCCCCAGACTGGCTGCACTGGCGGCAATCAGCAGCCAAATGATGCCGGTGCCGAGCCATTCGACACTGCGCTGCCCGTCTGGCATGGCCCGCGTCGAGACAAAAAAAGCATCGGCAAACGAACGTGAAGACGGCGCAGCGCCTTCGCTTGCTTCGGCTGAACCAGTCAACCCACCCAGCGTCAGACCAAGCACCCCCACCATCATCCAAGCCCTTCGGATTCCCAATTCAATCACTCTGTTCGTTCTCCATTCCACCTCGTCGGGAACGCAGGCGACCCGCGGCGTCTCGCTCCACAAAGTTGTAGCCGTCGGTTCCACCATGGACCTCGGCGATTTGTCTCAACACACCCAAAACATCTTCTTCCAAAAATTGAATGCACTTGATGGCTGTGCCTCGTGTCCCATCGGGCCGAACCGGATTTTGATCTTCCAGTGCGGCCAGCAAACGGTCAGCTTCTATTTCAAAAGGGCCGGCACCGGTGATGTTTTCACTCAACAGAAAAATCACATCGGGTTGTATTGCCAAGGCCATCTCCAAGGCGCGCAGGGGATTGGATCGCCCACGAGGCACAACCTCTTGGTGCATCCACCGAAGGGCCGCACGCTTGTGATCTGCCGTGGCCAATGGCAGCGCGGCGAAATTGGGCATGGGAACTGCTTCGTTGTCTTGAAAAAAGACCACCGAAAATCGCTGAGGTGGTGCCAGTTGGGCCATGGAGTGTCCGAGGTGTTCCAGCACCATGGGCAACGACCGAATCATGGAGCCTGAAGCATCAATGCAATACACCACACGTTGCACATCACTGCCTGAGACCCCAAAAAAGGATGCAGTCTCTCCCCGGTCTGAAGTCGTTGCAGAAGCAAGCACCGATGGTGCTACAGCGGCAAATGCTGGGAGTGAGGGCGCTTCAAGTTCGACACGAGGAAGATCCAAAGTTGGTGACTCCGGGCTCGCGGAGCGTGAAGGCGTCACGTCCACACTCTCAGTAGGCATGCGAACTGGGGCAAAGGCCAGCGCTTCAAAGTCTGAGCGAACCGCGATTGGACGAGGCTCGTCCTCGCTTTGAATCACCAGGAAGGTCATCCAAAATCCCGCCAGCACCACCAAAGCATGCAACATGGCCGACAAGAACCACGGCAGGGTTTGACGAATCTTGGCTTCTCGGCGGAGCTCACCAAGGGTGGCTTCCACGTCGTCCGACGTGTCGGAAAATCGGTCTTCGCAAAACGCTTCAGACATCGAAGCCAAAGCCTACCGCCTGACCGGCACCGCGCTTTTGTTGACGAAGAAGTTCTTCAGAACCAAAAAATATGGGGAGATGCGGAACCCAACCCGCTTGGCTTACACCAAATCATCCTGTGCATCGACCGTGCACGGCTGACGCAAGATCGAGGGCTGGTCTTGCGGGGTCTCCAAGGCCCAATCGATACTGAATCGATCGGCACCGCGCTGCAGCAAATGGATCGCCAACCCTCCGACGGCCAAAGTCGCGATCCAATCGGATCCGTCTTCGGGCACAAGAAAGCTCGGCCACCACGTCAACAGCACCCCAATCACCGCGGCTCGGGTCCAAAGTCCAGCCAAAACCAAAGTGCCAGACACCAGCATGAGCAGACCCAAGATCAAGTCGAGCTCCCCCACAGCACTGATGCCGAGGACCGACAAGCGTTCTTCACGCAAGGAAGCAGTGGCCTCCAAGACCTCGATGGCCGTGGACAGTGCGATCACTGCCAGAAGCAATCGCGCCACCAAACCCACCGGATCGAGCCATGGGCGCCATGTGTTCCGCCGCTTCATACTTCTGGACTATCGGGCCGCACCGCAACACCGACTCCAAAATGCGATCGTATGATGGCCAAAAATTCGGGTTCATCCAGCACCCCGTTGTCACGTAAACTCATTTCAATTACGAGTTTACATCCTGAGACTGGCTGCTCCACCCCGATTGTCGGTCCCGTAGCCCAATTGGTAGAGGCACACGGTTTAGGTCCGTGCCAGTCCCGGTTCGAATCCGGGCGGGGCCACTTCCGAAGCTCCCGTCAAGATCTTGATCGCAAAGCCAAGTGCCACTCGGGTCGCGGTGCTCAGGAGCCGATAGAGGAATCACGATGACGCAGTCAGACTGGCGAGACTTCCCGGCCCTTCAGCAGCCGAACTATCCAGACCAAGAGCAGCTGCAAGCGGCAGTGGCACGACTTCGTGCTTTGCCCCCACTGGTCACCAGTTGGGAAATCGAAGCGCTCAAGGCTCAATTGGCAGAAGCCGCCAGCGGCCAGCGGCTCCTCTTGCAGGGTGGGGACTGTGCAGAGTCGTTTGACGAATGCTCTTCTGATTCCATTGCTGGCAAGCTGAAAGTGCTGTTGCAAATGTCCTTGGTCATGGTGCACGGCACCCGCCGACCGGTGGTCCGCGTCGGCCGCTTCGCGGGTCAATACGCCAAACCTCGCTCCAAAGACACCGAAACCAAAGACGGCGTCGAACTGCCCTGCTACCGCGGTGACAATGTCAATGGCCCCGCCTTCACGCCGGAAGACCGCACTCCCAATCCATGGCGGTTGGTCAAGGGACACGAACGAGCCGCGCTCACGTTGAATTTCATCCGTTCATTGATCGACGGCGGATTTGCCGACTTGCACCACCCGGAATACTGGAACTTGGGCTTCGTGGCGGATTCCCCCAACGCCGACCGCTACCGACAGATCGTGGAGGAAATCCAAGACTCGATTTCCTTCATGGAAACCATTGCTGGTCGCCACTTGGGACAGACCGATCGCGTGGATTTCTTTACCAGCCACGAAGGGTTGCACCTCGAAGCAGAAGCGGCCCTCACCCGGGAAGTGCCACGGCGCGACGGACTTTGGAATCTTTCCACCCACTTGCCCTGGATCGGAAAGCGCACCAATGATCCAGATGGTGCGCACGTGCGCTACTTCGCCACCATCCGAAACCCCGTGGCCGTCAAAATTGGTGACGACACCGAGCCTGATCGACTGCGCCGGATCATGGACATCTTGCATCCCGACGATGAACCCGGACGCTTGGTCTTGGTGCACCGCTTTGGAGTGCAGTCGGTCAACGAAGGTTTGGAACGGCTGATCGAATGCGTCAAGGCCGATGGTCGACAAGTGGTCTGGGTGTGCGACCCCATGCACGGCAACACGGTGACCACCGCGTCGGGAAGAAAGACCCGCCATTTTGATGACATTCTCGGTGAAGTTGAACGCTCGATTGGCGTGCACGAACGCATGGGCACCCATTTCGGTGGTGTGCATTTCGAATTGACCGGCGAAGACGTCACCGAATGCACTGGGGGCGCCCGGAACCTTTCCGAAGCCGATCTCGAACGGGCCTATCGGTCGCAGGTTGATCCCCGACTGAACCGCGAACAAGCCCTTGAAATTGCACTTTTGGTGGCAGATCGAATCAGCAAGAAATAACCGGCAGCCGGTAGAATCTTGGGTCCATGCCGCTTCACAATGTGGTCATCACGGGGATTGGACCTGTCGGAGCCTTCGGGCTGGGGGCAGATGCCCTGTCATCCGCACTCCAAGCCGACACCTCCCTCGCGCAACCCGCGACCAAGAACGCCGGACTAGGTCTTGCCACCGAGTTGGCGTGTGAGATCCCCGCGGACAGCTTCAACATTCGAGACGTGGTTCCCAAGAGCCACCGCAAAGCCATCAAGGTGATGTGCCCCGACATCGAGTCGGCTTTGGCGGCCACCGACTCGGCCATCCGACATGCTGAGCTCCGGACCACCACCACCCATCCCGACGAAGCCCCCATCCCCGATCCTCTGCGTTTGGGGTGCCAACTTGGAGCGGGATTGATTGCCGCAGACGTCGAAGAACTGGGCGGCGCCATGACTGTTGCCGCGCCAGATGGCGTGGTGGATGTGCAACGCTGGGGCAGCGAAGGCATGGAACGCCTGACACCCCTTTGGATGTTGAAGTACCTGCCCAACATGCCGGCGTGTCACGTCACCATCGTGCACGGTGCTCAAGGTCCATCCAACACCATGACCTGCGGGGAAACCGGAAGCATGCTTGCCATCACCGAAGCCGCTCGAGTGGTCGAGCGCGGGGATGCGGATGCTTGCCTGGCCGGGGGGACCGAAGATCGCATCCATCCGGTGCAGCGCCTTCGACAGCATTTGTCGGAGCGGCTGGGGGAAGGCGTGCCATTCAAAGACACGGGGGCGGTAGCTGGCGAAGGCGGCGCCGTGCTGATTGTGGAATCTCTGGAACATGCCACGGCCCGAAACGCCACCATCCTGGCCCGGGTCACCGGCATCGCCGGAGGACAATCACCCCACTGCACCCGCGATGGTGGCGTCCCCAAAGACGACCCCTCGTTCGCCTCAGTCATGGAACGGGCGATGGAAGATGCGGGGGTTTCGGCCCAAGACATCGATGAAGTGATCACCAGTGCTTCCGGCGTGCACTCCGACCACGCCGAACAGCACGCTATCGCTTCGATCCTTGGCTGGTCGGGGCAAGACCCTCGCATCACCACCCCCGCCAAAGTCTTTGGCAACTGCGGGGCGGGCTTAGGCGCGTTGGTGGCCTGCAGCGCCGTGTTGCGGATCAGCCAAGGCCAAGCCAAGCGCGTCTTGGCGTTTGTCACCGGTCAAGGCGGACAGCACGCTGCACTGGTTTTGGAGGCAAGCGCATGACACGCCAAGTTGTGGTCACAGGCATGGGTTGGATCACCCCCTTGGGGCAAGATCTCGACACGGTGTGGTCGGCCCTGATTTCCGGCCAGTCGGGCATCAAACCCACCACACGATTTGATGCCTCAACCTTCCCCACCCGAATTGCCGGTCAAGTTGCGGACAGCTTCGATTGGACGCAATCGGTTCGTGACTCCGAGCAGCACGGCAATCCCGGGCGACACACGACCTACGCGTTGCACGCCGCCGCCGAAGCATGGCGCATGGCTGGACTCGACCAGTCACCGCCAAACCCGAATCGCAGCGGCATTTACCTTGGCGCGGGCGAAGGCCCCCTCGACTTTGTTGCCACCTGCCGGTCCCATATGTCCGGCGTTCGTGACGAGGTATACGACTGGTCAACCTGGGGCAAGACCGCGCAGCAGGCATACTCCCGTGAGTTTGAGGCCGAGCAAGAGCCGTTCGCTCCGGCCCGCCACTTGGCCCTGGAGTACGACTTGCGCGGACCTACGTCCAACTGCCTGACGGCTTGCGCGGCGGGAACCCAGTCCATCGGTGAAGCGACCCATTTGATTCGCCGCGGCGAAGCCGATCTCATGCTGACCGGTGGCACGCACACCATGCTGCATGAACTTGGCGTCACCGGGTTCAACCGATTGACCGCGCTTTCCACCGCGAATGAAGATCCCACCGCCGCCAGCCGTCCCTTCAGCCGAACACGAGGCGGTTTTGTGATGGGCGAAGGATCGGCGATCGTCATTTTGGAATCGGCCGAACATGCGGCCGCCCGCGGGGCGACCCCACTTGCCGAAATTGCGGGCTATGGCTCGACCGCCGACGCGTATCGCATCACCGACATGCACCCGGAAGGCGCTTTGGCCGCGGCCGCCATGCGGGCTGCCCTGAAAGAAGCCAACATCGATCCCCAAGCCTCCACGGGGCCGGGCATCGATTACATCTCGGCCCACGGCACGGGCACCAGTGAAAACGACCGCGTCGAAACCATGGCCATCAAAAGTGTTTTTGGTGACCACGCTCCGCAGGTTCCGGTGAGCAGTGTCAAAAGCATGTTGGGCCATCTCATCTGCGCTGCCGGCGCAGCCGAACTTGTGGTGTGTGTGCAAGCGCTGCGACACGGCATGTTGCCGCCCACCGCCAACCTGACCGATCAAGACCCTGCGCTTGATCTTGATTACGTCCCCCTCAAGGCCAGACCAGCGGAGGTTCGCGCATG
>CAXBRK010000049.1:0-14063 GCA_963978155.1 uncultured Phycisphaera sp. | reverse complement strand
CGACGACTACGTGCATCAGGATGCTGACCAAATCATCGGCGCTATTGCCCACCGGCTGCGTCCCGAAGAGTGGACCGATCACGCCAAGGCGGTGGAATCAAACTCTCCTTCCGAAGAAGCCGACATCCCCACCGACTCCCCAGAGCAGGATTAAGGTGCCGCTGCTTGAAGCCCGAAATCTTGTCAAAAACTTCGGCGCACGCCGGGTGGTTGATGGCGCGAATTTTTCCGTCGAGCCCGGTGAGATTGTTGGACTCTTGGGGCGAAATGGGGCGGGCAAAACCACCAGCTTCCGCATGGCCATTGGCATGCTGGACGCCGACGACGGTGAAGTGCATTTCGACAATCACGATGTCACCAAACAGCCCATGCACCGACGTGCCCGGTTTGGAATGGGATATCTGGCCCAAGAGCCAAGCGTCTTTCGCGGCATGACCGTTCTGGAAAACCTGCTCGCCGTGCTCGAGCTGCATGAACCCACGGCCGCACAACGAAAAAACAAAGCACGTGAATTGATCGAACGATTTGGTCTCCGGCACAAGGCTGAAGATTTGGCCGAGACTTGCTCAGGTGGCGAACGCCGTCGCCTCGAAATTGCCCGGGCTATGGCGTGCAAACCTCGTCTGTTGTTGCTCGACGAACCATTTGCCGCCGTGGATCCCCACACCGTGGAAGAACTACAGGGCGAGGTCCGCCGCTTGGCAAACAGTGGCATTGCCATCCTGGTGACAGACCACAATGTGCAGCAGACCCTGCGAATTTGCGACCGGGCGTACATTCTGCACGAGGGCCGAAACCTTGCGGAGGGCGCCCCCAAAGATTTGATCAACGATGCAGTGGTGCGTCAGGCTTACTTGGCCTCAACGTTCCGCGGCGACGAATTTGATTGAAAATCTGGGCTCCCAAATCGAGCCCCGAGGACACCAAGGAAATCCGCAAAGACATGATCAAGACTTCGGGCGGCATCGATCAGCACGTGCGTCTCTGGCTCTGATTCCGCCTGTTCGTGGTACCCACGGCGGACCGCGGCGTGGTACGCCGAACCTCGTGCTTCCATTCGATCTCGCAAAAGGCCCATGCGTCCCGCCGCGGTTGACTCATCCACATCGAAGATCGCCACCAAATCAGGTGTGACTTCACCACACGCAGCCCGGGCGGCATCACGAATCGCCGTTTGGTCCAACCCGCCAGCGGCACCTTGGTACGCGAGCGTTGATGACACAAACCGGTCGGCCACAACACAAGCCCCGCGCTCCAGGGCCGGTCGGATGCGCGACGCGACCAATTCAGCACGACTGGCCATGTACAGCAGCATTTCCGTCCGGACATCAATTTCGCCCGTCTCTGGGTCAAGCAAGACCGCCCGAAGACGCTCTCCAAGTGGCGTGCCACCAGGCTCTCGAACTTCAACCACTTCGAGCCCGGCTTCGCGCAACATGGCCACCAACCGGGCGGCTTGGGTGGATTTCCCAGACCCATCTGGGCCCTCAACCACGACGAACTTGCCGGACAAGTCGGTCAACCACGGGATGTTTGCTGCAGGGAGGCTCACGCGGAACGAATCTTTTCCAGCAACCGCTTGGTTGCCATCACACCTTCTTGTTCTGAGGGATCCCCACCTTCCCACTCGATACCCACGTACCCGTGGTAATCAAACTTCTTGACGATGCCCATCATGCGAACGAAATCTGTTTCGGATTCATTGCCTTGATCATCAAATTTTCGACTCTTGGCACTGACCGCTTTCGCGTAAGGCATCAACTCTTCCACCCCTTTGTACCGGTCGTACGTCTCGGAGCTGCTGACCCAGAAGTTGCCAAAATCAGGCAAGGTGCCACAACGTGGATGGTTGACCGTACGCATCACGCCGTGCAACCACATGCCGTTGGAAGAAAGGCCGCCGTGGTTCTCCACCAAGACATTGATGCCATGCTGGTCGCCAAATTCTGAAAGCCTGCGAAGACCATCTGCGGCCCGCATCATTTGTTCCGCCCAGTTCCCGGAACTGGACGCGTTCACGCGAATGGAATGGCAGCCCAAGAATTTGGCCGCAGTGATCCACCGGTAGTGGTTTTCGACTGCTTTGGTTCGAGCCGCCTCATCGGCATCGCCCAACTGCCCTTCGCCATCACACATAATCAGCAGGCTCTTGACGCCCAAGTCATCGCAGCGGTTCTTGAGTTCCTGCAAGTACGTCTTGTCTTCAGCTTTGTCCTTGAAGAACTGGTTGACGTACTCCACGGCCTCAATGCCAAATTCCTTTTTGGTGTACTCGGGGAACCCCATGTTGTCGAGCTTGCCGCCATAAATCGTGCGGTGCAGTGACCACTGGGCCAAGGAAATTTCGAAAGATGGTTTCGCTCGAAAAGCTCCGAAAACAGGTGCAGTCATGGTTGCTCCAGCGAGGGCCGAAAATTGGCGGCGGTTCAGGGACATGATGGACTCCTTGAGAGATGGCGAGCGTATCAGGCCAAGCGCTCATTGGCGAAATGCCGCGCCGCTTCCAAAGCCGCATCCGCAAGAGTGGCATCTTTTCCGCCCGCCTGGGCCATGTCGGGACGTCCCCCGCCTTTGCCGCCACACGCTTCCGCAGCACACCGCGCCCAATCCCCGGCCTTCAGGCCCTTGGCAATGCCGGCCTCCGGCACCCGCGCGACAATGCTGACTTTGTTTTCTTCAAGATCGGCCGCCAACAAGAGCACCGGTGCTTCTGGCTGGTTGCCACGAACCGTATCCAAGGCCGCCATCAAAGCATCGCGGTCGCCGGCCATATCCACGCGAGCAATCACAAATCCTGCCGACTCTGGAACCAATTGACGGGCGTGATCAATGGCCTGGTCACGGCTGCCCGCAGCCGCCGCCTTCCGAAGCTGTTTGGCGCGGTCACGAAGAGGAACCAGTTGCGTGTCGATGGCCGCCCGAGCAGACAAGGGGACGGTGGCAGATTCGATGGTTTTCAAGAGTGCGGCAAGAGCTTCAGCGAATTGGTCGTCACTGGTTTTGGCGACTTCATCGATTTCATTGCTGAGCATTTTCGCGGTGTGGTGGGCCTGCTTCGCTGCGGCCCCGACCACGCCGGTGACCCGTCGCACGCCAGCCGACAATGATCCTTCCCCAAGCAAGGCGAAATCATCCACCTCGCCGGTGCGGTCGACGTGGGTTCCACCGCAGAATTCCACCGAACGCTTCGACCAATCACTCGCTGGATCAGCCAAGAGTTCTGCAATGGCCGGTCCAATCGAAACCACGCGGACGGGATCTGGGTAACGCTCACCAAACACGGCTCGCAGTCCTTGGATGGATTTGGCAGCTTCAAGAGGCGCGGGCCCGGTGGCCACAGAAAGATCCTCACGGATGGCCTCTCGCACCAGAGACTCCACCTGTTGCAGGTCTTCCGGGGAAGGAGCCGCCGAAGTGGCGTAATCGAATCGAAGACGATCTGGTTCCACCAAAGAACCACGCTGGTCAGATTCTTCACCGACCACCGTTCGCAATCCAAGATTGAGCAGGTGGGTCGCCGTGTGGTGGGCTTCGATGCCAGAACGACGTTCAACATCCAGACATGTGCGCAGAGGCTGCCCAGGACGCAACGTTCCGGACTCCACCACCCCCATATGAAGCACGAAGTCCCCGCAGCGTTTGGTGCCGTGAATCCGAACACAGATCCCTTCGGCCTCAAGGGTGCCGGTATCCCCCACTTGGCCACCCATTTCGGCATAAAAATTGGTCTGATCCAAGACGACCGACACTTGGTCGCCGGTCTTGGCCTCGTCCACCAGATCACCAGCGATCAACAGCGCGCCAACCTTGGCGGCGCACCCTTCGTGGGAATCTCGGCTCGAGTCATCCGTAGCCGCGACCCGCTCGGCCAAAGCCGCAAGTCGTTCCGGAGGAAGATCGGCATCGTCCCCGGCTCCACCACCCGAGCGGCTGCGTTCTCGTGCCGCATTCATCTCCGATTCGTACGCTTCAAGATCGACTTGCAGTCCGGCTTCTTCCGCCATGACCTGCGTCAGGTCGACGGGGAATCCGTAGGTGTCATGCAAGCGGAACGCCGTCACGCCATCAATCACCTTGCTCGATCCAGCCTCCGCTGCGGCTTGGGCAAACAATTCGGTGCCCCGACCCAACGTGCGATGGAACGCCACTTCTTCGTCGTGGATGGCCGTTTGAACCTTGGCTTCTTCCCGAACCAGTTCGGGGAAAACCGGGCCCAAGCTCTGGGTGACGGCAGGCACCATCTCGAACAAGCAGGGTTCTTGCACGCCGAAGGTCTGCGATGCGTGTCGAACCGCTCGTCGCAGAATTCGACGCAGCACGTAGTTCCGGCCATCTGACCCAGGTCGCGCGCCATCCGCCAGAGCCACCGAAAGACAACGCAGGTGGTCGGCCAAGATGCGGTACGCCGTGTCCAGAGGATCCTTGAGATCAGCACCGTAAGGACGGGCCCCAGTCCGAGATCGGATCGCTTCAAAAATACCGGTGAACACGTCGGTGTCATAGTTGCTGTCTTTGCCTTGCAGGACGCGGACAATGCGCTCAAATCCCATCCCGGTATCAACGTGCTTCGCGGGCAACGGCACCAACGTGCCGTCGTCTCCGCGGTTGAATTGCATGAACACCAAGTTCCAAATTTCGATGACCTGAGGATCATCCGCATTCACCAAGTGGCCACCACAGCCGTCGGGAGTGCCATCGAAGTGAATTTCGGAACACGGACCACACGGTCCGGTCGCGCCCATTTCCCAGAAGTTGTCTTTCTTGTCGAACCTCGAGATGCGATCCGCCGGAACAAAGCGACGCCACAGTTCCGCAGCCTCTTCATCCGCCGGCAAGCCATCGGCCTCATCACCGGCGAACACTGAGACGTGCAGTCGCTCGGGAGGAAGTCCCCACACTTCGGTCAACAATTGCCAGGCCCATTCGATGGCCTCGGCTTTGAAGTAGTCACCAAAAGACCAGTTGCCCAGCATCTCGAAGAAGGTGTGGTGGTAGGTGTCCCGTCCAACATCTTCCAGGTCGTTGTGCTTGCCGCCAGCGCGGATGCATTTCTGGGTGTCGACGGCCCGGACAAAGTCACGGTTACCGCGCCCGAGGAAAACATCCTTGAATTGGTTCATCCCGGCATTGGTAAACAGCAGGGTGGGGTCGTCATGGGGGACCACCGGGCTCGAATCGACCACGGTGTGCTGGTGGCGCTGAGCAAAGAAATCAAGAAACTGCTGACGAACTTCGGCCGCGGTCGGGGGCATGGTTGGACTCCAGAACGATCAATTGTACGGATTCCATGGCAATTTCCTGCGTGCGGAACACCAAGGACTCGGCTAACCTGTGTCGTTTCTCACCAAAAAGGATCTGCTCTGTGCGAACTCCAATTATTGGCGGCAACTGGAAAATGAACCTCAACGCGGGAGACGGTGCAGACCTCGCCGAATCCATCGCGGAAGGACTCGCCCGTGGCCCTCTCGGGGCAGAAGTGGTGATGTTCCCGGCCTTTCCTTACCTCGCGCTGATCGCAGATGTCGTCGAATCGGCACCGCCCATGCTGGGGGCCCAAGACGCCCACCACGAGGCGTCCGGAGCCTTTACCGGTGAAGTGTCCTTGCCCATGCTCGAGGACTGCGGTGTGGAATGGGTTCTGGTGGGTCACTCGGAACGTCGCCATGTCATTGGCGAGTCCAATGACATCGTCCGAGAAAAACTGCACGCAGCACTCAATGCTGGGTTCTCCGTGATCTTGTGCACTGGCGAACTCAAAGAAGAGCGGGAAGCAGGCCGTCAACTTGAAGTGAACCGGGCCCAACTCGCCCACGCCTTGGAGGGCTTGCCCGCCGCAGCCCTCTCGCGTCTGGTCATTGCCTACGAACCTGTATGGGCCATTGGCACCGGGCTGACCGCCACCCCAGAGGATGCCCAAGAGGTCCATGCAGACCTTCGGGCCGCCCTCGCAGAACACTATGATCAAAGCGTGGCTGATGCCGTCCGCATCCAATACGGAGGCTCAGTCAAGCCCGCCAATGCGGCGGAATTGTTTGCCAAACCCGACGTGGACGGATTCCTCGTTGGGGGCGCTTCATTGAAGTCTGCGGACTTCCTTGACATCATCAATGCGGTAACTGCCGCCAAGGCCGAGGGCCAAGCATGAACGATCTCAACAGCTTCTACATCCTTACCGGCCTCTTCATGGTGGTCTCCACTGTGATGATTCTGGTGATCCTCATGCAACGACCCAAAGGCGGCGGATTGTCCGCAGCATTTGGTGGTTCCAGCGCGGGAAGCGCTGATTCGCTGCTTGGCGGACGCGTGGGTGACACGCTGACTTGGGTCACCGTGGTCGCCTTCGTTCTGTACTTGGGCTTGGCCATCAGCTTGAACATGTCGGCAGGCCCCGGAGCCGCGGATGTCGCTGGACCCGCTGAAGCAGTTGAAGCATCCGACACAAACACCCCCGTTGAAGCGTTGCCTGCTGCACCAATTGCACCAGAAGAATCGGGCACCACGACTTCTGACACCAACGTCGACCCCGAAGGTTAAGCCGTGTTGCGATCGATGACCGGCTTCGGATCAGCCTCCTGCTCGGAAGGCGGATTGACGGTTGGGGTCGAAGTGCGTTCGGTCAACAACCGACATCGAAAGTGTCTGGTTCGACTGCCCGAAGAATTCTTGCCCCTCGAAGGTCCTTTGGAACGGACAGTGGTGGAACATTTTCAGCGGGGATCCCTCACCGTGTCGGTCCGGGTTCAGGAATCCGAAGGGAGCCAAGCCGGCCGGATCGACGAGCAAGCTTTTCAGCGCTACCTCAGTCAGCTTTTAGGCATGCCCGGAGTGGATCACTCGGCAACCAAGATTGATCTCGCCGGAATCTTGAATCTCCCTGGTGTGGTCGTTTTTGAAGAAGAAGAACGCATGGCTCAAATTGGAGCCCTCGCCCATTCGGCCGCGAAGGAAGCATGCGAGCAACTGCAGCGCATGCGAGAAGTCGAAGGGCAAGCGCTCGAGCAAGATCTGCTGACGCAGTGCAATGCGATTGAAGAACGCCTCCGCACCATCCGCGCGGCCCTACCGAGCATCAGCCAGCATCACGAAGATCGCATGCTGCAACGCATGCGAGAAATGCTGGAGTCACTGAACGTCTCCGAAGACCCACGGGACTTGGTGCGTGAAGTGGCCTTCTTTGCCGAGCGATCAGACATCTCGGAAGAAGTGACACGAATGGACGCCCACTTGGTCCAATTCCGTGAACTGTTGACCGGTCACGACCCCGTAGGCCGGACACTGGATTTCTTGACCCAAGAAATGCTCCGAGAGACCAACACCATTGGTTCCAAAGTCCAACAGGTTGATGTGTCTCGAGCCATTGTCGAAATCAAAAGCGCGGTGGACCGGCTGAAGGAACAAGTTCAGAACGTGGAATGAAGACCCGTCCTCCCAACGTGTCGCCCGAAACATTGCGGTCCCTCACCGACGGGTGGCTTCTGGGACACATCCACTCGATCAGACCACACCAAGGTGGCTCCTCGGGCTCTGCCAAATACGCCATTGAGTCAACAGAAGGCCGCTTCCTGCTCAAGGGACGTCCCCATCGTGCATTGTCTCCAGAGCGGCTCCAGCTCATGCGATCCGTCATGGCCATCTGCCTGGAAGCTCAACTCCCCGTGCCTGAACTCCGGCCACAAGCCGACGGTGCCAGGCACATCGAACAGGATGATCTGGTCTGGGAATTGCAAACGTGGATGGATGGGAAGAGTGCCCGACGAGGACGGCGCGATGCGCACGCCTCCGGAATCGCCTTGGCCATGTTCCACCGGGCAACTCGGAATCAGCCCCCCTTGAATCATTCGAGCGGAGAGTCCAAAGTCCAGTTCACGTCATTGGTCGGGCGCACCATGGAGCGGTTCCCTTCCAGCAAGACATCACTTCAACAACTCGAAGCATTGGTGGGACTGGCCAAGAAGAAGAGTGAAGAGCGTGGTGTCATGGATCATCCCAAGCAGATCTTGCATGGCGATTGGCATCCGAAAAATCTTCGCATGCATTCAGACGGCCGGGTGTCGGGCATTTTGGATTTCGATGCGGTTCGGGTGGATGCGGTGGCCCACGAATTGGCCAACGCGGTGCTCCAAGTTTCACTCCGACGGCCGAAAGACCTCGCGCCCAGCCAATGGCCATCCGGACTTCATTTTCAGGCCGGGCAACAGCTCACATCCGCGTGGCGATCACGCATCGGAAAGGCACCTCCAGAAGGCACCTGGAGCATGTTGCCTTGGTTGATGATCGAAACCATCGCCATGGAAACCGTGCTTCCGGTTGCGGTATGGGGCGAGATCCCAGGCATCGATGTCCAGGAATGGATCCAAGCCGGAGCCGAGACCGCCGAGTGGATCCGCGAGCGAAGCCGATCGCTGGCGGAGGCGTGGATCCCGACGCGCTAACTGGCACCCAGCGCATCGACGGCTCGCCAAAGGGCGGGCACCGACTCAGGGTCGAATCGTTTGTCATTCAAGACCACACACCAATCAGAGATTTCATCTCGGTTGACGCGATGGGCATCGCCCTCTTGAAGACCCGGAACCATCTGGGTGTCCGCGTCAAGTACACCGGATGCGGTGTTGCCCTCAAGCGTGTCGATACGAAGCCAACAGTGTTCTCGTGCGCTTTCGGGACCAAAAACGGCCTTGACGGCGAACATGGCTTTGGTGTCAAGACGGGCCAACTTCGCGTGGATCATGCCAAGGTCGTCCCACGTTTGGCGGGCCAAATGAGCTCGGCGCTTGGTGCTTCGAGTCGCCCGATAGACCACACAGGGTTCGTCGGCCAAACGCTGTAAGACGCTGGTCGCGGGTGGCCACGTGGGTCTGGTCGCACCAACCTTCTCGGGGCCCGTGAACACGATTGAAGGTGGCGCATCGGGCTCACGATCAGCCGCTTGCCCCGGCATGTTGGCGGGGAGCACCGGAAGAACCTCACGAGGCGGGACCGCCCGAAGTTCGAGCTCGGGCCCCACAGCCATGCGGGTGCCTGGAGGCGGTGGCCCGTCTTCGGCGATACGAGCTGCCAGCTCATCAAGCAAATGCGCGGTGGTGGGTACCAGGGGAACCGGCACTTCTAGGAACTCCAATTCTGGTAAGCCGAGTCGGTTCATTCCGGAGGTTTTCAACCAAGCCGGTGAACCTGGCTCACGCTGCGAAGCGGAAACCCACCAGAGCGATTCCACTGCGGGCTCGAGCTCTTCGTCGGCCAACAGAGGCTCCACCATCTCTTCACGCATGATCCATCGCGAGAGTTCAACATCATGAACCGCAGGGGTTCCGGGCCAAGACAAGCCAATGGTCCGCAGGACCAAGCCCCAATCAGCCACAGGGTCTGCGCCGTCGAGTCGGGTCTGCCACACCATCGTCCACTTGTGTTCGGGCACCCCCGCCATGTCAGTGGCATGCTGCGCCGTCGGGGCATCGGTCTCTTCCAGCCACACAAAAATGGGCGCCTTCATTCCTTCGACCGAGAAGACCGCGGACCACAGCAGGCCCGTGTCCTCGGGGCCGATGTCCGCACCGAGCAAGTCCACGGTTCGGCCCGCTCGGGAACGCATGTCGTCGGCAATGGTCTCTGGAGCCGGAGGCCCAGGCTCGGTCCACGGCACCGCGATGCTCAACGGAGCGCGTTCCACCTCGGGCCAGGCATCTCCGTCACCGAGGGGCAAGCCGCCGCCAAATTGGTCGAAGGTCTGGTCCATCATGCGTACGAGTGCAACCCTGCAATGGTGAAGTTGATCACCACCCAATTGAAAAGCATCACCGCGCAGCCTGCGACGGCCAACAAAGCAGTCCACAGTCCTTTGTCACGAACGCGCCAACGGACGTGCACCAAAACGGCAAAGACGAGGAACGTGTTGAGGGCAAAGACTTCCTTGGGATCCCATCCCCAAGGCCGACCCCAAGAGTGGTCGGCCCAAATGGCGCCCATCACAATGCCCGCCCACAACAAGATGAAAGAGAGCTCAACCAAGATCATGGTCGCCCCGTCCATCACCTCACCCAACGAGCGGGCGCGTCCGGCCAACATCATGCTGGTTCCGCCACCACCCGCATGCAGAATGGCGCCTTCCGATTGACCGCGCAGACGCAGGGCCCCTCGCCACAACAGGTAAATACCCGCCGTCACCGAAGCCATGAAAATCAAGGCGTAACTGAAAATGATGACGTTGGTGTGGATGTAGAGCCAAACATCATGCAAGACTGGCATCATGTTGGAAATGGTCGGATCAAGCGACAACGGCATGAAGTGGGCACACATCAACGCCACCATGCCGGTGCCCGCACCACCCAAAGCCACGATTCCTCGAACCGGCGATCGTGGCAAGAACATTTCAAACATCAAGGCGAAGAAGGCACCGAACCACGCAGCGGTGGTCACCGCTTCGAACATGTTTGAATTGGGCCAGCGCCCGCTTACCCACCAACGCAGACCCACCGAAAAGGTGTGCAGCAAGACCGCAAGGATGAACATGGCCAGTCCAAGCCGCATGGCCCCACGCCACTGAAAAACCACCGCCATCAACAACGGTGCCAAGGCAAAGCCGTAGGCCAGCCAGAACAACGTCAAATTGCCATTGCGGAAGTACCAGCTTTCCCACGAGAGTCGGGCCGAAGATGGGTAGATCTCGGGATCAGGATTGACTTGGGGCAGCAACGCGGCCAAGGCCGCGGCGGATCCATTCACCGTGTTCGCATCGCCGGCAGCCCACGCGGTGGTCAACGCTTCCCAGTGCCCAATGCTCTTGCGCCGAACTTCACTGTCGATGCCGGAGAAAATTGGCGCCGTCATCCCGCCCATGGTGAGTTCATCCAGCGTGAACCACCGCGATTCAAAACCGCCATCGGGAGGGGCCACAACAGTCAAAAGGGACCGCAGCACCTTGGGACGGGCCCAAGAGAGCGCTCCCCGAATTTCCTCAACGGGCCGGGCGGTCCGCATCAAATCTCGAGACAACCGGTCCAAAGTGGCGGTGGCTTCTGGAGTCTCCAAGTGGCGACGAGCCACCAAGCCGGTCTCGGTGAGGTTGTATTGATCCTCTTGAGACCCACCCGCCTTGGCCATGGCGGCGGCCAACTCAGCCCGGACCAATTTGTTTTTGACATAAATGGTGGGCCGGTCGGTCCATGCTTCGGGGCGTAAAGCAAGATCCAACATCTCCGTGAGGTTGGAAGTTCCGGTGGGCTTCCGAGCGCCGGTGATCCGCTTCATCACCGATGCGGCAAGTGAATCAAGACTCTTCACCCGGCCTTGGTCAAACGCCGCCACCGTGCCCAGTTGGTCCAGTTGGAGTTGGCTGAGAAACAGGTCATTTGCGGAAGCTGGCAACGCCAGAACCAGAAGCACAAGAATCGAACGAATCATGCTTGGCCTCCGGCTGCTGCTTTCGCCGCTTCGAGGCGGCGCCGCTTGATCACAGGTTTGACATAGAACGCGTAGGCCAGACCGATGACCGTGAGGATGGTGCCGAGCAGTTGCACGTACACACCTTTTCGGTTGGCCACACCCAAGACCGTGTGGTTCAAACCAAGACTGTCGACTTCGTCTTCACGGCGGGCCGGATCGGGCGGATCCCACTGTGATTGGAAATACCACAGCCCCTGATGCTCCGCGGGGTTGTTCATGTGAACCCGGTAGGGATCAGAGACGCCACCGTCCGCTTTGACAAACCGCAGTTGACTGGTCCAGTCCCGAATGCTGCTGGTTTCACCGGTAAACCCGCCAATTCGACTGCGGACTTCAAAGTCGTCCAGAACCACTGGGGCAGGCATTTCCATCCGGCGCCGGCTGTACAGAAGTTCGAAGCGGCGTCCGTCGTTCAGCACCAGCTCACTGGGCTCGAAGCGGTAGCGGCGGGGCAAGTCAACTTCACCGTCAAACGCATACAGGTGATAGAGCAACCACGAATCTTTCAGGCCGCGACGGCGAACCACACCTTCAGGACACGTCACACGAACGGTGGAAGCCAAGAATCCAACATCTCGATCACGCTGGTCTTGCGGAATTACCAAGGGGCGACGTTCGGCTTGGCTTCGCAAGGCATATCGCACCACCCGAAGTTGCAACCCCGCGCCAAGATCGACCCAGCTCCCGCTGCGAACGTCCTGCACGAGGCCTCCGTCATCTCCCGGGATCAAGAGCCGCAGATCTTCTTCGCCAGGTCCGGCGACCAGCCGAACCGAAGACTCCGTTCCTGGTCGGTATTCGGTGACAATGTCGGCTTGCCGCAGGCCACCTTCAATGGGCTGACCCTGGGTGTCCAGATCACGGGTGAGCGTGGGATCATCAAAAATCCACCGGACCCATTCATCTTCGCCCTGCTGGACGTTCACAACCGCAACAGAAATACGCTCACCGCCGACCACCAAGTCGTCGGACACCGACTGCAAGGTCAAGGTGCCTTGGCCAAAGGGCGCCTGAGTTCCCGGCGTCAGGGGATAGGACACACCGTCAACCACGAGCGCTCCCGAGCGAATCTGCCGCATGGAGTCGAGTTCGCTTTCATCAAGCACCCACCGCATTTCCAAGGCACCATCCAAAGCCGAACGAGCTGCGGGATCCAACGCCCGGAGGTCAAACGAACGGGTCTCAGATTCATCGGAACGGGAAAGTTCCACCGTGGCGGTTGGGTCTACGGCCGGCCCACCATCCGTCCGTCGGACTTCAGGCAAGGCATATCGGAGAGTGTCGGTAACGTCCAGTCGGATACCAGGCAATGGGTCGTTGTCGTGAATGGCGTCCAACTCAATGACCGACATCTTCTTTTGGGCACTGGCGTTGGCGCCACCTTCTGGCCAAACCCGAGAGCGGTCGTTCAACCGATCGGTGAACATCGGAAGGTTCTTGATCGGACGCTCCACCCAAGGACCACGGGTGCCATCGGCTTGGACCTCCCGCAAGTACACCGCCCGTGACTCCATCAAATAGAAGTACGGCTCGGGAGCAAAAGACAAGGTTGTTTCAAATCCATCCACCGCGGCTCCGTCAACCGGAGACCAGCCCGAGGTGTCAGCGCTGGGAATGAAATCTTGCGTGGACTCGGGGAACCCCGCTTGCATTTCTCGAAGCATGTCTTTGCCATCGACTCGGGCCACCAGGGTCAGTTTGACCGACCGCGTTCCATCTTCCATGGTGGCTTCGGGATCAATCGCCGCCACTCGGACATCTGCCCGGCGGCCGTCAGCACTCCGCAAACTGATTCGCTTTCCGGGCACCGCGGCGATGGTTTCTGTTTCGCCGGCCCAAGACACCGAAAGGGCTCGGCGATGGACCAACGTATCGCCTTCAACTTTGACCCCGAAGTACCACACGCTTCCCACCGACAAGATGATTAACCCGGAGTGAATCATCCACACGCCGAGATTGATCCGGTTGAAGGGAATGCGGCGGATGGTCGTGACCGAAAGGTTGACACAAAACAGGCCCATCAGCAGCGCGAAGGGCCACCAGTTGAACCAGCGGAATTCAGAAAGATCAAATGCTTCTCGGAGTGGAAGCCAAGCATCCGGACGAAGCACATTCCAGTGCACCGGAAGACCCGCCGAACCAACAGCGCTGTACAGAAAAATCAGCACCATCAAGGTGATGCCAAGACGCACCGAAGAGAACAAATTGAGTAGTGGTCGCAGCAATGCCATTCCTAAGTATCGACTGTAGGCGACGGCTCAGCCTTCGCTGTGGTTGTAAACGCCGTGACCGGTTTTGTCTCCGAGGCGTCCAGCGGTCACCAACTGCCGGAGCAGTGGACACGGGAAGAATTTTGAATCGCCCAATTCGCGATAAAGAACCATCATGATGTCGTGACAGACATCCAGACCAATGAAATCGGCCAAACGCAACGGACCCATCGGGTGCGCGCAGCCAAGTTTCATGATTTCATCGATGTGTTCTGGCTCAGCCACCCCTTCCATCCAAGCAAAAAAAGCTTCGTTAATCAGCGGCATCAAGACACGATTCGACACAAAACCGGCACGGTCGTTTGCCGGAACTGGCGTTTTACCCATCGATTCGGCCAGCCGCCGCGTGGCGTC
>CAXBRK010000048.1:0-14292 GCA_963978155.1 uncultured Phycisphaera sp. | reverse complement strand
ACCAGAGGGACCCGTGCCCACGATGGTGGCCAAGGGGATTCCTGCTGCTTCGGCCATACGACGGGCTACCGGGCTGATCCGCATGCCTCCACCGGAGGACGATGCTGCCGGGGCGGCTGAGACCGCGGGGCTGGCCGCCGGGGCGGGCGAAGACACAGGCTCGGGAGCAGGTTCAGGAGTTGCCGCCGGTGCAGGTGCTGGAGCAGGGGCTGGTGCCGAAGCTGCGGGCTTGAGGTTCGCAGGATCCTCACCTTTCTCGGCCAACAGGGCGATCACCGTGCCGACGTCGACTTGCTGGCCTGGCTCCACATCAATAGAGGCGATGGTGCCGTCGTCGTAAACGGCAAGCTCCATGGTGGCCTTGTCGGTCTCCACATCAGCGACAACGTCTCCTGAAGAGACTTTGTCACCAACGGCAACTTTCCACTCAACGATGGTGCCCGACTCCATGGTGTCGGACAAGCGGGGCATGGTCACTTCGATGGACAAGGCTGAATTCCTTCTCGCTCAGGGTCAGGCGACATAGCAGCAACTGCGAACCGCTTCGCAGATGCGTCGAGCATTGGGCAACATCTCTTGTTCGAGATTGGCTGCGTACGGGGCGGGAACATCGTGGGTGTGCACGCGATGGACATGGTTGTCCAAATCGTCGAAGCAAGCCGCATGCACCTGGGAAGCCACTTCGGACCCTGGTGAGCCAAAGCTCCACGATTGATCAATGACCACCAAACGGTTGGTTTTCTTCACGCTGCGCACGATCGTCTCAAGGTCGAGAGGACGGATGGTTCGTCCGTCAATGACTTCGCAAGAAAGACCTTCCTTGGCCAATTCTTCCGCAGCTTCCACCGCAAAATTGACCGGCCGTCCCCAAGAGAACAAGGTGCAGTCGGTGCCTTCACGCACCACATTGGCTTTCCCGAAGGGGATCAAATATTCCTCTTCGGGGACTTCGCCTTTGTCTCCGAGCATGCGCTCAGATTCCAAGAAGAAGACGGGGTCATCATCACGGATGGCCGTCTTCAGCAGCCCTTTGGCTTCGTAAGGATTGGATGGGATCACCATCTTCAATCCCGGAACGTTGGAATAGAGGCCTTCCACACACCAAGAGTGGGTGGAACCCAGCTGGCCGCCTGCACCATCATTGCCACGGAAGACAATGGGGCAACCGAATTGCCCACCGGACATGTAGAGCATCTTCGGGGCGTTGTTCAAAATGGGATCGGCGGCCACGAGACTGAAAGACCAGCTCATGAATTCACAAATTGGACGCAGACCACGCATGGCGGCGCCAATCGCCATCCCAGCGAATCCGGATTCTGAAATTGGCGTGTCAATGATGCGCTTGGGACCAAACTCATCCAACATGCCACGGGAGACTTTGTACGCACCGTTGTACTGCGCGACCTCTTCACCGAGGAGGAAGACACGCTGGTCACGCCGCATCTCTTCACTCATGGCTTCATTCAAAGCATCACGAAATTCAATTTGACGACTCACCGGGCACCTCCGTTGTAGTTGGGGTCATTCGCCAGCATCTCGGGCAAGCTGGTGCCCGTCCAAGGACCAAACGGCTCGACGTACACGTCTTTGTACAGCTCATCCAAGCCGGGAGCCGGGGCATTCTCGGAGAACTCCACCGCCTCTCGCACAATCTTCTTTTGCGCGTCGTAGATCGTTTCCATGTCGGCATCGGTCACGTCACGCTGGGTCTTCAGGACCTGCTCCAGTCGACCGATTGGATCTTGGGCTTCGTACTGGGCCTCTTCTTCTTTGGTCCGGTACTTGCGAGGGTCGGACATGGAGTGACCCTTGAAGCGATAGGTCTGCATGTCCACAAAGCCAGGACGGCTGTTTTCTCGACACTGATCGACAAATGGCTTCATGCCGTCATACACCGACATCACATCCATGCCTTGAATCGTGATGTGGTCGATGCCGTTGGCTCGGGCTTTCGCGCCGAGGTCATGGGCCATGGTCGTGCCGCGTTCAATCGCGGTGCCCATGGAGTACCCATTGTTCTCGACGATGAAGATCACCGGGAGATCGAACAGGCCCGCCAAGTTCATGGCTTCGTGGAAGGCCCCTTGGTTGACCGCACCATCACCGAGGAAGCAGAGCGTCACTTTGTCACTCTTGCCGCCGCCAATGACTTCGTCCTCGTATTTCGTAGCGAATGCGAGCCCGGCACCAAGTGGCGTTTGGGCACCGACAATGCCGTGCCCGCCGTACATGGCGTTGGCCGCATCGAAGAAGTGCATTGAGCCGCCCTTGCCTTTGGCACAGCCCGCGAGCTTGCCGAACATTTCGGCCATGCCGTACTTGGGATCCATGCCCCGAGCCAAACCATGACCATGATCCCGGTACGCCGTGACCAAGGGGTCGTCGTTTCGGGTGGCGGCCACACAGCCCACCGCTACAGCTTCTTGACCGATGTAGACGTGGCAGAATCCACCGATCTTCTTGTTCTGATAAGCCTGCATGGTCCGGATCTCGAACTCGCGGATCAGGTACATGTCACGCAGCCAACCAAGAAGCGTTTCGGTTGGCAACGATTCGGCGATGGCAGGATGGGAAAGCGTCGTCATGGCGTCACTCCATTCGCAATCCGAGAAATCGGATCGAATCGCAAATGATACACCAGCGCGGACCCGCCTGAACCCCTTGGTCCGTAACGGTCAAGTCCTGATTAGGGTGTGTAGGACCAAGCGTTGCTGGGGACCACGGATTTTCCGGTCCCGGGCCCTTCCCAACGCACAATGATCCCCGCGCCTCCTCCACGCTCAAAGAACTCCACCCTCACGTTGCGAGGACCGATTTGGTCGACCTGAATCGTTCCTGAACGCTCCTGCATGCCGTGCAAACCGTCATTGTCAACGATTTGAACGCCATCAACCAACAAACGAGACCCATCATCGCTGTCGGTGAACAACGTCCAGAGGCCAGGAGCGGGGAAAACAATTTGACCTTCAAACACCGCACCGACATTGTCGGAGAGGCCAGAACCCGCAAAAACACCATCGGTTGAGGGAAGATTGATTTGGGGCAGGACTTCGGCGGAGATTGGCACCAGCGGTCCAAAGTCCGGCAGTTCACTCAGTGCCTCGAGGTCGTAATACTCGACCTGTACACCCGGCAGCGAGTCGGTCAGCTCGATCACCACGGTGCCCTCAGCGATCAACCCGAAGATCGACTGCACTTGGTAACCAAAGGAATCGACCCCGGCGTCTGCAGGAGCGGTGTAGCGCAGCTCGTCTCCTTCTTGAGTGATGGTTCCACCCAAGCTGGACGTCGCATCAAAGGAAGCCAAACTCAGTCCGAACCCCTCTACATCAATGTCATTGGCCAAGACATCGAGCACTACGGAACCTTCGGGCGCCAGCACAACATCATCATTGTTGGCAATGGGTGCGGATGGACAGAAGTAGTTGTCGCAGGAGACATCAGCACCGCGATAAGAACCGCCGACGTTGATGCAGTCCGATGCAGAACTCTGCTGGCACGTGCCATCGGCCAAACAGCATCCACCCAGATCCACTTGGCAGAGGTTGGTGGGGCAGATTGATCCTTGCCCATTGAATTGGCCACCACTGGCTTCGCAGTCACTCGCAGAGAGTGACCCGACGCACGATGCATCTGATAAACAACATGATCCCGTGCGATCCAGCGGAGGCGGTGGGAGTGGGCAATCCCCGAACGCATTCAAGACCAAAAGGATTTCAGCAAAACCGACAATACCGTCTTGGTCAATATCTTCGGGACACGGATCCCCACAGGGTCCCCACGCATTCAGCACCAACAAGATGTCTTCGAAGTTCACCGCCCCGTTGGCGTCCACATCGCCTTGACAAATCAAGGGTGGCGGTGGTGGGCAAGCGGTATCGCTGCACTGCACATTGAGGCCTTGCCAGGAACCACCGGAAGAGTCACAAAAGACCTCGGGTTCCACCGAACACTGGCCATCTGGATAACAACACGACCCGGTTTCGGTTTCGACCACAAAAGGAATTTCTCGCAGTCCGCCGCTGGTTTGCTCGATCAGCAACGACCCCCGATACACCAAACGTCCATCAGTCGAGATTTGGGCCAGCGTGCTCTGCCCAACCACCGGGGAAGAGGACGGATCCTGATCAAAAATCGCCCCGCCTTGGTCTTCAAAGAACCCGAATCCCGAGACCACTGAGGCCGTGGCATCGACCCCAGCAAAGCCTGCCGTGAACGCGGTTTCATGGGCGTCTGGTTGTCCGAGCACCACCCAAGAATCTCCAGCGCCCGAGAGTGGTCCGGGGATGTCGCCCAACCTTCCAAGGTCTTCGGGATTTTGTCGGAGCTCAGTGGCCGAAGCCAAGACCAACGGACGCTCAGAAGTTCCGGTGACGCCAAGGATTTTGCCGACGTTTGCGAATTGACTCAATTCGGTTCGCCAGATTTCGGTTCGGCCACCTGCAGGGTGAAGGTCGATGAACACTTCACGGGTGACTGGAGCCCGCGCCGGATCGCACGACGTCGCCGCGCAAGTTGAATTCAATGCGCCGACGGACGCGCCGGCTGTGAAGCAAGATGCTGGATCACCTTCCAGACAGACCCCGTCGGGGAAGCAACACGCCCAAGTTTGAGTGCAGGCTTCCGGGGGACAGCTGGCATCGGTGGAGTCCAAAAATCCGCCCAAGTTCAAACATGCGTCACGGAAAGTGGCCTGACAGGAGCCGTCCAACAGACAGCATCGGATGGGAGCGGATTCAAGACAGCTTCGAGTCGACCGGAAGCCAGCGATGTCTCCCACCGTCTGGGTGGGACTGAATTGGTTGGCACAGGTGATGCTGGGATTCATCGTGTACTGCGGGTTACCACAATCACAATGGTCGGCGGACCAGTTGTGGCCAAGTTCGTGCGCAATCAGGTCGGTACGACAGTTGAAGTTGCCAAATTCTTGATCCAAGCCGTACGCATTGGTGGTGCAAATCACCCCCAAGTACGCAATGCCGATCACGCTGCCATCCAACTCTTTTCCGGTGAAAAGGTGGGCAACATCACGCTCGATGAGCTGCTGGTTGGTGTTCCACCACGTCCCGAATTGCGAGAGCAAACTCGAAGAATTGGTGACGCTGCCATAGGGATCGTCGGCCGCCGAGGTTCGAACCAAGAAGTAAGACAAGTCATGGGTAATCCCGACCTCGGATTCATACTGCAGGTTCATAGCGTCGAGCACGGACTCAACTCGACCGAGGGCATCTGCCCCCCAAGTTTGGAAGAAAGCCCAATCGGCCTCGGCGGCCAGACCACACACTTGCAGTCCCCCGCCTCCTCCCGGTCCCCCCATCCGCGCGATCACAGGATCGCGGCTGTCGTTGAACACCCCATCGATCACCCCACAGGTCCCCCCACATGCCAAGGCATCCGAAGAGTTGTACACCGCCGTGCGATCACCCCAAGGTTCAAGCATCCATGACTGACCATCTTCCCCCACAACCCGGCCCCACCAGCCATCACGCAAACGCGAGCACGAGATGCGCAATCCACCAGGCTCAACGGTGCCACGCCAAAGCCGTTCCCGGCGGTCCACCAAACCCAAGGGGTCACCCTCAACACTGAAACCCCGGTCGCGAAGAGACCACGGAACCAGACGGACCAAGCGTGGCTTTCCGTCCAACGTCAACATGAAGGAATCGGACGCGCCAAACTCGACGTCGGGAAGAGTTTGCACCGTGCCCCGCTCGATCCCCAACTCTTCGCAAGCGTGCGGAGGGAGGGCCGGAGCATTTGAAGCACAAAAGACAGACAAAATCAACGATTCCAGCATGCTTCAAAGGTACGCACAGAATGCTGGTTTACCTCGCAAAACAAAAAAAGGCCCTCCAGCATGAGGAGGGCCAACGCGGATGGCAGGATTCGAACCTGCAACCGCCGGTTTCGTAGACCGGTGCTCTATCCAATTGAGCTACACCCGCTGGGTGAAACGCCCAATATAGCGAAAAAAAGGAGCAACGGGCTCTTCTTCAATCACTCTGCGCCGTCAATGTTCCAGTCTTCCTGAATCTCGGTCGCAAGAACTCGGAACTCCACCTGTGCTGCCGTGAGAATGGCTTCTGGGACATCCAATTGGCATTGCTCGAAATGCACCAAGCACTCCAAAGCCGTCATGTCACCTTCGAAATACGAAAGCTCCAAATGCGTTGCCAAGCCCAGATCATCCCCGGCCCCAAACAACATCATCGGAGACGATTCAAGTGCTCCAGGGCTCGCCACGGGCTGAGTGGCAGTACAGCCGCACAGTGAGGCTGAGGCAAGTCCGAGAATCATGCAAATCCGGTTCATGGTGGTGCGTCCTTTCGCCGGTCGAACCGGCCGACTCTCCACATCGTTCCGATCACCACTCGACTTCAAGTTCGACGGTCATTCACCGGGGCACAACCCACGCAAAGGTCACAAACGGAATGGTTGCGTTTTATCGGACGGCGTTTGCCTCCCCTCACCACCCCCCTTGTTTTCTTACTTCTTCGCGGTGACCGCTTCAATCGCTGGCATAATGAACAACTCACACTTCCCGGAGTTCTTCATGCCCGCCATTCGTCAAATGTTGATTGTCTGTTTTGCCTGTGTGTGGACCGCCACTTCGATGGCCCAAGAAGCATCAGACACCTCCGACATCCAATCCATGAGGTACGCCGCGAAGGAGCTCAAGATTGAGTTCAGACCTTCGATGGCCCAAGAGGAACAACTGCGAGAACAGTTGATGTCGACCCCCCTGCCCTTGACCATTCGGGAGGGTTTTATCGATGCGGGAGAACAAAATCGCTGGAGCCTTCGCGCACTCAATCGAAGAGCCAACATGGAGTTCTCGGTTGCGGGAATCCAAAAGATCAACGAAGGCCTCCTGCAAGCACTCAACGAGGAACTTGGGCTGGTTGGCGTTTTTGTGGTGCCCAAAGAGATCGATCGCCAAGACGGCACCGACAATCGAGAAGACCCTGAGTCGCTTGTTTTCTTGGTCATCACCAACATCATCGAAGAAGTCCGAACTTTGGCTTCCGGAACCCGAGTCGGTGATGATGCGGAAATTGCTCCTGCAGAACGCATCAATCACCCTGCGCACAACCGCATCCGTGAACTCGCTCCGGTCCAGCCCGGAGAATTGTTGACCCGTGAATCACTCGAGGCGTTCGCGGCGGAACTTTCCCTGCATCCAGGAAGAACTGTTGATGTTGGCTTGGGCCGTGGCTCAGAGCCAGGCTTGGCCGTGGTGGACTTCAATGTCACCGAACGAGACCCCCAAGTTTGGACCGTGGCGGCTGAAAATACCGGCACGCAAGGAACCAGTCAGTGGCGATACATCTTGGGATGGCGAGACACACAACTCACTGATCGCGATGACGTCCTGAGCGTGCAACTGCGCACCTCCGGTGATTCCGATGCCACTGGCATCAACGCCGGCTGGACCCACTCGGTGTTCGACTCATGGAAAGGCAACGCTTTCTTCCATGCCGACCAATATGTCTCCAGTCAATTTGGCGTCCCCATTGAATTTGAAGGCAACAGCATGGGGCTTTCTTATTCGATTTCTCCAAGGCCCCTCCCCTTGGGACGAAATCCTGCCCGCCCACACTTCGTCACCCCGTTCTTCAGAATTGGGATGGACCGATTCGATGTCACGCAAAGCTTTGTCTTCAACAGCGGTGCTATTGAAATCGGTGGTGGACAAACAAGTTTGCTGACCGCCCAAGCTGGCGTTTCGGTCCAACACCTCAGTGAACAAGGCACCCTCCGAGGAGGCGTCTCGCTCGCATGGCAAGGCGGGGACGATGAAGATGATGTCGGACGATTCGCTCGTGACGACTCGTGGTCTTCCCTGAATGCCAATATTGACGTCCGCCGATTTGTTGATGCCGAAGGCGTCGGTGAATTCCGGCTCCGTGCGAACGTGGGGGGCGCTCTCGATGGCCGAGTGGCACCGCAGGCGTACACCGTTCTGGGGGGCATGAACACCATTCGCGGCTATCCCGAAGCGGCGGCCGCGGGTGACCAAGGTTGGTCTGCATCAGTCGAATATTGGTGGCACCCTGGCCGCTCTTCCGCACCAAATCAGCGTTTTCAAGCCCAGGACTGGGATTTGGCCTTCGGGGGCTTCCTCGATGCTGGTGCCACCAAGATCAACAACCCGGTGGTGGATTACGAAGTGGATGAAGACCTTCTGGGAGCTGGTATCGGCCTCGAAGGCCTGTTTGACCGTTCGGTTCAAGTCCGTTTGTACTGGGGATTCGCTCTGTCGGATCTGGACGGCCGAGACACAGAATCTGGCGATAACCGAGTGCATTTTTCTGCCACTTATGAGTTCTAAACCTCATAGTGGAGTACCGGGCTTGTGCCCAAAGACCACGAATTCCAATCACAAAGAGACCTCATCATGAAGCAACACCTGCTGAATGCCACCTTGGGAACCTTGCTCACCAGCACTTTGGCCCTTTCGGCCGCTGCGGACGGACCTGAAACCGTCTGGGGATCCGCCACCATTACGATTCAAAATGGACAAACGGTGATCACGGCTTCCGACGGAACCGTGTTGGATTGGCAAAGTTTGATGGTCGCCCCATGGGAGACGTTGGAGTTCAATTTGCCCGATGGCGAATCAGCCATCTTGAACCGGGTGTTGGGAGGAACGCCCACTGACATCCAAGGGTCATTGCTTTCCAATGGCCAGGTCTACATTGTGAACCCCGCCGGTGTGGTCTTCGGCGCGGACGCAGTGGTGGATTGTGGCGCCTTGTATGCCGTTGCCGGGAACATGAGCTTGGACGATTGGATGCAAGGTCTGGATCGGTTTGAACTGACCGGTGAAGTGACCAACCACGGCCACCTCCAAGGCAACAAAGTGGCGCTGCTGGGTCAGCGCGTTCTGAACCACGGCACCGTGCAAGCAGGCAATGGCTTGGTTGCTTTGGTCGCCGGTGACGAAGTCTTGCTCTGGGAATCAGGCGGACGTTTGCACGCCAAAATTGATGGTGAACTTCTGGCCAACACCGCCGGAACGGGTCAAGCCGCCAGTGATCTCTCCGGACTGGCCGCGGTAGAAAACACCGGCAGCATTCAGGGCGGATCGGTGCTCTTTGGCGCGGGTGATGCCTTTGCTCTTGCCCTCAACAACCAAGGCTTGGTCCAAGCCAACACCGCAGAATTTTCAGCTGTGGGCGGCGGAGTCGTCCTCGGCGGCATGATTGAAGGACAGACCATTGAAGCCAACGGGCCGGTGGTGGTCCTGGATGGCGCTCTTTCCTCGAATGGAGGACTGGTTTCGTTGGACGCCAGCACGTTCCTGCAATTGGCCTCTGGTAGCTCGGTGGATGTCTCCAATCAAGGAGGAGCCGCCGGTGCGTTTATGGCATCCACTGCAGGCAGTCTTGTCATTGCTCCCGATGCCCAAATCAATGCTTCTGGGGATGTCGGAGGCTTGGTGGATCTGTCTGGAGACAGCGCCTTCTTTGGTGGTGACATCGATGTCGAAGGCGAACACATGGATGGCCTCCTGATGCTCGGAGGAGGTGTCCTCGGCGCAGACATTTTGATCGTTGAAGACATCCCAAACGAAGATGTCAACAACATCTCGTTTGATTTCAACGGATCCGTCGGCATCGACAATCCTGGTTTGATCACCGGAAGGAACTACTTGGTGGCCAACGCGTTGACCCAGTACTTCGGTCCGATTCGAATTCACACCAGCGGTGACATCGAGGTGTTGGCGGAGTTGGATTTCTCCGACAGCTTCGTGCCCGAACTTCGGCTGCACGCCGGTCAGCAGTTGACGATCAATGAAGCCATCACAATCAATGGCGATTTGATTCTGATGGCAGGCGGTTCACCATCGGTCGACGAAGGTGGACAGTTTGGATTGATTGAAATCAATGCCGGACTGAACGCTCTTGGAGACATCTTGATCGACGGTGTTGCGGAGGGTGTTGACCCTTCCAACGGGCTCCCGTACCAAAACGTCATCTTCATCAACACCTCGGAACTGATTGCCGCCGGTGAAGAACTTCGGTTCTCCGATGAGGCCCGTTTGTTCACCGATGCGAATCTCGCCGGAAACGTGGTCTTTGAGCAATCCATCTTTGACGGCAACACCAGCGGTCTCGGTGGGCTCTTTGGCATTGCTGTCGATGGCAATCTGGAGCTCGGTGGTGACGCTGGAGGAATTGCCCCCAACCAGCGATTGCGTAGTCTCGACGTGAGCGGAAACCTGACGCTCGCCGCAGGGAAGACCATTCGAGTTGAAGAATTCATTGCCGCCGACTCATTCACGGCTGGTGCCGATTCGGGTGTCCAAATTGCTGTACTCCCCAACGAGAGCGGCAACATGACCCTTGGCGGCGATCTGATTGCAGAAGGCGACCTCACGCTCGCGGGGAATTTCACCGCCGAAGCTGAGAACGTGGTCGTTGCCGGAAATCTCACCACCTCCTCTTCGGTAGGCATGTCCATCAATGCCGACGGAGATGTCATGGTTGGCGGCAACCTGAATGCATTCAGTGATCTCAGCGTCGCCGCGACTGGGCAAATGGAAGTCATGGGGAACGTGAATGCCGAATCCTCAGACTTGGACCTGATGGCCGATCGACTGCGGTTTGGTGGCAGTGTGGTCAAAGCTGCGTCCCTGAAATTGACCGCTTTGGGCGGCGGTGACGAAAGCCCCGTGCTCTTCTTGAATGAAAACGGAGTTCAGTTGCTGATCAACGGCGATTTCGATCTCGACAGCAACGCCCCCGCCGGGATTGCTGGCTTGGGTGCTTTCGGCAGTTTGAGCCTGAATGCTGAAAACATCGACTTGGGCGAATCCACCGTCACCGCTTTGGGCGACCTCACCCTGAGTGCCAATGGCACGCTCACGGTGAAAGACCTCAATGCACTTGGCAATCTGATCCTTGAAGGCTCCGAGTTGATCATTCAATTGGAAGATGGCCGCACTGTTGACATGATTTGTGGCGGCGACTTTGTGGCTGACGTCGAGTCTGTCACCAAGGTTGGAAATGGCACCTTCCGCTTTGCTCCAACCACCGGCATCGAGTTGAGCCAAGCGTTCTTGCAAAATGTCGGTTCTGATTTCCAGATCGGCCAACCGGACAGCAATTTCAATGCCGACAGCTTGGGTGCAGGAAGCTCACGCCTTCTGGATGCGACTTCGGTCGAACTTCCCGCTCAGTTGCTGCCACCCGATGAGGACCAGTTGGCGGCCCAAACGGCCCGCGCCGAGCGTGAACTTGGCATGGCTGAGAATCAAGCCTTCCAGGATGCCTTCAACATCTCGGTGCAGACCAACGCACTCGGAGAACTCGGACGACGCTTGGGATTGGTCAGCCTCGACGCAAGCAACGTGGGAGGAAGCGACAACCGCTCCACCAGCATCTCTGAGCTCCGGCTCCGACCTTCGGCAGCACGTGCCGCAGTCGCCGCACATCAAGAATTGATGGCCTCTGGTTCATCCAAAATCCTGCAAGCCGCTTGGGAACGGTTCACCGCTGACCGCGAGTCGGTCGATCCCACAGCCTTCCGGGTCTGGCTTGCTGAAGCAGATGAAGTGCTGGCACAAGAAGGCTGGGCCGCCCACGATCGCATGCGGGCCGCCCTGCGGCTCTCTGGACTGACCCCCAGCGAGGCTCGAGCGGCCGTCCAAGCCGCAAACGCCAATTTGGGCGTTGCCGAGCTCTCAGAAGCCCTCCAGACGATCCTGGGTGGGGTCAAGGCCGAAGAGGCGACCGCTTCAGCCGGCCCGGCCCCAGAAGCACCCGCGGCCTGATCGCACCGCTTCTTGCGGTTCCCCCTTGCCAAAGGGCGTGATTTTGGCGACAATACTTGGCTCGCCTCTCCGAAAGAGGCTGTCCATTGATCACACGAGGTTATTGCATTGCCAAACAACGAGTCCACCAAGAAGCGCGTCCGCCAAACCGTCCGACGCACCGCACTGAACCGATGGCGCAAAGTGCGTCTCAAAACCCAGACCAAGGTCTTCGAGTCCTCACTCCGTGGAGATGATGTCGGCGAGGCCACAACTCAATTCCGCCGTCTGTGTCGACTCCTCGACAAGATGAGCCACACCCCAATCTTGCATCGCAACACGGCCGCTCGCCGCAAGTCGCGCATGCACGCCATGCTCAAAGCCATGCAAGAGGCCTCCGCGGCCTAACCCTTGCCTCAGCTTTCGAAGCTGAACCGATCAATGGAACACCAACGGGTCGCCTTTGAGGCGACCCGTTTGCGTTTCAGGATGGACCAAGACAAGATTCATGTTCGTGAACGTGCCGAAGAAACTCGAGCGTTACCTGTTGGAGACCAAGATCGGTGCGCCCGCCACCCTGGCCCTCTGCGCCGTCGCTGGTGGACACGTGGCACTGCAGCACATCACAAACACGCTGCCGACGCTGGCCCAACACCGGCTTCAGGACTTTGTGGCCTTGCTGGGATTGACGAACGCCACCCCAGTTCTGGCCGCCTTGGTCATTGGGCTTTCCCTCTTGCGGCACCATCAACAGCAGAGATCTTGGCGCTTTCCCCCTTGGTTTTTGATTGGGATGATGATGGAAGCCGCGTTGTGCACCATCCCGCTGTTTGGCCTGGGGATCCTCATCGGTGTCATGGTGCCATACTCAACCATCGAGACAGGCGGACTCGCCTTGGCGTTCTCCGCCGGGCTCTATGAAGAATTGGTGTTCCGGCTGCTGCTGATCGAGGCTGGCGCTCATGTGAGCATCACTTTTCTGGGGATGTCTCGAATCAAGGCGATGCCGTATCTCATCGGGCTTTCTGGTGTTCTGTTTGCGTGCTACCACGCCCCGCTGCTTGAGGGGTTCGATGTGACAGGCTTGATGGTGTACACCTTCGGAGGGATTTGGCTCGCCGTCTTGTATCGATACCGAGGACTGGCCATTGCGGTATTGACCCACGTCTTTTATGACATTCTGGTGCTGGCCCAATGATCAGGAAGAGCCTGCCGAGGCCAAACATCGACGCATCCTGATACGCCGTCCCGCATCAAGGTGCTCCACATGATGCATGAACGCCCGAATCAAAAGCAGCCCCCGACCGGAGGATCGTTCGAGGCCTTCCGGGGACCTTGGATCGGGAATAGATCCCGGATCAAATCCCTCGCCGGTATCGGCGACCTCCAAAATGAGGTCGTCGCCGATACGAGAGAACTCGATTGAGATCGGGAGATCAGGATCCCCCCCGTGTCCATGCCGATGGGCATTGGTCACCGCTTCTTCCAAAGCGAGGCGAATGGCAAAAACCAGTTCTGGGCTGAGGCCCTCAACAACATCGCCCCGCAGGACGAAATCACGTGTGGACTGGACCACTTCCGGCAATGAGCCCGTGAAAGACTGCACCAGCTGCTGGCCGGTTATGCCTGGCAAAGATCGATCGCCGCAGAACGGTCGGCCGCGAAGGCAAACACCGGTCGCAAGCAGGCAATGTCGAAGACTTCGTCGATGGCCGGACTGAGACCAGTAAGGATCAGCGTTCCTTGTCGACCCTCAACCTCACGGCGAATGGTCAACAAAGCACCGAGGGCCGCCGAGGTCAAATGCACCACACCTTCAAAATCCACAATCAATTTGGGACGGTCCACGGTGACCGCCGCATTCAACGCGGTGCTCTCCAAGGTCCGAACCAGAGACTCATCAAGAAGAGAGCCTGTTTGGAAACCAACAATGCTGACGTCACCGAAAGTCGTGGACTCGATGGCCTGATCCAGATTCTGGTCAAAAGGGTGGGAAGTCATGATCCCTACATCGACCCAATTCAGGGGTCTCTTTCACGAAAAAGCTCGCTGAAGCCAGCGGCTGGGTCTCCGAGCGAATCAGAGATCAACCGATGGCCCCAGCGAGCAGGGGACGTGTAAAAATGTGCCTTAGCGGATCGTAGAGCCGTATCCAAGGGTCTCCGAGAGGCCCGGGAAGAGCACGTCTTCGGTTTCTTCTTGGATGATGATCTCAGGACGCATCAGGAACAGAACCGTCTTTTCACTCTTGGATTGCTTGCGGTTGGTGAAGAACCGGTTGACCCAAGGGATCTTGGAGAGGATTGGCACGCCGACTTCGGTTTCGAACTCGTCGACCTGACGCTGACCGCCAAGCATGACGGTTCCCTTATCCGGCACGGAGACCGTGGTACGGATCTGGTTGACCGCGATGATGGGCAGTTCGATCTCTCCCGCGAAGTTTCCGACGCCACCGCCAGCACCGCCGGCACCACCGCCGCCGCCTCCCCTAAATCTTTCGATCCGCGCCGCCCCACCTTCGCCTCCGCCTCCTT
>CAXBRK010000047.1:0-14412 GCA_963978155.1 uncultured Phycisphaera sp. | reverse complement strand
CGGTCGTTGTTGAACGCCCGGCCCAGTCGAGTAAGTGAATCCACCAAAAACAGAACGTCTTCACCCGCTTCAAGCAGTCGCGTTGCCCGCGCGTAGGCAAAGAGCGCGAGATCGGTGTGGGTTTCCAGATCCATGTCGTTGGAACTGGCCAAGACTTCGCCGGGCACGTGCCGGGTGAACTCCGTCACTTCCTCGGGCCGTTCATCGATCAAGACCGCGATGATGCGGACTTGGGGGTGATTGACGGCAACGCTGGTGGCGATATCGCGGAGAAGGGTGGTCTTTCCTGCTTTTGGCGGCGCCACGATCAAGCCTCGGGTGCCAAAGCCAATGGGGCAGAACAGGTCGATCATCCGCGAGGAGATGGGGCCGCCCTCATGCTCGAGGGTGAGTCGGGGGGCAGGATCAATCGGAACCAGGTCCTCAAATGAAGGTCGGCTGCGGTGCACATCGGGATCAAGATGCTCCACTTGGAGCACCTTGCTAACCTCGCGGCGTTGGCGTTTCCCACGCCGAGTCCGGATGGTTCGCTGCTGCACTTCCGCTTCCAAAAGATGGCCATGCCGAATTCTGAGTTCATCCACGATGTTCTGGGGGATGCGGACGGGATGGTCTTCTCGAACCGGGAGACCGGAGGCCAACGTCAAGAGGGAGAAGGTCCGATCTGGGGCCTCAGACGCCATCCCGGTGATCACAGCCGGATCTTGAGGCGTGGATTCGGGATTGGCATCGGTTTCGCTCATGGAGGAGTCAGAGGTCATGGTGAAGTGGCTGAAGGTGTTCGGCGGCCAGAATCGAAGCCAAGACGGCATTGTGCCGGAGCAGTGCCAAATTCGCGAGCAGGGCCTGTCCAGAGCTGGCTTGGTCAAGGGCGCCGGGGAGGGCGGGTGTGGCGTCGGGGCCCGAGGCCGTGACCGAGGCGACGCTCTGCTGCGTCACGGTCTCCAGGGTCTCCAGTTCCAACGCCCATGGCTCGGGAGGAGCTTGGGTGATCAAGATTCCGCCGGTACCAACCTTCCATTGGACTTGGGCCACTCGTGCTGCGTCTTGGGGGGTGCAGCAATGGACGGGGAGCGTTCCGTCTCCGGGAGCATGGAAGCGGGGGAATGAACTGCAGCCACACCCAAGGACCGGGATCCCCAACGTCTCGAGTGCTTCAAATGTGGCAACGGCATCGAGAACAATTTTGGCCCCAGCACACACGCACATCAGAGGGGTCCGGGACAGCACGGTCAGGTCGGCCGAAATATCCGGCCGGTTGGTCCAGCCTCGATGCACCCCGCCGATACCTCCCGTGGCCAATACCTTGAGATCACGGTGTCCACGGTGAAGAAGCGTAAGGGCCCCACCCACCGTGGTTCCTCCAGTGGCTTTGGTGGCAATCATCGTGGAAAGACGATGGGGGGCCGCTTTGATCGCGGACGGGTGATGGGCCAGATCATGCCGTTCCGCTTCGGTCAGCCCGACCACCAATTCGCCTTCGATCACGGCGGTGGTGGCGGGGATAGCTCCGCCCTCGCGGACGGATTCTTCCATCACTTCGGCCAAGGCCAAGTGGACAGGCAGATGTGACTTTGCGGCGAATGGATCCCCAAGTTGCTCGAGCAGTTCCGGCCGCGGTTCCTTGGGTAGCCCGTGGGTGATCACCGCGGATTCCAGACCCACCACCGGTCGCTGTTCGGCCAAGGCCGAAAGCACTTCAGGATGCACACGAACCGAACTCATCGTCTTCGGGTGCGGATGCGACCCCCCATGCGGCGGCCGGGCATCGATTTGGGGACAACGCCGCCTGGGAAGGCATTGCTGTCAGCGGCCTTCGACTCATCTGGCAGTTCGAGGCCTCGGGTCCGCTTGTTCTTTTCGGCATCCTTGAGCCGCTGCGCTTCCTCTTCCCGGCGTCGAAGCACCGATTCTGGAATGGGGCCGGGCTCGAAGTCGTCGGGCTTGCTGGATGGGATGTGGACGTTGGTGAGCTGTTCCACCTGCATCAATAGATGGCCTTCATCGGGGCAGATGAAGGTCCAAGCGGTGCCTTCTCGGCCGGCTCGGGCGGTCCGTCCGATGCGGTGCACGTAGTCGTCGGGGTTGTCGGGGATGTCGTAGTTCACCACGTGGGTGATGCCGTCAACATCAATGCCTCGGGCGGCGAGATCTGAAGCGATCAGCAGTTTGACCTTACCGGTCTTGAATTCTTCGAGAACACGGTTGCGCCTTGACTGCCGGATGTCGCCGTGCATGACTTCGCTTTTGATGCCCCGAGAAGCCAAGTGCTTCGAAGTGCGATCCACCGCCATTTTGGTGCGGCAGAACACGATGGTGACTTCGGGTTCATGCTTCTTGATGAGGTGGGCGAGAAGGCGACTCTTGTCCCAAGGGTTGACTTCCCACGCTTGTTGATCGACTCGAGCCACGGTGAGACTCTTGCCTTCATGGGTCAGCCGTTCTGGATCGGTCAGGTACTTCCGGGCCAGACGCTCAATTTCCTCGGAAATCGTGGCGGAGACAAAGATGGTCTGGTGCTTCTGGGTCATGCCGCCCAAAATGCGACGGATGTCGTCGCGGAAGCCAATGTCGAGCATTCGGTCCACTTCGTCGAGCACTGCCATTTGGATGTTGTCGTAAGGCAACTCTCCACGTTGGTGGAAATCCATCACCCGTCCCGGGGTGCCGACGAGAATATGAGGCCCTTTCTTCAACTTGTCGGACTGCACCTTCATGCGTTGTCCGCCGTAGACGGGCATGATTTTGACGGGCAGATCGCCGGCCAAGGCTTGGAGGTCTTTGGCAATCTGAATCGCCAATTCTCGAGTGGGGCACAGCACCAGGCCCGAGAACGGGCTGGGGTTCTCAGCCAACCGGTGCAGGAGCGGTAAGCCAAAGGCCGCGGTTTTTCCGGTCCCCGTTCTTGACTGCCCAAGGACATCTCGACCGGCGACGCCAAGCGGAACCAGTTCCGATTGGATGTGGGTGGGGTGAACGAAGCCGAGCTTTCCGATGGCAGTCAGGATCTCTTTGCGGAGTCCGAGTGCCTCAAAGCCTGATTCCGTCCGAAAGATTTCGGCATCAGTATCAATGTGCATGGGATCGGGGAGGTCGATTGAACCTCTCGGTGAATGGTACGATCGATTCCAAGGTTCTGCCCTGTTTATGGATGCCTCATTTTTGGAAGTGGATGTCGCGGCAATCCGCCGCAATTACCGGCGTTTGCGGGATCTGGTGGGTCCCCAAACCCGGATTTGTCCCGTGATCAAGGGCAATGCCTACGGCATGGGGGCCACCGAAGTGGGGCGGGTGCTTCAGCAAGCAGGGGCCTCCATGTTGGCGGTGTACGACGCCAATGAGGCTCTTGAGGTTCTTGACGCGGGGGTTCGCTGCCCCATCTTGGTGCTTGGTCCCGATCCTTGCTATTTGCGAGGATCGAACCTGCGGGGATATTGCAACGAGGGGCGGGTTCATTTCACCGTTCATGGCCTTGACCATTGGCATCGCATTCGCAGCGTGCTGACCCCTGATGTGACGCCGATCCCGCTGCATCTTGAGATGGACACGGGACTGCGCCGCGGTGGTACGCCCTTGCCTGAATTCGAGCAATTGGTTCGGGAGATCCAGGCCGAGCCAAGGGTTCGTTTGGCGGGGGTCTCTACCCACTTTGTGAGTTCGGACCGTGATGCGGCTTTGACCGAGGCCCAGCATGCGATGGTGCGTGAGGAAGTCCAGCGGCTTCGTGGCCTCCTGCCTGAAGACCTGATTGTTCATGTGGCCAACTCCTGCGCGACGTTGGGTGATCAAACCACGCATGCCGATATGGTGAGGGTCGGTCAGGCTTGGGCCGGTTTCGGCGTGGAATTTCTGAGTGATGGCCGGCGACTCCCGCTTGCCCTCGATTTGGAACCGTGCTTGCGTTGGTGCACGACCCTTCGTCTCTGCAAACGGGTGGCCCGAGGTGAACGGGTGGGCTATCACGGGGAGTGGACGGCCGATCAGGATTCCATCCTTGGCTTGGTACCGGTGGGTTACGCCGCGGGCTGGTCTCCCTTCCTTTCGGGGCGTGACGGCCAGGCCGCGCCTCAGGTGCGTTTGATCACTTCGCAAGGCGAAGCTTGGGTTCCGGTGGCGGGCGCGGTGAATATGGACCAGACGGTCCTGGATCTGGGACCGGCATTGGCGGCAGGACTGTCACCCGCCGTTGGTGATCGGGTGGAACTCATTACCCCCAATCGCCAAGCCCCCAACCATTTGGTTCGCCTGGCCACCCAAGCGGGAATTCGTCCCTACGCCATTGCGTGTGGTATTCATCCCTCGGTGGCCCGAGCCTATGTGGATGGGTACGCAGAAATTGAAACCTCCTTCCCCATCCGAGAAGGTGTCCGCTGAGCGCCGCGTACAAGACCGAAGTTCTGGCGGTGCTGGCCCGTGAATTGGGATTGGCCCCCGCGCGAATTCGCGAGCGGGCCCAGATGGTCCTCCGTGACTTGGTCCAAGACTGTTCGAATTCAAAAGTTCCATTCCTTCGACTCGACCCCATCCGGTCTCAGTTGCAACTTGGTGAATCTGACGACGCATTGCTTGCCCGTGAAGCGGTGGTTGCGGATCTCACGCGCATGCTCGAACAACTCTCCCGTCAAAGCCCTCGCCTGGTGAATGCAGAGGCGGAGTACCTGACCCAAGAAGGCATGGCTCAACTTGCTGAAGTGCATGTGCGGTCCGTGCGACGCTGGCGGGACCAAGGTTTGGTCTTCGAATGGGTGCAGTTCGACCAACAAATCCAATTGATGGTGTCACGGCATGTGGCCCATCAATTTCTCTCGTCCCGTTCATCTAGAAGTTCAAGGGGATTTCGACACTCCGAGGAAGTCAAACGCCTTAGCCTGCTTGATCCAGAACAAGCAAAAGACGTTCCTCGGGAAACCTTGCGTCGCTGGAAGACGCAGGGGAAGACACGTGATCGAGGCCGAGAAGACCGAGCCGCGGGTTTGGCGTGGCGATGGGGCATCGCTGGCCACCGTTGGAACCGGCATGCCAGTATTTCTGACGACACTCGGCGGCGGCGGGTGCAGCGAGATCGGGTGCGCCGCTTGCAGCATCTCAATGCTGTACATCCCATTGCTGACGCCCCAAGAGTGTCAGGGGCTCCGGAGGCCGTCCTTCAGTTTGTTCAGAACCGGTGGGCCGCCCATCAGTTGATCATGGGGCTGCAGTCTTCCAGTTCATTTGATTTGATCGTTGAAGCGGAAGATGTGCTTCGCCGCTGTGGGTGGTGGTACCCAAAATGCTTTGATGGTCCTCCGGACGAACATGGCGCTTTGTCAGCGTTGCTCATGGCGATCCTTGGTGGGGAACACGTTCGCTTCGCCGGTCGCTTACGCATCGAAGTGGAGCGTGCTCAGCACGGAGTCATGCGATCTTCGAACCGGATCGACCCATTCGGGCCCGCCCTTCCAGGATTTGCTTGTCAGAGAGACCTGCTACGCGATGATTTGAGTGCCCTGGCCGGAAGGTGGCTGGGGCTGGATGAGGATCCCCCGATGTCATGGTTGGCGTTGTGTCCCGATCGAGGACGTCGAGGACGAGCGGAAGATCAACGAGCCATCCTGCATGCGTCGGGGCCATTCCGACTTCAGGCATGAAAAGCGGCGACCTTTCGGTCGCCGCGAAAAAATCTGGAATGAATTGCCAGCGATCAACGCTTGGAGAACTGGAAGCGACGACGAGCGCCACGTTGTCCGTACTTCTTGCGTTCGACACGACGGGCGTCGCGGCTGAGGAACCCGTGCTCGCGGAGCACCGCTTCGACCGATGGGTCGTAGCCGAGCAACGCCCGGGCGAGTCCCATGACCATGGCCCCAGTTTGTCCGGTGGTACCACCACCGGTGAGGTTGGCCTTCACACTCACTTGACCAAGCATGTTGGTGGCTTCGAGGACGGCCATCACGCTGTTTCGGTCGCGGGGGGTGCAGAAATATTCTTCCAAGGGCTTGCCGTTGCAGAGGACGCCGGCACTTCCTGGTTGCACTCTGACTCGAGCCACCGAAGCTTTGCGTCGACCGGTTCCCCACCACCATCCATGGACTGGGGCGGCGGGTTCACGGGGCACAAAGGTGTCTTCGGCGGTTTCCGCTGGAGCCTCTCCCAAGGTGATGGTGGCGGACTCTGCGGATTCAGTTGCGGTGGTTTCTTCAGTCATTCGGAAGGTCTTTCAATAGGTTCAGAGGGCCACTGGCTGCTGGGCTTGGTGCGGATGCTCAGCGCCTTCGTAAACCTTGAGGTTCGACAGCATCACGCGGCCGAGGCGGGTTTTGGGAAGCATGCGGCGGACCGCTTCTTCGACAAGTTTGATGGGGCGGTGCTCTTGCATCCAGCCGTAAGGAATGTGCTTCAGACCACCAGGGTGACCGGAGTAGGTCTTTCGCATCTTCTGTTCGGATTTGCGACCAGTGAGCGCCACCTGGCCAGCGTTGATCACGATCACGTAATCACCGCTCATGGCGTGCGGGGTCCAATCGGGAGAGTGCTTGCCTTGGAGAACCGTCGCAATCCGGGCAGCCAGTCGGCCAAGCGGGACGTTGGCAGCATCAACCACAACCCATTTGGGTTCGTGGGTGCCGGCCTTGAGAAAAGTGGTTTGACGGGGCATAGGGGTCTCCTCCCGTTGATTTGCGGGAATCCGACATTGTAGCCAGTACCGGAGTGGTGTCAACGGGGCCGAGGTCAGCGGATCACGAGCGTGGGGCGATCTTCCCCACGTTCTGCCATACGGATGCGGTGGTCAAAAGCCTCGCCAAGGCTCTGGAGGGTGTCTCCGAGCCCCTCGATGTCGTGGCAGGAGGCTGGTTCGCCGGCATCGCCTCGGGCCGCCAGTTCGGGGTGGATGGGCAGCCGCCCAAGGAACGGAAGGCTCATGCTGGCGGCCATGTCTTCGGCCCCGCCCTTGCCAAAGAGGTCGATTGTGGTCCCGTCAGGGGCCGTGAAGCCGGACATGTTCTCCACCACCCCGAGGATCGAAACTCCCAGTTGCTGGAACATCCGGATGGCCCTCCGGGCGTCATCCTGGGCCACTTTCTGGGGCGTGCAGACCACGACCGCCCCGGTGAGGGGGAGGAGTTGGGCCAGGGTGAGCGGAACGTCGCCCGTGCCGGGGGGAAGGTCCACGATCAGGTGGTCCAGTTCTCCCCAGTCGCTTTGCAGGGCGAGCTGACGGAATGCTCCATGGGCCATGGGGCCACGCCAGACCAATGCTTTTTCAGGTTCAACCAGACGCCCAATTGAGACAATTTTTAAGCCATCTTTTTCGAAAGGAATGATGGTGTTGCCATCGATTTTTGGGGGGATCTCTTGCAGGCCAAGCATGGTGGGCAGGGAGGGGCCGTAAATATCGCCATCCAAGATGCCAACTTTGCGCCCCATCCGAGCCAGGGCCAGGGCCAGATGCACCGACACGGTGCTTTTGCCTACGCCTCCTTTGCCTGCGCCGACGGCGATGACGGAACGCACCAACGGGAGGGGGTTGGGCGTTGCTCCTGCTTGCAGGAATTCCACTTCAAGTTCCGGGACGCGTCGTAAGCCGAGTTCTGCGGCAAGTTTCCTCACCGCGGCCGAGATGTCTGAGCGGAGAGTGCTCTGCATGGATTCGTCGGTGGATGCGATATCCAGCTCAACGCGGATGGTGTCTTGATCGGTTTGGAGTTCTCGGAGGACTCCCAAACTCACCAGGTCTCGTCCTGATTCGGGATCCAAGACAGTGGAGAGTGCTTTGCGAAGATTGCTTTGGTTAATCATGAATCACCGGGATGCTCTGCCATATGGGAGCCCACGCCATTCCTTCCAAGGTTCGAGGGTCTTTCGGCTGCGGATCTTAGATCGGCCGAAGAGTCGGGACACGACTTGGAGGGCAATAAATGCACCAATGACGCCGAAGATCGCGTTCGAAGCAAAGTTGCCGAGGTCTCCTCGGGGCATGCCTATTACGTGGCCGATCCCTGCGGTGCAGATCGCCACCATGCAGGCATCGTTTGGGTAGCGTTGGATCAGTCGGTCAAGCGTTCCGAGATAGATTCCCAACAACCAGGGATAGAGGAAGAGGGCAACCAAAGGGAAATCATTCCAGACGTGACCGATGATGCCGGGGCCAATTGTGAAGGAATCGCCGTACCCATAAATGCCAGCATCCGAAATAATGGTGTGCCCCAGACCGTCGGTTTTTCCTGGGTAATATTTTCTGGGGATTGGCTTTTCGACCATGTAGCGAAGCGAATGTAGGAAGTCATATGGATGGGTGTCCCCCATGTGTTCAATCAACCACAGGGAGTTGGATGCTGCCATTTGACCGCTCAAGAGTTCTTGGCCGGCTTCCGCAAACTGACTTGGTGAGACGGACGCAAATGCCGACAGAAATTGAGTACCCGATCGTTCACCTCGATCTTCACCTCGAACTGCGGTAAAGAGAACCATCGGTACGAATGCCAGTGCTGCGACAATCGCAACCCGAACAATGAGGCCAGCAGTGTCTGAAAAACGAAATCGCGCCCAGTATGCCGCAAAAGCAACAGAAATCAGAAGGCCAAGCACTTCGCGTCGTCCAAACGCTCCCGCAAGCAGCAAGATGCTGCATGCCAACAGCAGCCCAAGGAAATTCAGACCGAAGACAGGGTTCAAGGGCTGTCTCATCCAGGCCCAGGCACCGATAGCAACTGCAGCATTGAACATGCCGGCCGCGATGATTGAAGTCACGATGCCAAAGAACGGGATCACCGCCAGTGGGAATCGGCAGAGAAATCCAACCCCGATAATCGCCCACGCGGTCGCGATGAGCCCAATGTTTGAAACAATGCGTTCTCGAAATCCATATCTGGAAATGCGATCAGCAATACGGCTTCGTCTCCAGTGGTGAAGGAGCAAAAAGAGGAAAGCACACGACAGAACGAACATCAGCAGTCCGGTGAGTCCCGGTGAGTCGAGAGTCATTAAGCCGTAATCGCCCAACAGCAAACTGGTGGTTGCTGAGGCACTGACGAAGTTCAGAAACCCCAACAAGAACATGTTGCGGACAGACAGCAGTTCCACATCCTTTCGGATGGCATCGACCACCATCCTCCGGATGATCCAAAAGCATTGGCCCAAGAACAGCAAGCCAACCAGAAAAGCCATCGTGATTTATCGGAGAGGAAGGAAAGGTTGCTTGAGCCATGTTGGGTCAAGCCCAAATTGCCCGTTGGTGAGTGAGGCCAACAGTGCAGCATCGGCCTCCAGACGTCCTCGGGCCAATTCCCAAGTCGCTTCGGTCCATACTGCAGATGCCGGCTTAGCCTTCGGGAGCAAGATTCTCCGGGCGAGATCCCGTATGCCACGGCCTAAGAGAGGCCGAACGTTGTTTCGGTAGAACGGAGATGTGATGATGGGGGCCAGGGGACCTTGGGCAACTGGTTTGCTCAAACTGCTGTTCCATCTCGCTTCGGTTTCAACCAGGTGCCCGCAGTGAGGGATGCCCAAATGGTCACACACTTGGTTGGTGCTGCTTTCACGTGATTGTTCATGCTTCTCAAGGCTCATCACGTGGAAATTTTCTTCGGGAAAGATATCACGCCAAGCGTTGAGTTGTTTGCCGTAGCAGGAGTAGTCGATGACTTCAGGAAATGACTGAAGGACTTCTTCCAAGGAGGTGGGTTTGGCGTTGGGGCGAGATTGCAGGTGGCGGTAATGGCTTTCGATCCGTTTGATTGGATTTCGGATGATGTAAATCAGTTTGATCGATTCACCCAGGACAGCTTTTGCACGTTGGGGCACGCCAGTATGGGTTGGAAGCTTGGTGTAGCCCGTACTGGCATCGCCCAACCGTTGGTCTGGCTTGGCGTTCTTGTACAGCTTGGAATACTCTGCTTTTCCTTGGCTGGAAAGGACCGCATCATCCAACAGATTGTGAGGTTCTTTGTGGGCCGGGAATGAAATCGATGGAGATGCATCAAGATCGCGGAAAAGCGTGGTGGATCCACACTTCATTCCGCCGATGATGAGGAAGTCGGGAAGCCGGCTATGAGAGGAACCTGCAGTCATGATCCGTATTGTGTCGAATTATGCACGCCTTGGCATCGGCTTTTTGGCTGGACTGCTGCTTATCCGACTGTTGGGTGGGCGAATCGGGCCCGACTTGGTGGCGCTCTGGCTGTTGGTTGGGTCTCAGGTGGGGATCGCTGGGATTTTTCTCACACTCACCGAAGGATCATTGGTTCGTGAACTTGGGCGGGCGTGGCATGAGGGGCCGGAAGCATTCCGCCCTATCTTCGCCACCTCTTTACTGCTGGCTTCGGGGTTGGCCGCTTTTGCAGGATTGATTTTTGCCCTCCTTTGGTATGGCATTGATTTGCTGGATTTGCCTGAAGGGACCGCTCCACTGGCGAGAAAAATTGTGCTGGCTGAAGCTTTGGTGTCCATCGTGGGCATCGTGGGTTCCCCGTTCCAAGCGTTGTTCGGTGTCCGTGAACGGTTCGTGCTGCAAAATCTGGTATTGCTTGCTCGTCGCACCGCCAGTTTGGTGGCGGTGTTGTGTATCTCTTCGTTTGGTTCGGCGGAAGAGCAACTGGCTGAGTTTGTTCTGCTCAACGCTTGGATAACTGTCGGCGTGTTGGCTTTTGCTGTCTTGGCTCAGGCGAAGCAGGAACCCTTGGCTAGGCCTGATTTCTCCGTCGCATCACGCCAGGCGTTGCTTGAGATTCTTCCGACGTTTGGTTGGAACTCTCTGATCGTTTTGTTCTTGAACCTCAACGTTCGTGTGGTGTCCTTGTTGGTCAATCTATTGCTTGGGATGGCGGCCACAGTGCCATACCAATTCGCAATCCGGCTGTCGGCTTATGCTCGAATGCTGGCTGAAGGTACTGGTTCTGGAGTTGATGCCGTTACGGTGCGAATTCAAAAAGAGCGTCCAGATCGCATCTCCGCTTGGCTGAGCCGGGTGACCGAAATCCAGGCGATGGCCACTTTCCCAGTCGGGGTTTTGATTTTCATCGCTGCACCAACGTTGTTCGAGGTGTGGTTGGGTCCAGTTCTTGAGCGTTCTTCAGGCCTGCTGGAATCATCCTCTCTCGTTACCCGCTTGGTCGTGATTCAGATGATGATTCGGGCTCTTGCCGACGGTTGGCTTCGCGTGTTCTATGGACTTGGGTTGGTTGAACGATACGCTCGCTTGGTAACGCTTTCTGGAGTTGTTCAGCCGATCATCATTGTCGCGGCGGCTGGAATTTGGGGTCAAGTCTTGGTGATGCCCGCGGTTGTGTTGGTCGCGGTGACAGCCCTTTTTCAGATGTTCTTTATCCCTCTCCGTTTGGAGCGAGCCCACCCAGGATTCTTGAGTGAGATCCGCACATCTTTGCGTTGGCCACTTGGCGCGACGTTAGTTGCAGCGCCAGTTTTGTTGCCCCTGTGGAACCCGAAAGATGCTTGTGAGCTCGTACTGTGGGGTGGGGGGTACCTCGTGCTGATCTTTGGTTTGCTCTTTCGAAGGTTCAACAAGATTCGAGGCCCGCTGTCGGCCGGTGATTGACTGTTGGTTTACCGTTCGCCTCAGGCACAAGGGAGTTCAGTCTGCTTCTACCAGTTTGGATTCTCTTCGTCGTTCAATGCCAAGACTGCGGCCATTTTGCCGAACGAGCTGCCGCCTGCTTTGGGGTATTCGCTAGAGCAAGATGTCGCCAAGAGCCCAATCAAATCTCGGTGTCAGGAACCAATGGGGCTTTGATGACATCTTGCTGAAGTCCGCCAAGATGAACCCATTGTTCTAGGTGTTTCTTGAACTTATTCCTCTTTGAATTGAACGTATCGGTCGAGCAACTGTTTGGTGGCCGCTTCGGCATTGAGGTTTTGAAGCGCCCATGATCGGCCCTGAGCGCCCATCCGGCTTGTATTCTCGGGAGATGCAATCAGTTGTCGGATGGCATTGGCAAATGCGTCGATTGTTGGTTCAAGAACCATGCCGCCCCCAGAGTTGTCGATTTCAGGCCAGGTGTCAGCGCCTTTGGTGGTGAGGACGGGGGCGCCAGCGGCCAAGGCTTCAAAGAGCACGTACCCAAAATTTTCTTGGCTTGTGGGGAGCGCGAAACAGGTGGCGTGAGCGTACATCGCGACTTTGGTTTCGCCACGCACAAAGCCCGGAAAGCGAACGGTGGTGTCGGAGGCTTGTCTCCGCAGCGATTCAACGTAATTCGAATCGCCGTCTCCAGCTAAAACAACTGTTGCCTCGGACTGCAGTTCGCGGGCCACTTCAATCAGGAGTTCAGGACGCTTTTTCTCGTGCAACCGCGACAAGAACAGAACAATTGGTGAACCATCGGCGTAGGCTGGTTCAGCTTTTTCTGCCAATTTTCGAGATGGGATGTGTTGAAATGGAGCCATATCCATCGGAAGTGGACACACAAAACTTCTCATCTTTGGTGCCCATTTTTGGGATTGCACCTGTTCCGCGGTCGCCGTGAGGTGTACCCCGCAAGCGCGCTCGAGCCACCTTCTTCCGCCCATCCGAAGAAAGAGTTTCTTTTTGAAACTCTTCTGTTTCATGCACCAGTCATCAAGCATGCCATGGGGACTGATGAAATACGGGCAGTTGGAGTTTGTAGCGAAATCAGCCCACTGCAAATTGGCCAGAGACCACATGCCGTGAAGATGAACCGCGTCCATATGAGAAATGACCGATGCTGCTTTGGTAATCCCTGAACCAAGGCGACCGAGTGGTCCAGGGCCCGGGAGAATCAGCACCTTGCCCGGAAAGTCAACTGGAACATCAGTCGCGTCGTGGGTGGCCAGCGTGACATCAGCGCCACAGCGAGCTTGTTCTGTCGCAATATCAAGGACAGCGCGAACCACGCCGCCAAGTTCAAGTCTGATGGCAGGTTCGTAGTGGAGGACGCGCATTAGTTTTCGATGAACTGGCGTTCTTCGAGAAGCTTCAACACCAGTTGAGCTGCATCGGACGAGGACATCGAGCTGGTATCGATACGAAGGTCTGGTGATTCGGGGGCTTCGTAGGGTTGGGTGACGCCTGGAATCGAAGCATGCTCGCCACTTTCTTGTTTTTCGTACAAGCCGCTGCCATCTCGGTCACGGCAGACATCCAACGGCGGGTCAAGATGAACCAGTAGAAACCGGTCAGAACCGATCAACTCTTGGGCGGCCTGTCTCGATCGTTCTTCGGGGGCCACAAACGCGGCAAGGCAAACCGTACCGACGCCATTCATGAGCCGCGCGAGTTCCATACTACGCCTGAGGTTCTCCGATCGTTCCGCCGCACTGAAGCCAAGATCCCGATTCAGCCCCATTCTCATGGCTTGTCCATCGAGCACGGCCGCGTGGACATTGCGTTCGAAGAGCAGCCTCTCCAGCTCCAACGCAAGGGTGGTCTTCCCAGACCCGGTCAATCCGGTGAACAGAACAGTTGCTGCGCCATGTCCAAATCTGGTGCGTCGTTCATCCGCACTGACACTCGATCCTTGGTGGACCAGAATGGCCCCTGGCTCGGTTTCCCAATGCGCGGAGGTGGTTTGTCCGGTGAGACGGATCATCCCAGCGCCCACGGTGACGTTGGTGAGCCGGTCAATAATCACGAACGCGCCGGTTCCCCGGTTGTTCTCGTAATCATCGAGAACCATTGGGGCACTGGTGCGAATGGCCACCCGTGCGATTTCGTTGAGGGCGAGGCGTGAGGCGTCATGCTCATCAAGTGTGTTGACATCAACCCGGTTGATGATTCGGTCCACGGTTCCGTAAGTGCGGTTCGGGCCATGTTTGATGACATACTCGCGACCAGGAGACAGCTCCTCTTCGTGCATCCAAACCAACATTGCCTCAAAGGCATTGGTGATGGTGGGGCTGGCTTCCGCGTGAACAATGGTGTCCCCACGAGAGGCATCGATTTCGTCGTTGAACGTCAGCGTGACGCTCATCGGAGTGAAAGCCTCTTCAACGGGCCCATCGGGGCCAAGCACTTCTTTGATGGTGGTGGTCTTCCCAGAAGGCATGACCTGGATGGCTTCGCCAGGTCGAATGGTGCCCGAGGCGACCTGTCCGGCGAAGCCACGGAAATCCAGATTGGGTCGATTGACCCACTGCACCGGAAGCCGGAAGTCACGCAAGTTCCGGTCGCCACCGATGTGCACGTTTTCAAGCACATGCATCAGAGTGGGGCCGTTGTACCACGGCATGTGCTCAGAAGGATCGACCACGTTGTCGCCAAGGAGGGCGCTCATCGGAAGGAAGCGGACGTCTTCAAGTCCAAGTTTGGCCGCGAAGTTTGCATAGTCAGCTCGAATTTCTTCAAACCGCTCTTCACTCCAATCGACAATGTCCATCTTGTTGATGGCGACCACCACGTGCTTGATGCCCAAAAGACGAACGATGTACGAGTGCCGCCTCGTTTGAACTTGGACCCCGTGT
>CAXBRK010000046.1:0-14593 GCA_963978155.1 uncultured Phycisphaera sp. | reverse complement strand
TGGGGGAAACACTCGCAAATTATCAAGCGGTCACGGAGGCGATCCGTCTTCTTCATGAACCAGATGCGGCCGGACTTGGTGCACGCAGGATGACCATCTCCACGGTTGGCCTTCCCCCCGCTATTCGAAAGCTGCTGGACTTTGAAATTCCCGTGAAGCTCGCACTGAGTTTGCACGCCCCTACGGATGATTTACGCCGAGAACTCATTCCATGGGCGGCCTACAGCACCATCGATGATCTTCTTGATGCCTGTGCGGCATGGTTTGATCGGACCGGCCGAGAAATCACTTTGGAGTATGTCCTTCTGGCGGGCGTCAACGACCAGCCGGAACATGCCCACGCCCTGGTTGATGTGGTTCGTCGCCTGCGTGGTTCGGTGAACTTGTTGCGATGGAATGAAGTTGAAGGGTTGCCATTTCAACGGCCGACCGATGACGCAGTCATCCGCTTCCAAAGTGTTCTGAAGCAGAACAACATCAACGCCATCATCCGAAAAAGTCGAGGACGAGACATCGCGGCGGCGTGCGGCCAACTCAAACACGAATCGAAGCATTCGGCCTGATCCAATCTCGAATCAAGCCCGGAGAGAGGGTTCGAGGATCATCGACCTCCGCAAGCATGCGGAAAGCAGAAAGATCCGCATCCAATTGCTCCCGGCGGCACAATCGCAAGGCCAGTTCTCGCACGAGCACCTTTCTTTCTCGATCAGTCGCCGTGCCTCGGAGCCACTCCGGAGCCAAGAATCGCATCGCGCGAAGCGACCGGGCCGCGCCCGGGCCAGTTCGCAAACGCCCACGCCACTGGCGGTCTCCAAATCGAACCACAATTTCCGTGAGATACCGGCGTTCGACAGAGTCGCCGCGGGCGGAATGGACATCAAGCAATTGACGCAAGCGAAGTCGGTGTTCCAGCGATTCTCCCAAGGTGGCCAGTGCAATCGGATCATCCGGCAACAAGAATCGGACCAACACCTGGATCACTTCTGGGATGCGTTCTGGACGCTCAATCAAAATCGGGGCCAACGACACCAATACGTCTGAAAAAGATCGCGAGACCGAACGACGCCCCCACTCGTGGGATCGGATAATCGAGATCAACAGAAGAAGCCGAGCGGAATCCGCAAGAGGAGTATCCGACGTGTCTGTACAGCGGAAAGCCAAGTTCACACGTTGGATGTCTTGTCGAACCCGGTTCCCCCAGTTTCCCCCCTTGGCCAAAGCGCGTTCGAGTCGGATGCGTTGGCGACGTGCCGAAGTTTCGGGTGATTCCATCTCACCCCCACCACATGCCACAGATCGACCAAACAAAAACGCTTCTTCCAACCGCCCAAACCCTTCGCGTTCCACTTCTCGAAGTGCTTTCTGAAGGGCCATACCTCGCAAAGGTATTTCGCCCCTCTGGTACGCAAAGCCAAGGATCATCATGTCCATGGCCCGGTCGGTTCCGAAGATTTTTCGGGCTGGCGTCGCCAGATCCACCAAGGTCAAATTCGTTCGACGTTTAAGAAGATCTTCCACCGAGGGAATCAATTCTCCCCATGGTCGATCGGTACCGTCACCACGCAAAGCCCCACCATTCACGATGGCCCGGGTGCGATCTGACGAAGCAATGTTGTCAAAGACACCTCGGGCTGCCTCAGCCCCTTCGACGCCCAACAAGAGATCAGCCTCACCATCGGGAATCCGTGGACTCAACCCCTCCTCGGAGGTGGCGGTTGAAAGAACAATCTGGGTGGAAGCACGCCAACCGGGACCACAGGCCGTGGATTCATGGATCCAACGTAACGCCAAATCATCGGCCGCCGCGGCCCGCGCCATGACCTCGCAAATCAAACCACCACGAGGCCCTCGAGTTCCGGCAACGTGCACCCGAAAAACCGAGGCATCACTGAGACGCGGACGAGAGGGTTCGGGCAGATCACCTGGAGAAAACGAAGGAGAATTCTTTCGGCGAACTCGAACCAGCTGGACCAGAGGTCGGAACTCAATTTTTGTTCCGGCAGTTCGCGGCTCCTGCTCGAATTGACTGGCGGTTTCGACCCGTGAGGAAATGAGCCGCTCCGAAAGGACCTCTGCGTCTTGACCAAGGGCGGAGATGCTGCGCAGCGGGAGAAAGATTCGACGTTGGGTGGCATAACCCAATCGGTCAAGATCGCGGTACCGTCGCCGCGCTGCTTCCACATCCCAACGTGGTGGGTCCTCGTCGCTCAGCAGCACGACAGAAAGGGTGCCCTCTCGTCCGGCCAAAGCGATATCTGAAGACAACCGATCAAGATCCTGCATGGTGCGACGGGTCACGGAAAGATGACCATGCCCAGCCCGGATCAACCTTTCCAAGGCACCATCAAAATCGATCCCGATGAAGCACGCAGGCTGTTCACCGTGGGCTCGAAGCCGCTCGAGAAATCGGTTTGGATCATCGCCAACGGTGACAAAAATATCTGCGGACTCATCATCAAGTCTGGCACCATCAGGCATCGTGCGTAGGGCACGCAGCACAACCATCTTGGCGCCCGCCACGCCGACCGTTGATCCGCGAGGCGGCGGCTCGGGCATGTTTTGCTTCGGGGTATTGGCCACAACGCCGTCGAGACGGCGCAAGGCTTGAGCGAATGCCGACGGCTGCGAAGTATCTGGGGCCGTCGGGCCAACGGGGAATCCTGGAAGAACCTCGGCCGGCCGCCGTGCGGCTCGACGCATCCGCTCGGCCACTTGCAGCACCCGCCATTCCAGACCTGAACCACCCGGTTCAAAAACCAAGACACGCCGACAGCGCTCCAAGAGACGCTCCACCGCTGATTCGTTGATGGGAAGTAGCGATCGCAAGGCGAGCAATGGCACCCGGTGGCGTCGACCTTCTTGATCAAGGACCATCCTCAGCGCGGAAACCGACTCACCGGCCGCCACGAGACCCACGTCCGCCATCTCTCCCACGTTGGGAATGTGCTCCAGACGATCCAATTCCATGGCCGCGAAGACTTCCGATGCCGATCCTGCCGCGCCCCCAGACAACGGTTCGCGGCGGGCCCGAGCCAACATACCTTGCGCGTCATGGGGCTCACGGTTTGGCCCCACTGGGATCAAGCCACCACCATGGCAAATCGAAGGTGCCATCAACACTCCCACCGGCTGTTGGAGTTGAGCTGAGGCGTCAATGGCCGAACTGATGGTGGGAATCAACTCTTGCATCGCGCCCGGGATCAAGGTGCACAGGTTGAGCTCACGAAAGGAACGTCCGGGAACAGGAACACGGCCGGGTCCAGGGCGATCTTCGACCAGCAACACCAATGGAGCGGGCACACGCAAAGCTGCGATTTCCGAAAGTCTGGGCAGTTGTGCGGCAAAGCCTGCTTGTGAAAGGGGGACCACGGCCCCGCGTCCGAACTTGGCGTCAGCGGCGGCTCGGTCAAGGTGCGATCCAACCGTACCTCCTCGAATGGCCAACACCTCGTGACGATTCAGTTCTGTTTGGACTCCTGGCCGAGCCAGCAATCGGACGAGTTGACCGAACGGTCGGCCTTCGGTGATGTAAAGCTTTTGCACTTTGGCATCTGCTTCGAGAATGCCTTTGAGGATGCAATCTTGAAAGCCCAGCACGTGACGGCCTTGCCACTGGGCCAGTGGTTCACTGCTCATGATGATGCGTCCTCAAACAGACGTGCAACCGCTTCGGCGACGGCACCAGAACGGTGACTGGAGACCACACACTTCGCACGTGACTTGGCTTCCGAATCGCCATCATCTGGGGCAAAGGACCAAGGGGCTGAAGAGAGCATGCGCAAGTCGTTGTGACCATCCCCCACCGTCGCCACTTGGTCTGGCTTCACGCCAAGTGCCAACAAGGCGGTCCACTTGTCGGTGTCCGGCGCAAAGATCTCCAGCAGGTGGGGACGATCAACCACCGCGTCCGCTTCCGTCAGCGCGCCCCAGTGTTGGACATGGACTTGGGAACCCATCACACGCCGAACCGCATCGGCGCTTTGGGCCATCACCGAAGGTGGACCAACGGCTCCAGCCCGCAAAGTTGACCCGGGATGGGGATCGGGGCCATGGTGCATGCGAATGTCATGGATACGGAACCACCATGAGGTTGCGGGGTCCAGAGGTGCATCACCTTGGACGACGTAATCCAGACCACATGCTGGATCCTTGAGCAAGATCGAAGCTTGACCATCCGCCACCAAAGTGCGACTCACAGCGTCCGACACTTCGGGGGCCATCAGAGATTTGTGCAAGGCGCAGCCATGTCGATCGGTGGCGTAAGCCCCTCCCGCACTGATGATCCGTTCCACAAATGGCAACGCCTCGAGCACGAAGGAGCACTCTGAAAAGGCCCGCCCGGTGGCAACAATGACTTCAACCCCACAATCGACCAACCGCTCCAGCGCCTTGACCCCATCGGGACACGGATCATTCCCAACCAGCAGGGTCCCATCGAGGTCCGTAACAAAAGTGGTAACGGGGAATGGCACGTGATTCATCGTATCCCAGAGAAGAATCATCTGGTATTCCACCTTGCGGGGACCAGCATTCCATCGCAGACTGTTGGTGTGGGTGTCTCAGCACTGTCACGAAATCTTTTGGATCTCTGGGCCCGAGAGCACCAAGAGACATTCACCAACCTTGTGCCCTTTCGAACCGTCTGGCAACACGGCGGGGCCGCAACCGCTTGGGTGAAGTGCACCGAGAATCAACGCGATGGCATGGTGAAATTACCCGTCAAAGCATGGGAACGACGGTGGCACCGGAGAATTCGAGAATCGCGTGATCCAGATCTCGCCCCAGAATTGCTGGCGATTGGTGACACCATCGGAAACGTCGATTTTGCCTGGATTGTGATGGAACGAATCCAAGGCAACCCCTTGCACCAAAATCCAGATGCGCACGCCGTGGCTCAAGCGTGTGAGGCTTTCGCGCGGTTTCAGAAAGCCAGCCGCCCATTCGCGGTGGAGCAGCGTCCGGCCCCAGCCGGTTGGCCACAACAAATCGAGCAAACCAGGAAGTCTCTGCAAGCCCTCCCGGAAGATCTGGCTGAGTCATGGGGGGATGCGCTTGATGCCTTGACCAAGTTCCACGACGAGGCGATTGCGGCATGGCGGTACCGGCCCATCAAAGGCTGGGTACACGGAGACGCTCACTTGGGGAATATTCTCCGCAACGAACAAGATGAGATCCGGCTGATCGATTTCGCGGAAGTTCGGGCCGGACATTGGGTGGAGGATGCCATCGCGCTGGAACGACCACTCTGGCAACGGCCAGAATTGCTCGCGAACGTGGATCCGGTCGACATGATGGCGGGCTACCGGCGGCAGTTGGGGTTGCCGGTGGCCGCTGAAGACGGACGCTTGGCCGCGATCCGGCGAACCCTGCTGGCCGCGACCGCCCCGGCGTGGTCCCAGACCGAAGGGGGTTTTTCAGGCTTGCGGTCAACCCTGAAGGTGCTGGAGCAAGGACTCCGAGAGATCCACTGATTCTCACATCCGATTCGAATTGTCTTCCGCTAGGATGTTCTGTTCGGAGCAAGCCATGACCGAAGAACGAAACGAACCGTCGAATCCTGCTGAAGACTCACCCGAGTTGGATGCTCGTCTCAATCAAATCGAGACGGCCACCGAGGAAGACTCCAACGTCAATGAAGACTTCGTTCATTGGTTGAAGACCAGCTTCCCGATCTACGTCCTGGCGTTCGCCGCCGCAGCCGGTGGGTACATCTGGTATTTCCAAGACCAAGCCACCCAACAAGCCAACACCATCGATGCTTGGCGTGAATTCCGTGCGGCCTCCAACCCTGATTCACTGCTCGAACTTGCCAGTGAAAAGGAAGTCACCCTGCCCCATCTCTCGGTCCAAGCTCGACTGCAAGCGGGCAACCTGCAGCTGCAAGCCGTTCGTCGCAACCGACCGGTGAACGCTGAGGCCGACTCCACCGAAACCCTCAGCGATGAAGCACGGGAAGCGACACTCTCTGGCGCTGAAGCCGCCTTCAAAGCCGCAGAAGCCTCCGCGGGCCTTCTTCCCGATCCCATGATTCAACGCGCTACTGCTTTGGCCGGCTTGGCCGCCGTTGCGGAATGCCGAGGTGATCTCGAGGCCGCTGCACGCTACTACGAGCAGGCTGAGTCCACGGCCGAGTCCGTCCCACCGTTTGCCGCACGGTTCCGTACGGCCCGTGAAACCATGGCCGGACTCGACACCCCACGCACCCTTCCCACGGCCGCCGAGGTCTCTGACCTGCGGAGCCGTGCAACGACACAATCCAACCCGACCGAACTGGATCCGGTGTTGACCGAAATTCTCGGGGACGAGTGAGCACAGAAGAACCAGAACTTCTTGACCAAACTGCCGAACTTCTGGGCGGCGGCGGCACCATTGATCTGGAACAACTTCAAGCCCTGCACGCAGCCGCCCAGGATGGCGAACCGGTGGTGGTGCACTTCAAGTTACGGCGCGACCTCGACAAACGTCTGGACCGCTATCTCACCGACCGGATCCCATTCCTGTCCCGCACCGGATTGCAGCATCTGATTCGAGATGGTGCGGTTCTCGTCAACGACCGCACGCCCAAGCCTTCGACAAAGTTACGCCAAGGCGATCGCCTGGCGGTATTTCTTCCCGCCCCACCCAGCTCGGACATCCCCGCCGAACAGCATGACTTTGAAGTGCTGCACGAAGACGAGTACATCATCGTGCTCAACAAGCCGGCCGGGCTCTTGGTGCATCCGGCAAAAGGACACCAATCTGGCACCTTGGTCAATGCCCTGGCCTGGCACTTCCAACACCGCAGTGGTGGTGAACTCTCCAAGGTGGGGCAAGATCATGCTCGTCCTGGCATCGTGCATCGGTTGGACCGTCACACCAGTGGCGTCATGGTGGCGGCCAAAAATGAAACCGCCCATTGGCGGCTGGTGAAGCAGTTTGAAGAACGGACCGTGGGCAAGCGATACCTTGCCATTGTCCACGGACTCCCGGAACCTGCTGCAGAATTGATCGACTCTCCACTCGGCCCTCACCCCCGCCAACGGTTGCTGCAAGCGGTTCGACACGACGAACTGGGCAAACCAGCCGTCTCGATCTATCGCACCCTCGAGCAATACGAGGAGCACGCCTTGGTGGAAGTGGAACTGAAGACCGGCCGAACCCATCAGATCCGAGTGCACCTTTCCCACCGGGGCTACCCCCTGCTGGGAGACGACTTGTACGGAGGCAAGAGAAGTCTCCCCGCAGCACTGGGACCTGGGCCCGACGAACTGGATCTCGCCAAACCGGTGGTTGACCGTCAGGCGTTGCACGCCACGCATCTTCGAATCCACCACCCGATCAGTGGGGAGCCGATGTCTTTTGCAGCCTCGCCTCCCGAAGATCTGTGCGGTGCCGTACGCCGACTCAGACGTGGCGGATGCACCACGTTGTCCCCGGCGGGAGCAGAATTGTCAGGCAGTCTGTTCGATTAGCGAATACGCAATGTGACCAAAGCCACGGTGGCCAGCACCACCCCCACAATCCAGAAACGGGTGACCACCTGCACTTCACTCCATCCCCCCAAACGGAAATGGTGATGAACGGGTGCACAGCGGAAGATACGCCGCCCTTTCCGCAGTCGGAACGATCCCACCTGAAGAATCACACTGGCCATGTTCAGGAAGAACACCCCTGCGATGAGCACGAACAACAGTTCCTGCCGGATGGCCAGAGCAACAAAGCCCAACAATCCCCCGATCGCCAAAGCCCCAGTGTCTCCCATAAAGACGCGAGCCGGGTTGACGTTGAACCAAAGAAAGCCCAGGGTCGCCCCCAACAATCCGCCCAAGGGCACCAGGAGTTCTTCCGCCCCTTGCACGTACGGCAACAGCAATTCCTGAGACAGATCAACTTGCCCGGCGATCCAGCAGGGCAGCATCATGGCGATGGCGACGACGACGGTCAGCCCCGGCGCGAGACCATCCATGCCATCGGTCAGGTTGACCGCATTGCTGGTCCCAGCCACCATCATGATGGCCAAGAACACGAAGGCGATTTGGGGAAGCAAAATCACCGACTCCGACAGGTTGCTCGATCCGGGGATCCACGTCCGGAAGAAAGGGAGATTCAATACCAGCGCGGTTGGCTGCTCGATGTCTCCCTCGAGGCCCACCAGTGCGGCCGCTCCGCTTTCAAAATGCCGGTGGAGAAAAATCCCCATCAAGACAGACAAGCCCACTTGGAAGAGGAGCTTCTCCCACATCCGTAAACCGTCCCTTGATCCCTCTCGCTTGCCCGCGGTGAGCTTCAACCAATCATCAAAGCCCCCCAGCAAAGCCAAGAACAGGGTGGTGGCCATGGCGAAGTGCACCAAGCTCTCACGCAGATCGGCGAAGAGCAAGACGGAGAGCATCAACGCACCGACGATGAGAATCCCACCCATGGTGGGTGTGCCCGATTTTTCCTGAGTCAAGGCATCGAGGTCACGGTGGTTGGATTGGGCCAAATCCCCGATCTTTTTGGCCCGCAGCCATGCAATGACCGAAGGGGCCGCGAGGAGCACGGAGGCAAAGCCAAACAAGACCGCCAACGCCATCCGAAATTCGGTTTTTTGCATCAGGCGAATCAGGCCGTAGAACCACCAATCGGTGGCGTCAATGCATTTGAGTGACAACAGAAACAACATCTTGCTGTTTACCCCATCGACCCCGAGAGGGGTTCCTCTCCAGCCGAAGGAAGAAGTCGTTCGAGACCTGTCCCCCGCGAGCCCTTCATCAAGACCGCCACGGGATGCTCCAGCATCGAGCGGAACTGCTCCTGGAGGGACAGCGCCTCCCTGGCATGCCGCACCGGCAAACCATCAGCGCAAAGATGCGCAGCCGTGGACGAAAAGGCATCCCCCACCAAGAAGATTTCCTGGAAGGGGTCAGCCGCATGGGATTGCGCGATGCTCACCCCCAACTCTTGGTGGGCTTGTTCTGACCATTCTCCCAGCTCCAGCACTTCCCCCAGCACCAACACCCTGGAACGATCTGGCTCCACCAAGTCGGTAAACGCTGCCATCGCCGCCCGGATGGACTCCGGATTGGCGTTGTATGCATCGTTCCAAACCACGGCCTGGCCACACTGCCGTGGCGTCAAACGCATGGCCTCCGGAGCCACGGACTCCATGGCTTCCAAGGCGTCCGTCGCAGAGATCCCAAATTCACGAAGCACCGCATAGGCCGCCGCGGCATTGCCCACATCGTGCCTTCCCGCCAACCGCAGACGGCACGGGTGACCATCGATCATGCCCGTACGCCGCTGGTCTTCCCACGGGCCCGCTTCCCAGACCACATCACCGGCCGAACCAAACCGGACCACCCGCACCCCTGTGGGGAGATCGGCCGGGAGTCCTTCGGGCAACACCGCCAACCCACCCGGTCCCAGCGCACGAAGGAGTTCAAGCTTTTCTTGCCGTACGCCGTCCAGCGAATCAAAAGCACCGGCGTGGGCTTGTCCCACCATGGTCAGGATGGCGGCATCGGGGGCGACCATTCGTGCCAGAGGGGCAATTTCACCGGGAGCGCTCATCCCAACCTCAGCCGCGAGCCAGCCGTGATCCCGTCTCAGCTCCAACAACGTGCGAGGCACGCCGATGTCGTTGTTGAAACTTTTTGCACTCTCCACCCCCACGCCCCGGCACCGAAATCCCGCTGCCAAGAGACGTTTGGTGGTGGTCTTTCCACACGAGCCCGTGACGGCGGCGGAGAAGCCAGACCACCCCGCCCGGTGGGCGGCCGCCAGTTGCCCCAGAGCAACTCTAGTGTCCGGAACGACCAACTGCGGACATGAGGGCTGCACACCTCTGGCCACAATGAGCGCGCTGGCGCCAAGGGCCACGGCTTGCTCGACATGATCATGGGCGTCAAATCGCTCACCCTTCAAAGCCAAAAACCACTGTCCTGGTTTGATCTCTCGGGTGTCGGTTGACAAAGAAGAAAAATCGGGCGCGTTACCAGTCCAAATACCCCCGGTTGCCTCTGCGGCCAACGCACCATTCAACACCTCAACACCCTCCCTCAGCGCGGTAGCGAAGCGCTTCGGCAACATGGCTGCGATCGTCAAACGCGATGCGGTGCGTCCCCAGAATTTGGTAATCCTCGTGGCCCTTGCCCGCAACAATCAAGACGTCGTTCTGCTTCATGGCTGCCACCGCCTGTCGGATGGCCCGGCCCCGCTCAACCTCGTGTTCAACGTGGGCTTGGGCGGATGCAGGAATCCCCGCCAAAATGTCTTGGATGATGGCTTCCGGATTTTCCGTTCGCGGATTGTCACTGGTCACCATGACCCGGTCGGCCAAAGCCGTGGCCACTTGGGCCATGCGTGGACGCTTCGAACGATCGCGGTCACCCCCGCATCCGAACAACACGTGCAATTGTGCGCCCTCAGGCACCGCAGGACGCATGGCCGTCAGCACCTGACACAACGCATCATCCGTATGGGCATAGTCCACAAAAGCCTTCACTTCATCAGCCGGGTCTTCCACGGGCTCCAGACGACCGGGGGGAGCCCGAAGAACTTGCAATGCGGGCAAGATCTGCTGGACCGTGAGACCGAGACCGCAAGCCGCGGCCACACTGCACAGCACATTCTGAACGTTGTGTCGACCGGGAAGCGGAACCGTCACCACCGCGCCGTCAAATCCAAGACCGGTCAGCACGATTTCGGTGCCATCAGCATGTTCACATCGCACTTCGGCTGTGAGATCAGCACCGGGGGCAGACTGGGTGCTGACCCGAATCAGATTCTTGGCTTTGGTCGCACCGATCATGATCTCGGCGGCTTGGTCATCAATATTGACGATGGCGGTGCCATCTTCGTCCAACAGCTCAAACAACCTGGCTTTGGCCGCCGCGTAGTTCGCCATGTCTTGGTGGTAATCCAGATGGTCACCGGTCAGATTGGTAAAAACCGCCACCGAAAATTGCAACGCATCAACCCGGCGTTGATCCAAAGCATGGGAAGAAACCTCCATCAAACATGCTTTGCAGTTCGCGTCCACCATGTCCGCCAACAAAGCACTCAATTCGGGCGCGGGCGGCGTGGTCATCGTTGCTGGTTGAATGGCCGGCAAGCGGCCGGTCTGGATACCGACGGTCCCCACCAACCCTGAATCAATGCCACCGTGACGCACCAGTTGATGGATCAACCAAGTCACCGTGGTCTTCCCATTCGTGCCGGTGACGCCGACCAGATCCAATTCTCGGGTGGGGTGTTCGCACCACGCTTCACACAAATGGGCCAACGCGACCGAAGCATCTTCGGCCAAGATGGTGACCACCCCTTTTCGTGTCTCCACCGCTTCTTCGACCACCAAAGCCGAAGCGCCCGCCGCCAAGACACTGGGGATGTACTGATGCCCATCGACGTTCTGGCCCCGCCGAGCCACGAACAACCAACCTGCACCAACTTTTCTGGAATCGTCGGTCACCCCTTGGATGACCGGATCATCCCCCTCGGGAAGTTGGATCCCTGGAACCTCTGAAAGCAACCTCGACAAACGCATTCTTGGTGATGCTACGACGGGTTGCTTCCGAACGCGAAGTCCCACCGCTCTTCCTGCTTGCGTCCCGAGGGGGTCATGGCCAAACCGACCAGAACGCCGATCATCCCCCACGTGGTGACCAAGCTCGATCCCCCGTAACTCACGAGTGGCAAGGTGATTCCGGTGATCGGGAGCAACCCCAGTGTCATGGAGGCGTGCACCAAGGCTTGCGAGACCAACATGGTGGTGATCCCCACTGCCACCAGCCGCCCAAACGGGTGCGCGCACGAGCGAGCAATCAACAAGCCCCCAATCCCGAAGGCGACATACAAACCCAACACCACCACCGCTCCCAGCGCGCCATGCTGGGCCACCAAAACCGCAAACACCATGTCGTTGTGGGCTTCGGGAAGACCAGACAATCGCACCGCCCGAGCCGCTCCTTCACGACCCAACCCCGTCACCCCTCCCGAGGCCGTGGCCAGCAAAGCTTTCGCCGCTTGATAGCCAATGTCATCGTCGTACCTTGGATCACCTCGGAGTTGAGCGGTGTAGGCCACGATCCGGTCGACTTGGTGCGGCTTGAGAACCTGCGACAACCGAGCCTCTCCCGCCTCGGGGGCGAGCAACATGCCCCCAATCAACAACACGGGAATCAAAGCCGCCGGCACGAGGAACATCAACAGATGACGAATTCGACCTCCAGCGGCGATCAGGATGGTGACGAAGGCAGGGACAAAGAGCAGAGTGGTTCCGAGATCGGGCTCCACCACGATCAAACCGCCGGCGATTGCCGTCAGTGCCACCGGACGAAGCAACCCGGACAACCGCCGGTGCGCGTCGCCGGCATACAGCAGCCGGGCCATCAACAAGCACCACGCCACCCGGGCCAACTCTGAAGGCTGCAAATCAAACACCACCAAACTGATCCACCGCCGTGCCCCGTTGCGAGGACGGACCAAGGATTCAGGAACTCCGGGAAGCAGCAGCAACACCAAAAGTCCAGCCACCAGCAACCCCAGAAGTCCCGCATGCTTTCGCAGCAGATGCAGCGGCACGCAGGCTGCGATCGTGGCGCCGACCAACCCCAAGGGCAGGAAAAAAGCCTGCTGCTTCCAGTTGGCCAAACTTCGACCAGCGTCTCCTACCGTGGCAATGGCCGAAAGCCCAAGCAACGAAAGAAGGAACGCCGGAACCAAGACCAGCACCATGGCGAACCATCTCATGATGTTGGCTCCCCAAAGGCACCGCGACGGGCCAATTCCCGCAAGAAGGCCGTGGCCAAGGGACCGGCGGTCCGACCTCCGGAACCGCCGTATTCCACCACAGACACAAACGAGTGGGTGGGCGCCTGTCCTTCGGGACCAATCAGACCGGCGAACCAAGCGTGGGTGCCATCATTTTTCTGCACCCCCCCGATGCTGATCGGAGGAGCCTCCGCCGTGCCCGTCTTCCCCAAAATCGTGCAGCCGGGGACCTCTTCGATATCGCGTCCGGTCCCGTACCGCTCCGACAGCACACGACGCAAGCCAACCAAGACGGGATCGATGACCGCATCCGGAAGCGCTTCTCCAACGGGACGAGGGTTCCCAGTTGCCACCAATTCCGGATGAGGCAAGGCGCCCCGCGCTCCCAGGCGGGCGTAGGCAATGGCAGCTTGAAGCGGCGAGCACACCAAGGCCGATTGTCCGATGGCACTGGACATGGCTTCCGACACACGTTGCCCACGGGGGATGGAGGCGGGATCTGGAATCCGGCCGGACGTCTCCCCCAAGAACACAGGGCCCCGGTCGAGTTCACGTTCGTACAAGAGTCCGACCTCAGGACGCTCACCAAAACCAAACCGACGAAGCCACGAGGCTTCGGTTTCGAGACCAAGCCGACGCCCCACCTCGTAAAAATAAATATTGCAACTGTGTGCGAGCGCATCAGCGGCATCCAGTGGGCCATGCTCCCGCGCGTTGCGGTTGGCAATCCAGCAGCGAAATCTATCGCGTTTTTCAGGGAAGAAATACCCCTGGCAATTGATTTGTTCGTTGGCCCGAACCTTGCCTTCGGACAACCCCGCCACCAACAAGAATGGCTTCACAATAGAACCGGGGGCAAGGATGGCTTCGGTGGCCCGGACCACCCCTCCGCGACGCCACGTCGGACCGTCAACTTCGGTGGCGATGGGACGCCCGGCGGCCACTTGAACATTGCCGGTGGACAACTCAACCAACACCAACGACCCGGCCAACGGGGTCCCGGCGGGCAGAGTCCCTTTCTGATTGGCTTGGGCTTGGCAAAGACCAAGGGCAGGATCCAGCAATGATTCGGCCACGGCTTGCCATTCGATGTCCAGATGAAGATGAATGTCTTGCCCCGGCTGAGGTTCAACGGTCTCTGCTTCCACCCCGCCGACGGCAGACCGTTTCACAAATCCCAAAGACCCCCGCAGGTTGGCCTCTTGTGCGGCTTCGATTCCACGAACCCCCACCTCGTCACCCACCCGGTATCCCCCAAGAGCTTCTGCGTTTTGGAGACCAAAAGCACGCTGTTCAATGTGTTCAGCGCCCACATCCCCGAGTGAACCCAGAAGATCAGATGCACATCCTTCGACGGTGTATCGGCCACCAAATTGCTGAAGGGATGTTGGGAAGCTGCTGTTGGCTAGTTCCACTTCGATCGAAGCCGAAGGGTATTGACGCTCATCGCGGGAACGAACCTCAACGAGATCATCCAAATCGATGTTGACTTCACGAAAAGCGTTCCGTGCCTGTTCGGCCCACTGCTCAAAAGCAAATCCGACCTGTTGGTCGGCCTGCAGCAACGCGTAGGACAGTGTCCGCTCACGAATCTGTCCTGGAGACCATCCTGCCGGTGGCGTCCCGAACCGTTCCTCGTATTTGGCACGCTGTCGCCGCACAAAAGAAGCCTGTGCACGCTCAACTTGGGACACGATCTCCTCGGCCCGCGCGTACAACTCCTCAACTGGTCGCCCATCCTCCTCGGCCAACCGGCGAAACAAATCCTGCCTCCATCGTTCGACACTCGGAACCACCTCTTCCACCCGTTGATCACGCAACGTCTGGGGAAGAGCTCGCCACAAGGATCCGCCCGAAGCCC